>NZ_RHQP01000008.1:0-151746 GCF_003935465.1 Pseudomonas sp. o96-267
GCCCGGGGGCGGCGGGGGGCGGGCCCGCCCCACCGCTCCTCGGGCGCGGCACCCCCCCCCGCCCCCCCCCACACCCCCCGGGCCCCCGTTTTCCCGGGGGGGCCTCGAGTCTACTGCGATGGGCTCAGACCACGCCTTGCGCCAGCATCGCATCGGCGACCTTGACGAAGCCGGCGATGTTGGCGCCCTTGACGTAGTTGATGCGGCCATTCTCTTCACCGTGATGCACGCAGGCATGGTGAATGTTCTGCATGATGCCGTGCAGACGCTCGTCCACCTCGCCGGCGCTCCAGTGCAGGCGCATGGCGTTCTGGCTCATTTCCAGGCCGCTGGTGGCCACGCCACCGGCGTTAGACGCCTTGCCCGGTGCGTAGCAGATACCGGCCTCGACGAACAGGTCCACCGCTTCCAGGGTCGAAGGCATATTGGCGCCTTCGGCCACGCAGATGCAGCCGTTCTTCAGCAGCGCGCGAGCATCCTCAGCGTCCAGTTCGTTTTGCGTCGCGCAGGGCAAAGCGATATCGCAGGCCAGGCCCCACGGACGCTGCCCGGCGAGGAACTGCAAACCATAGTGCTCAGCCATCTCGCGCAGGCGGGCACGACGCACGTTCTTCAGCTCCATCAAGTACTGCCACTGTTCGTCGCTGAGGCCACTCTCGGCATACAGGGTGCCTTCGGAGTCGGACAGCGAAATCACCCGTCCGCCCAGCTCCATGACCTTCTGCGCCGCGTACTGGGCGACGTTGCCGGAGCCGGAAACGGCCACGCGCTGGCCCTCGAAACCCCGGCCGATGCGCTTGAGCATCTCCTGGGCGAAGTATACGCAGCCGTAACCGGTGGCCTCCGGGCGGATCAGGCTGCCGCCATAACTCAGACCCTTGCCGGTCAGTACCGAGGTGAACTGGTTGGACAGACGCTTGTACTGACCGAACAGGTAACCAATCTCGCGACCGCCGACGCCGATGTCACCGGCCGGTACGTCCAGATCGGCGCCGATGTGACGGTACAGCTCGGTCATGAACGATTGGCAGAAGCGCATCACCTCGCCTTCGCTCTTGCCCTTGGGGTCGAAGTCCGAGCCACCCTTGCCGCCGCCCATGGGCAGCGAGGTCAGGGAGTTCTTGAACACCTGCTCGAAGGCGAGAAACTTGAGGACACCCAGGTTCACCGAGGGGTGGAAACGCAGGCCGCCCTTGTAGGGGCCGATGGCGCTGCTCATCTGGATACGGTAACCGCGATTGACCTGTACCTGGCCACGATCATTGACCCACGGCACGCGAAACAGAATGGCCCGTTCCGGCTCGACCATGCGCTCGAGAATGCCGGCATCGCGGTAGCGCGGGTTGGCCTCGAGGAAGGGCCACAGGCTGCGCACCACCTCTTCCACCGCCTGGTGGAATTCCGGCTGATGGGGATCGCGCTGCTTCAGGCGCGCCAGGAAAGAATCGACGGACAACGACATGCGGCACCTCGACACCACAAAGACAAAGTGGCCGGCACTCTAACAGGCAGCAAAGCACCAAAACAGATCAAAATGTCGCCTTGATGAAACTTTTTAGTGCACTAACTACGAATAAAGATTTGAAAGGCCTCTATCGCGCAATTATTCCCACCCAATAACGCACCAAATAATTGCATGCATCGCACAAAAATCGACCACCTATGATTGGGTCGGCCTCAGTGCTGGCGTTACAGCTTTTCCGAATGTGTGTGAGAAGGTTTTTCTTCGCAGGGGATCCAATGGAAGGCCAGGCGGTATGATGCCGCAAACCCTGCTACGAAACAGGAGGCTGCATGCCACTCGCTCAATTGATCAGCGCGGAACACCTTCAACAGCGTCTAGGCCAAAACGACCTGCTGGTACTGGACTGCCGCTTCGCCCTCGAAGACCCAGACTATGGGCGCCGCAGCTACGTCGATGGGCATATCCCGGGCGCGCACTTTCTCGACCTGGAGCAGGACCTGTCTGCCCCGGTGGTCAAGGGCGTAACCGGTCGCCACCCGCTCCCCGACCCGAGTTCTCTGGTCGAACGCCTGCGCAGCTGCGGTCTGCGGGCGGATAGCCAGGTCGTACTGTATGACGACGGCCCTGGGGCCTTCGCCGCACGCGCCTGGTGGTTGCTGCTGTGGCTGGGCAAGCGTGATGGCTTGTACCTGCTCGATGGCGGCCTGAAAGCCTGGCGTGAAGCCGGACAGGAACTGACCATCACACCACCGAGCAACACCCCGGGCGATTTCTCCGCGCAACCCGACAGCAGCCTGCTGCTGACTGCCGATCACCTGGCCCAGCACTTGGGCAACCCGGAGCTGACCCTGCTCGACGCGCGTGCACTGCCGCGTTTTCGCGGCGAGGTCGAGCCTCTCGACCCGGTCGCCGGGCATATTCCCGGTGCACGATGCGCCGTGTTCACCGACAACCTGGGTAAGGATGGCCGCTTCCTTCCGGCAACGGTACTGCGCGAGCGTTTCGACGAGCTGCGCGGCGAACGTCCGATGGAAAATCTGGTGGCTTACTGCGGCTCGGGGGTCACGGCCTGTCACAACCTGTTCGCCATGAGCCTCGCCGGTTATCCATTGGCGCCGCTCTACGCAGGCTCCTGGAGCGAGTGGATCACCGACCCGACGCGCCCGGTAGCCACGGGTGATTGATCGAGGGTTTTAAGCACCAATCGAAATATGCCCAATAACTCAAATCCGGAATCAATTTAAAAACAGACCTTTACAGCTGAAATATCGCACTAGACTTGAGAATGAGCGGCTAACCCCGCTCCCGGTGGGGCCTTTATCGAAGAGCCCAGACCGTTGAAAAACGTTAGCGAGGCAGGCAAGACAAGGCAAAAACAGCCGAGAAACGGTCGGAATCGCGCTCGATTTTACAAGCGTAAATGAGCATTTCGACTGGGCTCGCACACGAGGCTGTTTTTAACGCAGGATTGCCAACGCACGACTGCATGGATGCAGGAGGTAGAGCGACGCAGGAAGCCAAAGCCGAGATAGTTTTTCATCGGTCTGCAAACAGCTGCCACGCGCCCGGCCCCACCGGCACCCTTGCGAGGATGCCATGGGAATTGCCGCCTGCGATCTCAGCCAACATGTGATCCGCCCTACCCTGCTCTATCTCGAACGCCATAGCGCCACCGCCGAGGCACTGCTGCTAGGGGCTGCGGCTTGTCAGTCAGCTCTGGGCAGTGCGCTGGACACCCCGCAAGGCCACGGTTTGTATCGCATCAGCGAACAGCGCCACCAGATACTCTGGGACCAGCATCTGGCCTTCGACCCGGATCTTGCCAGCCGTGTACGTGGCCTCGCCAGCCAGCACGCATTCTTGGAAATGCCGCACATGGAGCTGACGGTCAATCTGCGTTACGCCACTGCCATTGCCTGGCTGATGATCGAAAGCGAAAAACTCGAGCTGCCGGCCGCTGATGACGTGCTGGCCATGGGCCGAATTTGGCGCAAGGTTTTTCAGCCGCAGGCGAGCCAACATGACTTTCTCGATGCCTGGCAACGCTGCATTGAGCCCGTAAGCCAGGCGGCCTGACCAGGCAGTCAGAAAATACAATTTAGAAAATCCATACATTATCCAACCAATTGTCCGACAATACGCTCTATTTCGGGAACTTCAGCGCCTTGGCAGGGGTCAGGAAAAACTGTAGCGTGCGCCCCCCCGCCTCACCACAGGAGCTTCCCCGTGAGCAAACGTCTTCTCAAGACCGGTCTTGCCGTCGCCATCACTGCCACCTCGAGCCATGGTTTCGCCAGCGGCTTCGCCCTCAACGAACAAAGCATTTCCGGTATGGGTACCTCCTTCGCCGGACGCTCATCGTCGGCCGACGATGCCAGTACCGTGTTCGGCAACCCGGCCGGCATGGCCCGCCTCAAGCGCGACGAAGTCTACGTCGGTGCTGCGGTGATTCACGCCAAAAGCGATATTAGCCACGCCAGCGCCAATGCGGGCCCGCTCGCGCTGTCTGGCAGTAACGACGGCGATATGGTGCCGACCACCGGCGTACCCATGGGCTATTACGTCAAGCCGCTGGACGACAAGGTCGCTTTCGGCCTGGGCATCTACGTGCCTTTCGGCCTGATGACCGACTATGAGAGTAATTTCCAAGGCCTTTATCACGCGGACAAGAGCTATGTACGAGTGATCACGATCCAGCCGACCCTGAGCTATCGCTTCAACGACAAGCTGTCAGTCGGCTTCGGCCCGACCTTCAACCATATCGAAGGCGAACTCAGCTCCTCCGTGCTCAACCCGCTGAGCCCTGGCAGCAACGATGGCAAGGTGCGGGTCAAGGGCGACGACACCGCCGTCGGCTTCAATGTTGGCGTGCTCTACGAGTTCACCCCGCAGACCCGTGCCGGCTTGGTCTACCATTCGCGGGTGAAGTACGAACTGGAAGGTGATACCCGCGTTTCCGGCAGCGGCATACTGGCGGGCGTAGCCGGCAAATACGACGCAAAGCTGGACCTGACCACGCCCGAATCGGTGGACATGTCGATCACCCATGACCTGACCGATGCGCTGACACTGCATGTTGGCAGCACCTGGACGCGCTGGAGCCGCTTCAAGGAAATCCGTGTGGAGAACGATTCAGCCACCCTACCGGCTCCGCTCGCCACCATCGTTGAGGAGCAGAACTGGCACGACACCTGGGCTCATGCGGTCGGCCTGTCGTACAAGGTCAACCCGCAGTGGACCCTGCGCACCGGTGTCGCCATCGACCAGTCGCCGATCAACAACGTCGACCGCTCGCCGCGCGTGCCATCCGGTGACCGTACCATCTTCAGCGTCGGTGCCGGCTGGAGCCCGAATCAGGACATGACCATCGATGTGGCCTATTCCTACCTGCAGGAAGAGTCGGTGGACGTGAACCACGCCAGCGCCACCCGCGGCACCTACAGTGCACGTTACAAGAACAGTGCACACGGTCTCGGCGCCTCGCTCAGCTACCGCTTCTAATCGGGCCACTGCATTGGCTAAACTCACGCGGCAGAACAACAATAAAAGCCGCGTGAGAACATCATGACTGCCCTCTGCACTACCCTGCCCGACAATCTCCGTCTCCTGTTGGTCGACGACCACCGCATTTTTCTCGATGGCCTGTCCCTGGCCCTGTCGCCGCTCAGTGCGAACCTGCAGATCCACACCGCGCACAGTGCCGCCGAAGCCGAGCAGTGCCTGCGCCAACACAGCTATGACCTGATCCTGCTCGACCTGCGCTTACCTGACGTGCCTGGCCTGGAGCTTTTGCAGCGTTGGCTGGCACGCGGCGAAAGCACGCCAGTGGCCATTCTCAGCGCCAGTGACTCGGCGCTGGATGCCCAGGCGAGCCTGGCGGCTGGCGCGCTCGGTTTCATCCCCAAGAGCTCCGATGGCCATGCCCTGCGTCAGTCGGTGACTCGCGTCCTGCTGGGTGAAACCCTGCCGGCGCCGACCAGCGCCTCACCGCTGACACCGAGGCAGCTGGAGATTCTCCAGCTACTGGCCGAGGGTCTACCGAACAAAGCCATCAGCCGCCAGCTGGGCCTGGCCGAAGACACGGTCAAGACCCACCTCAAGGCCCTGTTCGAAACCTTCGCCGTGCATACCCGCACCGCCTGTGTCAGTGCCGCGCGCCAGCGTGGCTGGCTGTGATCAACTGACGGCCTGGCGCGCTCGCAACTGAGTGGCCAGCACTTGACGCAAACGCGCCGGCAACAGCGGTTTGCTCAGGGGAATGACGTGAGCGGGCAAGCAGCGCTCGTGCAGCTCCGGGCTCAGGTCAGCACTGATCAGTAGAGCCGGCAGCATCAGCCCGGCCGCCTCACGTAGGCGCTCGATGGCCTGCAGGCCATCCTCCTGCTCGGCCAGCCGGTAGTCACTGATCAACAACTGCGGCGTATCGACACGCAATACCTGCAGCGCACTGGCCAGGTCAGCGCAAGCCTGCACCTCGCAGCCCCAGCGACGCAGCAAGCCAGCCAGCGCTTCACGCCCGGCTGGGTCGTCTTCGAGCAGCAGCACGCGCCCCTGCAAGGTCAATCCAGTATCGGCGCGCGGCGCTGCCACAGGTACCTCAGCCAGCGGCAAACGCAGGACGAAGCGTGCGCCCGCGCCCGGCTGTGAATGCAGGTGCAAGGGGTGCTCCAGCACCTCGGCCAGCTGCCGCACGATGGCCAGACCAAGACCGAGTCCGCGCTCGGCATTGCGCCCGGGATTGTCCAGTTGACGAAATTCCTCGAACACCAAGGCCTGCTCCGCCTCACTGAGGCCGCGACCATCATCGGCCACCTCCAACACGATCTCGTCGCCATCAGGCGCTGCGCTCAACCTCAGGTGCTGCGCCTGTGCGTGCAGCAGGGCATTGTTCAGCAAGTTGCGCAGCAGGCGTTCCAGCAGCAGCGGGTCGCTGTGCACGCCACAGTCGTCACAATGCAGCTGCAGATCTAGACCCTGCTGTTGTGCCTCTGGCGCCACTTCGGCAATCAGCCGTTCGAGCAAGAGGCGCAGCGCAAACGCGTGCGGCCTGGCCTGCACACCACCGGGTAAGGTCAGACGGGTGTAGTCGAGCAGCGATTGCAGCAGGCGCCCCAACTGCTCCACCGACGCGGCCAAGCGCGAGCTGATGCGCCGGGTCTGCAGGTCACAGCCCTGTTCCACCAGATGTTCGGCGTACAACCCCATGGCATTGAGCGGCTGGCGCAGGTCGTGACTGGCAGCTGCGAGCAGGCGCAGCTTGCGCGCGTCATCGGCTTCGGCGCGCTGACGCGCCAGATCGAGCAGGCGCAGGTTCAGCCAGGCACCGCGCTGACCATGCTCCTGCATATAGGCGCCGACGCTGCCGATCAGGTTGGCGCAGAACAGAAACAGGCCCTGGTAAGCCAGCGCGCCGCCGGTTTCACCGAACAGCACGCCGACGCCGATGAACAGCAGGCAGAAGCTCCAGCTACAAAGGCTGATCGCACGAAACGACAGCCCGAGCAGGGCGTAACCGAACAACAGGATGAGGAACAGACCGTCGTAGGGCATCGCCACGCCCTGCTGCCAGCACAGGTGAACGATCAACGCGACGCTGACGCCGTTGACCCAGTAGGCCGCGGCATAGACCAATGGCACCCTGGCAGGCGGTGCCTCGACCCGGCGGCAGTAGAAAAAGGACAGCGCCAACACCGCCAGCGCAAGCATACGCAGCGGTAGCACCGACAGGCTGACCGGAAGCGGCATGAGCAGAAAATCCAGCAGCGCATAAATCAACTGAAACAACGCTGCGATGGGGGCGATCAGCGGCAGGCGCCGACGAATGCGCAGCACCCGATGCTCGGCAAAGCCTGCCTCCAACTCGGCAGCGAAACGCAGCGAGCGATAGCCTCGGCGCTGCTGGGCCAGCAGCAGGCGCTCACTCATGGGCGGTATCCGTCAGTGGTCGAGCGGCTCCGGTTGCTTCGCGGCGATGGCGTCATAGGTTTCCACACGGTGTCGGTCTTCACTGCTGAACAAGCGCTCGCGCAGTTGACGCTGTAGTTGCTCGCCATCTGCTTCGCTCAGCCCCCGGCCTTGCAGGCTGGCCAGCTCATTGCGATAGGCCTGGTAGTGCTGCTGCCAATCGCGCTCGCGGCGCTGTTCATCCAGCAGGCGCTGCACGGTCTGCGGATCATAGGTCATCGCCAGGAACTCGCGCACCTGCTGCTCATCCGCGCCATCACGCCACAACTGCTCACTGCGCTGCAATTGTTCCAAAGCCAATTGCTGGCGCTGCTCGCTTTCTCGCAGCGCCTCGGGCAGACGCTCACGCAACTGCTCGAGCCTCTGCGCGCGCTGCGCCTCGCCGAGGTCATCACGCTGTTGCAATGCCAGGCTATCGAGGGTGTAACGGGCATAAGCCTGTTCGGCGCCGAACAGCGCCTCCTGCGCGGCCGCAGAGAAATGGGCGCGGCGCAACTCGTCGAGACGGGCAAAAGCCGACTGCAGTGCCTGCAACTGCGCCTTCGGTTCTACCTGCTGCTGGGCATCCAGCGGCTGCTGCATCAGCGCCATGCTGGCGCGCTTGTAGTCCAGATAATCACCGAGCAGGCTGATCATCTGCCCGAGAGCGGGCTCCGGCAGACGCCGGCCGGCATCGGCCAGCAGGGCCTCGATCACCGCATCGAGCCCGGAATGATCGACGGCGCTAAGGAAATAATCGAAATAGTCGCGCACCGCCAGGTCCAGCACCAGATTACCGGCCACATCGGTGCGCAGTTGGCCGTCCACGTTGGTATCGGCCAGGCTGGGCAAGGACTCGGCGACTGACGGCTGTGCCTCGACAGATGCCTCGGCGATAGGAAGCGACGTAGGTTCAGACGACGCTGCCCGTGACGGCACGGCGACAGCGACAGTTGGCAACGCCTCGGGTACCGCTGCCGGCCAGCGCCAGTACAGGGTAAGACCACCCGCAACCACCACGGCGACCAGGGAAAGACTGAAGAACTTGGACATGCAACCTCGCTGCGGCGGGTCACCCCGCCGCGTTCACCGGGATCAGACGCCCTTGTTCTTCAGGCGGTTGGCATGCTGGCGATACAGCGACACCGGCTCGGTCCACCCACGGATGCCGAACAGATGGTTGATCGCATCGACGTGATTCATGTGGTAGCTGTCGTCGATAACCTGCCCCAGGTAGGTGGAACACACGCCTACCAAACCGTCGTTCTTCTCGCTGCCGAACACCAGGCCGGTGAAGGCCAGGAAGGGATCGGCCGCATCAAGCACGTTGGTATAGGCGGCATTACCCGTCCAGGAGTAGTAGCGGATGCTGTGCCCACGCACGTTGTGCACTTCGGTGGACTTGGCGCAGTAGCTGCTGGTGTTGACGCCCCACGGGTGACGGCTGTTCAACGAACTGGTACCTGCGGTGGTCAGAGTGCCCAGCGCATTGATACCGCTCTGCGGGTTGCTCGACCCGGACAGCAGGTTGATCACCGCACCGAGGGCATTAGCGATGGCGTTGGCACCACCTTCGATCCCGCTGCCCGGTGGCAGCACGCCACGCACTACGTCAGCGACCTTGGAGCCCTTGTTGACGCCGTTGATCGAGGTCACCGAGGCGACCAGATCCGGACGCAGCGAAGCCGCCACGCGCGAAGTCGGCGAACCCTGACTGTGACCGATCAGGTTGACCTTGCCGCCACCGGCAGCGGCCCAGGGCACGATCTGCCGGGCCAGCTCGGCGCCACGCTGCTCGCTATCGTTGAAGGCCGCGACGCTGGCGACGTGCACTCGCGCGCCGTCGCGTTCGAGGTTCCAGGGAATGGTGTGGAAGTAGTTGACCAGGCCACCGATGGTGTTGAAACCGGTCACGCCGTGTACCAGCACGATCGGGTACTTGGTCTTGGTGTAGTTGGCCTGGGCCTCGACGGCGCCAAGTAGAGCGAGTGTTGCCAGGGCAGCGGTATAGACGCGACGCATGGGTGCCTCCTTATTGTTCTTGTCGGGCACGCCGGGTGAACTGCGTCCGGCGCCTGGCCTGTCTAGGCAGGCGGACGGACACGGCCCATCGCCCAGATGGGTGAAGGGCCGCGAAACAAAAAGACCCAGAACCTGTTCAAAGTCTCGCGAGCTAGAGTCATGCAAGGCAAAAGCAGGAGAGGAAGCGGAGTGTGCTGTAGCACATGAGCATTCCGAACCTGTTTTTAACGCAGCAGGGCCGACGCGCAGCAGACTTTGAATAGGTTCTCAGGGTTGCGAAGCGATCGCCTTCTCGACGGCGGCGATCAACTCGGGATCATCCGGCTTGGTCAGGCTGGAGAAGCTGGCCACCACCTTGCCCTGACGGTCGACCACGTACTTGAAGAAATTCCAGCGCGGCTGCCGGCTCTGCTCGGCCAGGCCCTTGAACAATGGGATGGCGTTGGCACCGGAAACCGGCTGCGGTTCGGTCATGGCGAAGGTCACGCCGTAGTTGACGTAGCAGACAGTGGCCGTTTCCTTGCTGTCGGCGGATTCCTGGCGGAAGTCGTCAGATGGCACGCCGAGCACTTCCAGGCCCTGATCCTTGTAACGCTGGTACAGCGCCTCGAGCCCTTTGAATTGCGGGGTGAAGCCGCAGAAGCTGGCGGTGTTGACCACCACCAGCGGCTTGCCCGAGAACTGACAGAGTACGATGTTTTCACCTTTGGCGCGCAGCTTGGGCAGCTCGCCCTGCAGCATGGCCGGACATTCGGCGGCCAGCACCGGCAGCGCCAGGCTGGACAGCAATAGGGAACAGGCAAGACGGCGAAGGGACATGGCAGTGACCTCAGGCGATGACGCGATTGCACCACGCTACTCGCAGGCCCAGCCGCAAGCAACTAGCAGATACCGACACCCAGCTGCAGCAGCGCCAGCCCACCCTGGCGCCAGCCCCACCAGGCCAAAGCCAGCAGCGTACCGAAGCCCAGCGCCGCGGCACTGAGCGTCAGCACCTTACGACTCATGCCGGCGCGCCCTGCAGACGCGCCACCGGCACCTCACGTACCGGCCAGTTGAGCGCGGCGGCCATCAGGCTGAGGCCGATGGAAATCTGCCAGACCAGGTCGTAGCTGCCGGTGGTGTCGTAGAGGTAACCGCCCAGCCAACCACCGAGGAAGGAGCCCAGTTGGTGGAACAGAAAGACGATACCGCCGAGCATCGACAGGTTGCGCACACCGAACAGGGTGGCCACGGTACCGTTGGTCAGCGGCACGGTAGACAGCCATAGCAGGCCCATAGCGATACCGAACAGGTAGGCGCTCCACTGCGTCAGTGGCGCCACCAGAAACAGCGTGATCACCACGCCACGCAACAGGTACAGGATGCTCAGTAGACGCGGCTTGGACATGCGTCCGCCGAGCCAGCCGGCGATGTAGGTGCCGAAGATATTGAACAGGCCAACCAGCGCCAGCACCGTGGTACCAGTCAACGCCGGCAGATGGTGATCGACCAGGTAGGCTGGCAGATGCACGGCGACAAACACCACCTGGAAACCACAGACGAAGAAACCCAGCGCCAGCAGCCAGAAACCGGAGTGGCTGGTAGCCTCACGCAGCGCTTCGATCAACGTTTGCTGTGGACCATTGCTCGCAGGTGGAGGCGTCTCCTTGATCATCACTGCGAGCGGAATCATCAACGCCACCAGCAGCCCCAGGGCCAGCAGTGCTGCCGACCAACCGAGCCAGCCGATCAGCCCGAGCGTGCCCGGCAACATCGCGAACTGCCCAAACGAGCCTGCCGCCGCAGCGACGCCCATGGCCATGCTGCGTTTCTCTGGCGGTACGGCGCGACCGACCACACCCAGGATCACCGAGAACGATGTGCCGGACAGCCCGATGCCGATCAGCAAACCGGCACTCAGCGACAGCGATAGCGGCGAATCGGCCATGCTCATCAGCATCAGGCCGAGCATGTACAGCACACCGCCAACGACGACCGCCTTGCGCGCGCCAAAACGGTCGGCCAGTGCTCCAGTGATCGGCTGCGCCAAACCCCAGATCAGATTCTGTAGCGCGATGGCGAAGGCGAACACCTCGCGGCCCCAGCCGAACTCCGCACTCATCGGCGGCAGGAACAGGCCGAAACCATGCCGGGTGCCAAGCGACAGCGCCAGGATCAGTGACGCGCCAAGCAGCAGCCAGGTGGTTGAGCGCCATGCAGTTGTCATCAGTCTCTCCAGCGAACGCCCGTTAACGACCGTTCAGGCAGTAAAAATGAGTTGGCCATTAGGCCAGTTGTTCGAGCAACCTCATCAATTCGGCACGGCGACCTTCGCCCAGTTGCGCGGTCACCTCGCGCTGTGCCTGTTCCCACAGCGGCAGCGCCAGATCGATGCGTTGAAGGCCGGCCTCTGTGAGCCGTACCTCGCGAGCGCGCAAGTCGCGCCCCTCTCCCAGTTGCACCAGCCCCTGTTCCTCCAGCACCCGCACGTTGCGCCCCAACGTACTACGATCCAGCCCCATGGCCTCGGCTAGCACGGAAATGCTCGGCTGCCCGAGCCGCTGTACGTGGCGCAGCAGGGAAAACTGCGCACCGCCAAGCCCGACAGCAGCCAAGGCGTCATCGTAGAGACGGGTAACGCCGCGACTGGCGCGGCGCAGTTGGGTACAGAGGCAGGAGGTCGGCAACATGGATACAGGTATATACCCGCATCAACGATTCACACTCATACAGTTATGCACTGGGTCGGCATAACAGTTGTGTCAGAGATTCAGCGCTAGCGCTAAAAGTGCGCCGCACTCAGCCAGCTCGACCAGTGCACCGGCCGTATCACCCGTGGTGCCGCCGAGACGTTGCAGCAAGGCGCGGCGCAGCCAGGCGAACAGCAGCAAGCCCGTCGCCAGCACCAGCAGGCCCTGCCAGCCGAACAGCAGCATGCCCAGCAGGTGCAGGCCCAGCACCCAGGGCAATTGTCGGCGCGGCAAGTGATCGACCAGCGCCTGCCCCAGTCCACCGGCCCGCACATAGGGCGTGGTCGCCAACAGCAGTGGCAACAGGCTGCGTCCCAGCCAGGGCAACAGCAGCAGGTAGATCCCCTGCCCGGCCTGCAGCAGCGTGAACAAGGCGGCGAACTTGAGAAGCAACAGCAGAACCAGCACCACTACTGCGATAGGCCCGCTGCGAGGGTCTTTCATGATCGCCAGGGTGCGCTCGCGGTCACCAAAACCGCCGACCCAGGCATCCGCGGTGTCGGCCAGGCCATCCAGATGCAGGCCGCCGCTCAGCCCCACCCACAGCGCCAGAATGATCGCTGCCTGCAATAACGCCGACGTCTGCCCCAGCAGCAGGTGCGCGCCCCATAACAGCAGGCCGAGCAACAGGCCTACGGCCGGATACCAGAGCAGCGAACGCCCCACCTGCTCCGGCGAGGGCATGCCAGGCAGCGTGACAGGCAAGCGAGTGAGGAACTGCAGGGCGATCAGCAGCGCAATCATGGCAATTCCGTCAGTTGCCCGTCGGCATCCAGGCTCAGGCGAAAGCGCTGGGCGTAGCCGACGTTGACCTGCAGTAGCTCCTGGCGTGGCAGACAGCGGGCTCGCGCCAGCAGCAGACGCATGACACCGCCATGAGTGATCAGCAGCAGGCGCTCACCCGCATGATTCTGCTGCAAGCGCCGTATGGCAGCCAGAATGCGCGCCTCGAACTGCAGCAACGGCTCGCCATTGGGCGGCGTGAACGCATAGGGGTCGGCCCAGAACTGG
This sequence comes from Pseudomonas sp. o96-267, assembly GCF_003935465.1. NCBI lineage: Bacteria > Pseudomonadati > Pseudomonadota > Gammaproteobacteria > Pseudomonadales > Pseudomonadaceae > Pseudomonas > Pseudomonas sp. o96-267. The sequence goes on from NZ_RHQP01000008.1 coordinate 13,174, forward strand.
CCCAATGCCTCGGCATCGCTGTGCATCAGCTCGGCAGCGCTACGCCCTTCCCAGTCACCGAAATGCAGCTCCTGCAGGCCGGGCTCAAGGTGCAGCGGCAAACCATGGGCGGCGGCCAGCTCCTCGGCAAAGCGGGCACAACGCTGCAGCGGCGAGCTGATCAGGCGACCCCAGGGGCCGGCGCCCTGCACGGCGGCACGCAACTGCGCCCAGCCCTGCTCGGTGAGTGCATCGTCCAGGCTGCCGCGCAAACCGCCCCCCAGTTCGGTCTCGCCATGGCGCAGCAATTCCAGCTGCAGCATCAGCTCGGTCTCTCGGCAACGGCAGCTTCAGCGAAGGTCGCCATCTGGCCGTGCAGGGCGCAGGCCAGGCGCAGCAACGGCACGGCCAATGCGGCGCCGCTGCCCTCGCCCAGTCGCAGGCCCAGTTCCAGCAGCGGTCCGGCCTGCAGCGCCTGCAGCACGCGCACATGGCCTGGCTCAGCGCCGTGGTGGGCGAACAACAGCCAGTCGCGGCAACCAGGGTTCAGGCGCACGGCAAGCAAGGCAGCGACGCTGCAGATAAAGCCATCGACCAATACCGCGACACCCTGCTGCGCAGCGGCCAGGTAAGCACCAACGAGGGCGGCGATCTCGAAGCCACCCAAGTGGATCAGCGCTTGCAGCGGATCGACGATCTGCCTCCGGTGCAGCGCCAGCGCGGCGTCGATCACCCGCGCCTTGTGCGCCACACCAGCACCATCCAATCCGGTACCAGGGCCTGCCAGTTCGCTCGCCGGGCAATCCAGTAGCCAGCAGGCCAGCGCGGCCGCCGCGGTGGTGTTGCCGATGCCCATCTCGCCACCGACGAACAGGTCGCAACCACTGGCGCGCGCGCGTTGGACGCTGTCGCGGCCAGCTTCCAGGCAAATCATCGCCTGGGCCAAGGTCATCGCTGGATCGCGGGCGAAATTCTGCGTGCCGGCGCCGACCTGCAGATGACGCACGCCAGACAGCGGCGGCAGTGGTTCGGCAGTCCCCAGGTCGATCACCTCCAGCGCTGCGTCCAACTGACGCGCGAGCACGCTGATGGCCGCACCGCCAGTGACGAAGTTGGCCAGCATCTGTCCGGTCACTGCCTGCGGATAGGCGGAAATGCCCTCAGCCACCACGCCATGATCACCGGCAAAGATGGCGATCCACAGCTTGTCCAGGCTCGGCCGCTCGCGCCCCTGTAATGCGGCCAGATGGATGGCGAGACTCTCCAGCCGCCCCAGCGAACCCGCCGGCTTGGTCAATTGCTGCTGACGCGTCTCGGCCTTGATCCGTGCAACATGATCCAGCGGCTGACACGGCCCTTGCCACCATTGCAGGCTCATAACACCTCCCCCTTCAACACCATGGGCAAACCGGCAACTGTGAACAGCACGCGCTGGCTGCGCTCGGCCAGTGCCTGGTGCAGCCAGCCGGCTTCATCGACATAACGACGGGTGAGCTCGCCCAGCGGCACCACGCCCAGCCCGGTTTCATTGCTGACCAGCAGAATGCGCCCCGGCAGTTGCTCCACGCAGTCGAGCAGCGCCTCACGTTCGGCTGCCAGACGAGCAGGATCATCCAGCATCAGCAGGTTGGTCAGCCACAGGGTCAGGCAGTCCACCAGCAGGCAACGGCCGGGCGCAGCCTGTTCGCGCAGCACGCGGGCGAGTTCCAGCGGCTCTTCGACCAGCGCCCAATGCTCTGGTCGCCTTGCGCGATGCTGAGCGACGCGCGCATTCATCTCGCCATCGAGCAGCTGGCTGGTGGCGATATAGACGACCTCCAATCCGGACTCGTCGGCCAGCTTCTCGGCCAGCCGGCTCTTGCCGGAACGAGCACCGCCGAGGATCAATTCAAGCATCTTCTCTCCGTAGGGTGCGCTGTGCGCACCATTTCAAAACCTGCGGGTGCCGCGCGCGCCCTACCCCAGGCCGCAAAGCGCCTTGAGTTTTTCGGTATCCAGGTGCAGCTCCACCTGATCGGCCAGGCGCTCGATATCGCGCTCGCGCAGCGCCTGGTAATCCACCGCCTGCACCTCATGCAGCCCGGCCCAGCGCAACAGCGCAGCGAACGCCGAGGGTTGCTCGAACAGGCCATGCAGGTAGGTACCGAACACCTGGCCATCGGCGCTGAGGCCACCGTCGCTGCACCCGTCATCGAGCTGCACGGCGCCATTGAGCCCTGGCCCACGACTGACGCCGGCATGAATCTCGTAACCGCTGACATCAGCCTGCTCCAGGCACAACCGACCGCGCACGTTGCGCAACTGTTTCTCCGGCTCCAGCACCGTCTCGAAATCCAGCAGACCGAGACCTTGGCTACTGCCGGCAACACCTTCCAGGCCGTGCGGATCGTGAATCTGCCGCCCGAGCATCTGCAGGCCACCGCAGATACCCAGAACCTTGCCGCCATAACGCAGGTGGCGGGTGATGGCAGCATCCCAGCCCTGCTCACGCAGCCGCGCGAGATCGGCGCGCACACTCTTGGAGCCGGGCAGGATGATCAGGTCCGCTGGCGGGATGGCCTGACCGGGCCCGACGAAAGTCAGCTGCACCTGCGGATGCAGACGCAACGGATCGAAATCGGTGTGGTTGCTGATGCGCGGTAATACTGGCACCACCACGCGCAAGGCCTGTTCATCCTTGGTCTGCTGGCGGGTATCGACGGCGTCCTCGGCTTCCAGATGAAAATCCATCAGGTACGGCAGCACGCCGAGCACGGGCTTGCCGGTACGCTGTTCGAGCCAGTCCAGCCCCGGTTTGAGCAGTGCGATATCACCGCGAAAGCGATTGATCACGAACCCTTGGATGCGCGCCTGCTCGCTCGGGCTGAGCAGCTCCAGGGTGCCGACCAGATGAGCGAACACGCCACCCTTGTCAATATCGGCGATCAGGATTACCGGGCAATCGACTGCCTCGGCAAAGCCCATGTTGGCGATGTCACCGGCACGCAGGTTGATCTCGGCCGGCGAGCCGGCGCCTTCGACCAGCACCAATTGATGGCTCTCCAGCAGACGAGTATGGGACTCCAGCACCGCCGCCATCGCCACCGGCTTGTAGCCGTGATAGGTCAGTGCCTGCATATTGCCGATGGCCCGGCCGTGGATGATCACCTGGGCGCCCATGTCGCTGTTGGGCTTGAGCAGCACCGGGTTCATGTCGGTATGTGGCTGCAGCCCGGCCGCCTGCGCCTGCACTGCCTGCGCCCGGCCGATCTCGCCGCCATCGGCGGTCACCGCAGAGTTGAGCGCCATGTTCTGTGGCTTGAATGGTGCCACGGACACGCCCTGGCGCCGCGCCCATCGGCACAGGGCCGTCACCAGCGTGCTCTTGCCGGCATCGGAGGTGGTGCCCTGCACCATCAAGGTGGCCATCAGGGCGTTTCCTCGAGACTGGCCAGGATCGGCGCGCACTCCAGCAGCCCCTGCTCCAGCCGCAGCCAGCCAGCCTCATCCGCCGGCAGGCCGAAACGCAGACTGTCCAGCTCGGCGAACAGCCGCACCAAAATGCCGCGCCGCGCCAACAGCTCCATGCAAGGCACCGCCCGACGGGTGCAACTGAACTGGAACAGCGCCGAGCCACCGGTCACCGGCATGCCGCAATCACGCAGCAGCACCGCCAGACGCTCGCCATCGGCCAGCAGGCGTTCACGCTGAAGGCGCTGCCCCTCGCCATCGACCAGCAGGCTGAGCGCCACAATGCGCGCTGGGCCACTGACGGCCCAGGGCCCCAGCAGCGTTTCCAGCTCCTCCAGCAGAGCCTGAGCAGCCAGGACGAAGCCCAGACGCAGTCCAGCCAGACCGAAGAACTTGCCGAACGAGCGCAGCACAATCAGCCCCGGCATGTCGCTGTAGGCAGCCAGGCTGTGCTCCGGCGTGCAGTCGATGAAGGCTTCGTCGACCACCAGCCAGCCGCCGCGCTCGGCCAGATCATCGTGCCAGTCGAGCAGGCGCGCCGGCTCGATCAGTCGGCCGGTCGGATTGTTCGGGTTGACCACCAGCAGCACATCCAACTGCGGCAAGGCGCGATGCACCGAACCCTCGCTGAGCTTGGTGACGCGATGGCCTTCACGACGCCAGGCAGCAGCATGCTCGGCGTAAGTGGGTGCGATGATGCCGACGCTGGCGTTACGACGCAGACGCGGCAAGGCCTGGATCGCCGCCTGCGAACCGGCTACCGGCAGCAGGCTGACGGCGCCGTAATAATCGCGCGCGGCCTGCTCCAGGCCGTCATCCGCTTCAGGCAGGCGCGCCCAGGCAGAGCCGGGCACGGCCGGCAGCTCCCAACCGTAGGGCGCAACCCCGGTGGACAGATCCAGCCAGTCCTCCAGTGGGATGCCATAGCGCTGCGCTGCGGCACGCAGTCGACCTCCATGCTCAAGCAACCCAGACCTCCCATACGATCAGGCACAGCAACCATAAGCCAACGCCCGCGACGACTCGATTCATCGCCCGCTCGATATCCCGCGCACGCGGCGCCGGGCCTTCGCCCAACTGCGGGCGTTCATGCCGCTCGCCGTGATACTCCGCCGCCCCGCCCAGGCTCACGCCCAGGCTGCCTGCGCCAGACGCCATCACCGGGCCAGCATTGGGACTGTCCCACAGCGGCGCCTGCTTGCGCCAGCACCTAAGCGCCGGGACGGTACGTCCAAGCAGTGCGTAGGTCAGCGCCACCAGGCGCGCCGGCAGGTAATTGAGCCCGTCATCGATCTTCGCCGCGGCCCAGCCAAAACGCTCGAAGCGCTCGTTGCGGTAGCCCCACATGGCATCAAGGGTATTGCTCAGGCGGTACAGCACCACACCCGGTGCACCCGCCACGATGAACCAGAACAAGGCGGCGAACACTGCGTCAGAGCCGTTCTCCAGCACAGACTCGGTGCCGGCACGCGCCACACCCGTGGCATCCAGTTCGGCAGTGTTGCGGCTGACCATCCAGCCGACGCGCTCGCGCGCCAGAGCCAGGTCCCCCAGGCGCAGCGCGCGGGCCACCGGTTGCGCATGCTCGTAAAGGCTACGCAGGCCGAGGGCGAAATACAGGGCGAAGATTTCCACGGCCCAGCCCAGACCACTGACCTGTACCAGCAGCCAGGTGAGCAGGGTAAGCGGCAGCACCGCCAGGCACCAGGCGGTGACGCCATGACTGCGCCAGCCGCCGCCAGCCGGGTTGAAACGCTGCTCCAGGCGCTCGGCCAGGCGACCGAAGGCCACCAGCGGGTGCGCGTGCCGGGGCTCGCCCAGTACGGCGTCCAGCGCCACGCCGACACAGGTGATCAGCGCCAGACTCATCGTTCAGTCACCCCGAACTCCCCATTGATTCTCGAATAGCAGCTCGCTCAGCGGCCGTGGCGTGGCCCAGCCCTCTTCCACCAGCATCGGTTTCTCATAGAAGGCGTGCACCGGCCCCAGGCACAGCAACGCCACCGGTTTGCTGCCAGCCGGCATGCCCAGTAGCCCGGCCAGCGCCTCGGGGTCGAACAGCGACACCCAGCCCACGCCCAGCCCTTCGGCTCGTGCAGCCAGCCACAGATTTTGAATGGCGCAGGCCACCGAGGCCATATCCATTTCCGGCAAGGTGCGCCGCCCGAAGATATGCGCTTCGCGTCCCTCCATCAGCGCCACGGCCAGCAGCTCGGCGCAGTCGCGAATACCTTCGACTTTGAGCCGCATGAATTCGTCCGAACGCTCGCCCAAAGCTTCGGCGGTACGCACACGCTCGGCCTCCACCAGCGCATGAGCCGCCTCACGCAATTGCGGATCGCGAATGCGCAGAAAGCGCCACGGCTGCATCAGGCCGACGCTGGGGGCGTGGTGCGCCGCTTCGAGCAGGCGCGCCAGCACCTCGGGCGGCACCTCGCCGCCGGCAAAATGGCGCATGTCTCGACGCTCGGCGATGGCGCGGTATACCGCGGCACGCTCCTGCGCGTTGAAGGCATGGTCGGTCACGGACGCAACAGCGCGGCGGCTGCCTCCGGGTTGGAGGGCAGGTAGAAGTGTATATAGCTGGCGGTGAGTCGACCCAGGCGGTACACCGCCTCGGCCACTGGTTTGCCATTCGGGCAACGGCCAAGCACCAGCGGCGCAAGCGGGCTTTCCAGACGCGAGTGATGGTAGCTGTGGCCACGTAGCTCGCCTTCGGGCAACGTCACTTCCTGCAGGGCCAACGCGGTCAGCCGCGGCTGCAAGGCCGCGCTGCCGCTGAGCAGGCCGAGCATGCGCCCGCTGGCACCTTGCTTGTCGCGCAGCTCATCGAGCAGGTAGAGCATGCCGCCACATTCGGCAAGCAGCGGTTTGCCGGCCTGGTGATGGGTACGAATCGCTTCAGCCATGACCTGATTGCTCTCCAGTTCGGACAGGTACAACTCGGGGTAACCACCAGGCAGGTACAGACTGTCGACGTCGGGCAACGCGCTATCGACCAGTGGAGAGAAGTAGCGCAGTTCGGCGCCGAGCGCCTGCAGCAAGTCGAGATTGGCCTGATAAAGGAAGGCGAACGCGGCATCGCGAGCGACACCGATGCGTACGCCATTCAGCAAGGGCGCAGGTTCATCGAACTGCGGCGCGGCAAAACTCACCGCTGGCGGCAGGTCGACATCGGCGCTGGCCGCCAGCGCATCGGCCGCAGCATCCAGGCGCGCATCCAGATCGGCCAACTCAGTTGCCTGCACCAGGCCCAGATGCCGACTCGGCAACTCCACCGCGGCACTGCGCGGCAAGGCGCCGAACCAGCGAATGCTGGGCGGCAGGGCATCGCGCAGGATATCGCCATGGCGCGTGCTGGCGACGCGGTTGCCGAGCAGCCCGGCAAAGGGCAAGTCAGGCTGGAAGGTGGCTAGGCCGTGGGCCAGCGCACCGAAGGTCTGCGCCATGGCCGAACCATCGATAACCCCCAGCACCGGCACGCCGAAATGACGCGCCAGGTCGGCCGCCGACGGTTTGCCGTCGAACAACCCCATCACACCTTCGATCAGGATCAGATCCGCTTCGCCCGCGGCCTGCCACAGCAGGCGACGGCTTTCTGCCTCACCGACCATGGCCAGGTCGAGCTGATACACCGGTGCACCGCTGGCACGAGCGTGGATCATCGGGTCGAGAAAGTCCGGTCCGCACTTGAACACTCGCACCCGCCGTCCCTGGCGCGTGTGCAGGCGCGCCAGGGCAGCAGTCACAGTGGTCTTACCCTGGCCGGAAGCCGGGGCGGCAATCAACAGAGCCGGACAGTGACGTGCTTCCATCAGAATTCGATGCCCTTCTGCGCCTTTACCCCGGATTTGAACGCATGCTTGACCAGGCTCATCTCGGTGACCGTATCAGCCGCCTCGATCATCCCCGGCAAGGCACCACGCCCGGTCACTACCACGTGCTGCAGCAGCGGCCGAGCCTCGATATCGGCCAGCACTGCGTCCAGTTCGAGGTAGCCATGCTTGAGGGCAATGTTCAGCTCGTCCAGCACCACCAGGCCGACGGACTCGTCGTTCAACAGGCGCCGAGCCACCGCCCAGGCCTCGTGCGCCTTGGCGATATCGCGCTGGCGGTCCTGGGTTTCCCAGGTAAAGCCCTCACCCATCACGTGGTAGCTGACTTCCTCGGGAAAGCGGCGGAAGAAGGTTTCCTCACCGGTGCTGGCAGCGCCCTTGATGAACTGCACCACACCGACCTTGAGGCCATGACCGAGCGCACGCGCGACCATACCGAAGGCACTGCTGCTCTTGCCCTTGCCATTGCCGCTGTGTACCAGCAACAGACCGTATTCGTCCTGGGCCTGGGCGATCTTTTCGTCGATCAGGGCTTTCTTGCGCTGCATGCGCGCCTTGTGGCGGGCATCGCGTTCGGTGGACTCGCTCATGCTGTGCTCCTGTACATCAGGCACCCGCGTCGACTGTCGGTAAACAGTACGAGCAACGATGGGGAGCAGATCGCGATGGTCCGCGCGTCCTCACCCAGGCGCCAATGGCTGGTCAGGCGAGCGGAAGACAGGAAGCACAACACCCCGGAAAAACCGGAGCGTCGGCCGGACAACGCCCTCCGCGATGCCGTGAAAATGCGACAGGCCGGTCTCCGGACTCGTGAGCGAACCCAAAGGTTCGGCACCGCGCCTTCCCGTGCGGTGCACAGTGGCCTTGAGCGGTGTTTGACTCACCTACCGTTGCGGGGGCAGCGCCGGCATTCGGACCGGCTTCCCTGTTTCACCCCATGGCTACCATTCACGGCAACTCGGGGCACCTGAAGCAAGGCGCGCAGGTTAGAGGCTGGCAGCCCTGCGCGTCAACGCCGAGACCGCTCAATGCCTGGGGGTGAAGCCCGGCGGCTGCTGGCCAGCCATTCGACGAAGGTGCGCAAGCGCTCATCACCCAGCAGCGCGTCACGACTGTTGTAGGTCAGCGCCAGCTCCTTTTCGCTGAACAGCCGGTGAATCTGATTGTGGCAGGCGCGGCAGACCCAAAGCGTAGCCGTGATGCGCTCATGACGAGCGAAACGCTTCTGCACGTAGGTCTTGTCGTGCAGTGCCTTGGGAATCAGATGATGACGCGTCAACGCAACGGGCCGCGCGCACAGCTCGCACACCTCGGGCTGAGGCGGTAGGCGAATGGGATCGACCATGGACAGTAATTCAGGGGTTACGCGCTAGCTCTGGCGTGATGACGCGCTTGGCATCGAGATAGACGCCCTGCCAATAACCGCTGGTGAGGGTGTCCAGGCGCACCGTACCGCCGGTAGAGGGAGCATGCACGAAGCGGCCGTCGCCGACATAGATGCCGGCATGGCTGACGGTGCGCCCACCATTGGTGGCAAAGAACACCAGGTCACCACTTTTCAAGGCGTCGCGGCGGACATCAGGGGTGCGCATGGCACTCAGCTCACGCGTCGAACGCGGCAGACTGATACCGGCAGCATCACGATAAACGTAGCCGATCAGGCCACTGCAGTCGAAACCACCTTCCGGGGTATTGCCACCATAGCGATACGGCGTACCGACCAGACCGAGGGCACGGAACAGCACGTCTTCAGCGCCGCCCTGATAAGACGACGAAGAGACTGGAGGGGTGTAACTGGGCTGGGGAGAGGGAGCGCGACTGCTGCAGGCACTCAGCAGCAGAACGAGAGCGATGAGGGCAACACGGGTCGTGACGGGCATAAACGAGGCGATCCTGAGCCTGAATGCGCTCTACTCTGCCCGAGACACGACGAACGGCGCAACCCTGGGGTTACGCCGTGCTACATCAGTTGTTGCGCTTGGCGGCAACCTGCTCTTCCACCGGAGCCAGCGCCAGTACGCGCTTGGCCTGCAGATAACTGCGGTTCCAGTAGCTGTCGTCGAGGCTGTCGATGCGCACACCACCGCTGCGGCTGCTGCTGGAGTGAATGAACTGATCATCACCCAGGTAGATGCCGGCATGACTGACGCGACCACGACCACGATCATTGAACAGGATCAGATCACCCGGTTCTAGATCGGCGCGCGCCACCTTCGGCGCATCGAGGTTGATCAGCTCACGCGTGGAACGTGGCAGTTCCAGGCCGACTTCCTCGCGAAACAGGTAGCCGACGAAACCGCTGCAATCGAAACCGGATTGCACCGAGGTGCCACCGTAGCGATAGCGAGTGCCGATCAGCGAACGCCCGAGATCGAGCAGGCTGTCGGCCAGCTGCGGCATTTCATAGGGTTTGTCGTCGATCAGCGCGGTGATTTCATCGTCTGCAGGCTCAACCTGCTGAGAGAGCGGGCGAGCAACTGGCTCGGCTGTAGCGTCGTCTATCTGCGGTTGCGGCGAGTGGCCGGCGCAGGCAGCGAGCAACACTGTGAGTGCAAGAGGCACGAGGGGTGCGAAGCGTTTTAGCATGGGCACGACCGTGTCGGTTGAATTTACAAGTCGGCGACTATGCCTTCTACAAGGCCCATTTGCAAATTCTATCGTTAGAAATGTGACCCAGTAGTTTCGCCGCGCCATCTAAAGCGCCCGACCATGCCTGCAGCCGGGCGATTCAGACGCTAGCAGGCCGTTGAAAAACGTAGCCGAGGCAGCCAGTGCAAGGCAAAAACAGGCGAAAAAGCGCAGTTTACGAGTTGTAAATGAGCATTTTGAGCCTGTTTTTAACGCAGCAATGGCAACGCAGGTAGTTTTTTCAACAGCCTGCTAACCGAGAATCTCGCTCAAGGGAATGAAGCGCAGCATATCCCCTTCGCTCAGCGTGCTGCCTTCCATCACCTCGGCCAAGCCTTCTGCCCAGGCGGCGCTGCGCAAAACGCCAGAACTCTGGTTGGCGTAAGGCACCACACGCCCCTGCTCCAGACGCGCCCGCAGGTACTCGCGGCGCATGCCCGGCTTGCGCCAGGTAAAACCTGCCGGTACCGCGAAGCCCAACGGCTCGACCCGATGCACGCCAAGACGACGCAACATATAAGGACGCGCCAGCAGTCCGAAGGTAACCAGCGTCGAAGCCGGGTTTCCCGGCAGGCCTATTACCGGAACCCCTTGATAGTGACCGAAGGTCAACGGCTTACCGGGCTTGATCGCCAGTTTCCACAGCGCCAGTTCGCCCGCCTCGCGCAAGGCCATGCCGAGGAAATCCGCCTCCCCCACCGAAACGCCACCCGTGGAGAGAATCAGATCGACCTCGCCCAAGGCCCCCAGCGCTTCGCGGGTACGCTGCAGATCATCGGGCAAGATGCCCGCATCCACCACGCTGCAGCCCAGACGCTGCAACCAGGCAATCAGCAGACGCCGATTGCTGTTGTAGATCTGCCCTGGACCAAGCGCCTGACCCGGCTCTACCAGTTCGTCGCCAGTGGACAGCACGGCAACACGCAGGCGCCGGCGCACCGAAAGCTGCGCCGCCCCCAAAGACGCCGCCAACCCTAGCTCGATAGGCCCCAGGCGCGTACCGGCTGGCAAAACACCTTCGCCGACGCGGGTTTCCTGACCTTGAGCTCGAACGTTCTGGCCAATTTTCAGCGGCTCACGGAAGTGTACCCGCCCCGCCTCATCCAGCTCGACGTTCTCCTGCATTTCGACGGTATCGGCACCTGCCGGCAGCGGCGCACCGGTGAAGATGCGCGCACAGGTACCCGGTTCCAGCGACACAGGCGCAGTTCCGGCCTGAATACGCTGACTGACCGGCAGAGCCTGGCCGTTCCAATCAGCCAGGCGCAGCGCATAACCGTCCATGGCGCTGTTGGCCCATGGTGGCAAATCCAGCGCCGCAATCAGCGGCTCGGCCAGCACCCGCCCATCGGCCTCGGCCAGCGCAACCAGCTCGTTCTGCTCGATGGACGCCGCCTCTGCCAACGCCAGCAGGCGCTCCAGCGCCGCCTCCATCGGCAACAGTCCTGGATGATCGCAACCACTCATCCGCGCGTCTCGCAGGCGCCCACCTGCTTCAGATGCGGCACGAAGTTGCAGGGACGATGACGCGCATCCAGTTGCTCACCGAGGATGCCGTCCCAGGCAGTGCGGCAGGCGTTGGTCGAGCCCGGCAGGCAGCACACCAGAGTGCCGTTGGCCAGACCGGCCAGCGCGCGCGACTGGATGGTAGAAGTGCCGATATCGGCCACAGAGATCTGCCGGAACAACTCGCCGAAACCATCGACCTGCTTGTCCAGCAGGCAGGCGACCGCCTCCGGCGTGCTGTCACGCCCAGTGAAACCGGTACCGCCGGTGATCACCACCACCTGCACCTGATCCTCGGCGATCCAGGTCGCTACCTGGGCGCGGATCTTGTACAGATCATCCTTGAGCAGAACGCGAGCGGCCAATTGGTGGCCAGCGGCGGTCAGGCGGTCGACCAGCAGTTGACCCGAGGTGTCGGTCTCCAACGTGCGTGTGTCGCTGACGGTAAGCACGGCAATGTTCAGCGGCACGAAAACCGCATCGGCCTTGTGGTTCATGGCAGGCATCCAATTGGGAGAGAATGGGCGCTGTTATATCACACAGCCTGTCTTCGGAGACCGCCCGCATGCCCGTATCCAACCCACTACCCACCTGCTCGGTGCTGCTGCTTTCCGGCGGCCGAGGCCAGCGCATGGGTGGCCGTGACAAGGGCTTGCTGGACTGGCGCGGCCGCCCACTGATCGCCTGGTTGCATGACCTGACCAGACCCTTGAGCGACGACCTGATCATCTCCTGCAACCGCAACACCGAGCGCTATGCGCCTTATGCCGACCAACTGGTCACCGACGAAGATCAGGATTTTCAGGGCCCACTGGCTGGTATCCGCGCCGGCATGGCTACGGCACGCCATGAGCAAATGCTGGTCCTGCCCTGCGACGCCCCGCTGGTCGACCACGCGCTGATCGAGTCGCTGCTAGCGCACGCGGGACCCCAACCGGTGGTGATTCGCCAGGGCAACTACTGGCAACCGTTATTCTGCCTGCTGCCGACACGACTGAAAGACGACCTGGAACGTGCATGGCAATCCGGAGAACGCAGCCCGCAGCGCTGGTTCGGTAAATTAGCGCCCATCGCTGTCGATTGCCCCATAGAGGATGCACGACTAGCCAACCTCAATACGCCGGAAACCTTGGCGAGTCACGCCCCTTCGCACTGAAACACCACGCACTCAGCGGAACTCATACGACAGTTTTACGTCTGAGCGAGGGTATAGCCCCACCTTTTGTACTCAAGGAGACAGACCATGAACCAACGGATAATCCCCGCCCTGCTTATGACGATCGGCCTCGCTGTACTGGCCGGCTGCTCCTCGCCGTCGGTAATCACGCTGAATGACGGCCGTGAGATCCAGACCGTGGACAAGCCCAAATTCGATGAAGAATCCGGCTTCTACGAGTTCGAACAGCTCGACGGCAAACGCGCCACGATCAACAAAGATCAGGTGCAAACCGTCAAGGAGCTCTGAGGCAACAGCCTGAGCGCCCATATCGGCCAGCCAGATGGATGATACGAGTCGACAACCGGGTTGCCGACTCGTAGTTTTTTCGGGCTAACCCCTTGTGCGGTAAAAGTTTTTCGGTAGAATACGCGGCATTCGGAGTGTAGCGCAGCTTGGTAGCGCGTCTCGTTCGGGACGAGAAGGTCGCAGGTTCGAATCCTGTCTCTCCGACCAAATCAAAAACCCGCCTTAATCGGCGGGTTTTTTATTGGCTGCGTTTTGTCGAACTGACTCTCTCAACTCAGAAAGGCCACCACCTGCTCGGCATCGAATGGCCAGTTCAGCTCGCGGCCATTATCGCAACGGCGCAATACCGGAATACGCAATCCGTATTGCTCGACCATCCCCTCATGCTCGGCAATGTCGATCAACTCGACCAACAAGCCATTCTCGACGAATGGCATGAGCAACGCCTCGGCCACCTCGCAAAGATGGCAGCCCAGGGTTCCGAAAAGTTGGCATTCAGGCGTCATGAGCGCACCTCACTATCAGCAAGGTGCGCAGTTTAGCACTGGGCTAGATCAGCTCGCGTCGCCGACCTTGCCCGCCTGACCGGCGAGCAGCGACTGCAAACCGTCGAGCAGACTGCGGTTGAGGCTGTCGGCCTTTTCCAGGCGAGGCAGGTCGAAGCGCTCGTCGAGCGAGAAGCCACCCTTGAGCAGTTCCTTGAGCATACCGCCAGCGTCCTGCGCCAGATCACCGGCACTGCGCAGCGCATCGAGCAGGCCCTGGGCATATTCCTGCAGCCCCGCATTGACCGCACTGGCGCCCTGCCCGGCCACGGCGCCATAAGCATCGGTGGCCTGACGCACGGTGGTCTGCGTCAGGCGTAGCGACATCGAAGCCAATTGCTCACCATCCATATCCAGCGCCATAGCGCGATCGAAGGCGCCTGCCAGGTCACCGGCGTAGAACTTGTCGGAGAGATCCTGAACCTGGCTGAAGAGCTTCTCCAACGCCTTGATCTCGTCGTCGTCCAACTCACCTTCGACATCCACCTGCCAGCCGCCGATACGCATGCTGCCAGACTGGCTGCTGCCCACCACACTGGTGGACTTACCATCGCTGGAGGCGGCAAAACTGCTCTGCGACCAGCTGGCGGAAGCCTGCGCCACGGAAATGCGCAGGCGGTCACCATCGCGAGTAGTGACGGACAAATCGAAGGTCTCCGCCAGCGCGCTGAAGCGCTCACTGTAACCCGCCATCGCCACTTGGCCCGAGGCGCCAGGGGCGGCGCTGCCGAAACGCTTGTCGAGATCGCCGAAGCCATCCTGAATACGCTTGTAGGTATCGTCGATATCGCTAGCCACCTGCCCCTTGAGCACGCCCATGCCATCGAGAATCTTGCGTGCCTCAGCAAAACCCTTCTCGACGCCATCACGCGCCTGGGACAACAGCTTGTCCAGCTTGGCCGGATCAGCGCCTGCAGCGGCCTCGCTTTGCAGGCGTTGCTCGATAAAACCCAGAATCCGCCCAGCCACTTTCTCCGGGGTGTAGTCATCACGCGTTCCGGACAACGAGCCGGCCGGCACACCGAGCTTCTCGGCGAGGCGATTGGCCAAGGTGGCTTGGGCATCGGCGCTATTGCTGCGCGCCGCCATGGACTGGCTGGCTTGCGCAGCGCGGGAAGCGGCGGAATTCAGTGAGCTCAAAGGATTCATGACTGGGCACCCGAACAAGTTATCTGCCGAACTTAACGGCCGTTAAAAGGCAAGCTTTAACCTTTATCGACCAACGGTTGTCGATTTTTCTCAGCTCGATTGTGCTCCAGCGAAATTTTCCCGATCGATGGCCAGCCGCCGAAAATCCCTGACAAGCACGACCTAGAGCCCACGGCTGTTTACGCTCCGGCTCCACTCAAGGCTCGACAGACTAAAGTCTTACAGTCGACTCGCAGGCGAAATGCTTTATTTCGTCGCGCCGTAACTGGCTGGTCACTTCGTGGCCAACCTGCTTATAACAACGAGGAGACAACAATAATGAGTAAAACTCCCCTCGCCCGTGCCGTGGCCCTCGCCACGCTGGGCGCCAGCCTGAGCCTGCCAAGTCTGGCACAGGCTGACTTCATCGGTGACAGCAAAGCCTCTCTGGAGCTGCGCAACTTCTATATGAATCGGGACCTGCGCGACACCACTGCCGCGCAGCAGTCCAAGCGCGAGGAATGGGCACAGGGCTTTATCCTCAAGGCCGAGTCCGGCTTTACCGAGGGCACCGTCGGCTTTGGCCTGGACGCCTATGCGGGCCTGGGCCTGAAACTCGACTCATCTGACGAGCGCGCCGGAACCGGCCTGCTGCCCAACGGCTTCGGCAACGAGGGACCGGACGAATATTCCGAGTTCAGCGGCGCGGTCAAGGCACGCATCTCCAAGACCGCCGGCAGGGTCGGCGGACTGATGCCCAAGCTGCCCATCGTCTCCTCCGGTGACTCGCGCCTGCTGCCACAGGTGTTCACCGGCGGCATGATCACCTCGCAGGAAATCGACGGCCTGACCCTCACCGGCGGCCAACTGCGTGAAGTGAACCAGCGCGCCTCCACCGACCGGGTCGACATCACCGCCACCAACGTGGCCGGTGAGAGCGACCGCTACAACTTCGCCGGCGGCGACTACAAGTTCAACGGCGGCAACACCACCGTTGGCGTGTGGTATGGCGAGCTGGAGGATATCTACGACCAGAAGCTGTACAACCTGATCCATGTGCAGCCGATCGGCGACTGGAAACTGGGCGCCAACCTGGCCTACTTCGACTCCCAGGATAACGGTCGCAAACTCGGCGGCAAGCTGGACAACGACCTGACCTCGGTCAATCTCTGGGCCGGCATTGGCGCACACACTTTCCGCGTGGGTTACCAGAAGGTCGGCGGCGACAACGCCTTCCCCTTCCTGACCGAAACCGATCCGTACATCGTCAACTACATCCAGATTCTCGACTTCACCCGTAAGGACGAGAAATCCTGGCAAGCACGTTATGACGTCAACTTCGCCAGCTACGGCATTCCGGGTCTGACCGCCTTCGTCCGCTACGTCACCGGTGACGGCTTCGACGGTGTGGGTGGGGCGAGCGGCAAGGAATGGGAACGCGACGTCGATATCAGCTACATCATTCAGCAGGGCCCGCTGAAGAACCTCGGCGTGCGCTGGCGTAACGCGATGGTGCGTTCCAACGCGAGCATCGGCGACCTGGACGAGAACCGTCTGATCGTCAGCTATACCATTCCGTTGATGTAAGGCGCATCCGCGAAACGAAAACGCCGCAACACCGGTATCGGGTTGCGGCGTTTTTTTGTTTTTATCGAAACTGGAGAAGTGCAAGCTGCCTGAACCTTTCTCGACCAGGGAAACGCTCAAAGCTCTACACCGTCACTCCCGCGAAGGCGGGAGTCCAGGTACTGCGGGATTCTGGTTTCCCGCCTGCGCGGGAATGACGACTATTTCATTCCAGGTTGGCCTGACCACGGAGGACGTCCTCGATGGACAACTACCAGCCCTTGGCCTGTGATCTCTACGACTATCTGGAGATCGCCTGCATGCACCGCTATAAACTGGATATCGAACTGGTCGACGGCTCTCACCTACTGGGCCAGGCCCTGTCCACCGAAACCACGGCGAGCAAGGAAGAGTTTCTGCTGGTGCATACAGCCGACGGCGAGCAACGCCTGCGCATGGACCGCCTGCTGGCGTTCACCCCACAGGATGCTGGCGCCAGCTTTGGTCGGGTGCTGTTGAACGGCAATCGCTGCTGATCGCATGGCATCGCGGTGCGCACGGCGCACCCTACGGCGTCCTGTGATGCGGTATTACCACATCAGATCATCGGGAATCTGATAGGCCGCGTAAGGATCATCGGCATCCGGCTCTTCGACATGGGTGTTGAGCAGGACGATACGCGAAGCATCACGTTCCTGAATCTTCAGCGCGGCCTCGCGCGGGATGATCTCGTAACCACCGCCATGTCGGACGATGGCCAGCCAGCCGTTGGACAGCTTGTTGCGCACCATGGTGTTGACCGGCAGGCGCTTGACCTTCTTGTCATCGACGAAGTTGTAGTAATCATCGCCATCGAGTTTGGGCAGGCGTGAAAGCTCGATCAGTTGCTTGACCTGCGCTGTGCGGGCTTTCTGCTCGGCTTTTTCCTGCTGCTGACGATTCAGCTCCTGATCACGTGCGGCCTTTTCGGCTTGCGCCTGCAGCGCGGCCTGGCGTGTGCTGTCATCCAGTTCGGCCTGGCCTTTTTGCACCAGACGCTTCTGCTTTTGCTGTTGCTTGCCAGCCTGCTTGGCCTGTTTTTCATTGACCAGGCCGGCTTTGAGCAGCTGGTCGCGCAGGGAAAGACCCATGACTAAAGATCCCGAACATGATTCAGTTGCGGCAGCGACGCAGATTCGCGCTGCCAGTCCAAGGCGCCCAGCATAAGGGCTAAGCAGCGGCGGCTCCAGCCTTTAGGAGCGACCGGACGGCGAACCGCTTCAGCCGCGAAAGGCGGACAGCAAAGGCTTCGCGGATAAATCGGAACGCCGCCGTCTATAGGGTTCAACAGCCAGGCGACTGCTTCTCCAGCTTCTTCGCCTCGCCCCACAGGGCGTCCAGCTCCTCAAGCGAGCAACCGTCCATGCTGCGCCCGGCTTCACGTACGCTCTGTTCGATAAAGCGAAAACGCCGCTCGAACTTGCCATTGGCCGCGCGCAATGCCGCTTCCGGGTCCACCTTCAAGTGTCGCGCCAGGTTGGTGACGACGAACAGCAGATCACCAATCTCCTCGGCAACCGCCTCGGCATCGTTCTCGCTCATGGCTTCGAGCACTTCATCCAGCTCTTCACGCACCTTGTCCACCACCGGCAAGGCGTCGGGCCAATCGAAACCGACCTGGGCCGCACGCTTCTGCAGCTTGGCCGCACGCGACAGCGCCGGCAGCGCCGTCGGTACATCATCGAGCAGGGATAGCTGCTCGGGTGCAGCGGCCTTTTCGGCGCGCTCCTCGGCCTTTAGCTCTTCCCAGCGCTGCTTGACCGCAGCTTCCTCCAGCTTGGCGGCGTCCGGCGCCCCGTACAGATCACCGTCGGGAAACACGTGCGGGTGGCGACGAATCAGCTTGCTGGTGATGCCATCGACCACCCGAGCGAAGTCGAAACGCCCCTCCTCCTGCGCCAGCTGGCTGTAGTAGACCACCTGAAACAGCAGGTCGCCGAGCTCGCCCGGCAGATGTTCGAAGTCGCTGCGCTCGATTGCATCAGCGACCTCGTAGGCCTCCTCCAGGGTGTAGGGCACGATGCTCGCGTAGCTCTGCTTCAGATCCCACGGACAGCCGTGCTGCGGATCGCGTAGACGGGCCATCAGGTGCAGCAGGTCGTCGAGTCGATACATGAAAGCTCTCGCTAGGGTTTGTACGAAAAGTCGTCGAGCGAAGGTCAGGCAAGGCGAAATCGCTCGAAGAAGCGCAGTTTACGTGTTGTAAATGAGCATTCTGAGAGCGATTTCAACGCAGCATCACCGAGCGCAGGCACTTTCCGTACGAAGCCTAAGATACGCGGTGGCGACGCGCCTCGATGATATTGGGCAACTGACCGATACGCGCCAGCAGACGACCCAGGGCATCGAGCCCTGGAATCTCCACGGTGATCGACATGGAGGCGGTGTTGTCCTCCTTGTTCGAACGCGTGTTGACCGCCAGCACGTTGAGCTTCTCGTTGAGCAGCACCTGGGTGACGTCTCGCAACAGACCGGAGCGGTCGTAGGCCTTGATGACGATTTCCACCGGGTAGGTCTGCACCGGTACCGGCCCCCAGCTCACCTGAATCATCCGCTCCGGCTCGCGCGCAGTCTGCTGCAGCGCCGTTGGGCAGTCCTGACGGTGAATGGTGACGCCACGGCCGAGGGTGATGTAGCCGACGATGGGATCGCCCGGCAACGGCTGGCAACAGCCGGCCATCTGCGTCAGCAGGTTGCCGACGCCCTGGATCTGGATGTCGCCGCGTTTGCCCGGCTTGAAGCCCTGCGCCTTGCGTGGGATCAGCTCCAACTGCTCGTTGCCGCGTTCCGGCTCGACCAGTTGCTGCGCCAGGTTGACCGCATGGGCCAGGCGCACGTCGCCAGCACCCAGGGCAGCGAACAGGTCCTCGGCGGTTTTCAGGTTGGCCTTCTCGGCCAGCTTGTCGAAGTCCGCACCGACCAGGGCCATGCGTGCCAGTTCGCGTTCGAGCAGCTGCTTGCCGGCGGCGACGTTCTGGTCGCGATCCTGCAATTTGAACCAGTGGACGATCTTCGCCCGCGCGCGGCTGGTGGTGACGTAGCCCAGGTTGGGGTTGAGCCAGTCGCGGCTCGGCGAGCCCTGCTTGCTGGTGATGATCTCCACCTGCTCGCCGGTCTGCAGGCTGTAGGTCAGCGGCACGATACGGCCGTTGATCTTGGCGCCTCGGCAGTTGTGGCCGATCTCGGTATGCACGCGGTAGGCGAAGTCCAGCGGCGTCGCGCCCTTGGGCAGGTCTATGGCGTGGCCGTCAGGGGTGAAGACGTAGACCCGGTCCGGCTCGATATCCACGCGCAACTGCTCGGCCAGGCCACCGATATCGCCCAGTTCCTCGTGCCACTCGATGACCTGACGCAGCCAGGAAATCTTCTCTTCATAGTGGTTGGAGCCGGACTTGACGTCGGTACCCTTGTAGCGCCAGTGCGCGCAGACGCCCAGCTCGGCCTCTTCGTGCATGGCGTGGGTGCGTATCTGCACCTCCAGCACCTTGCCTTCCGGGCCGAGCACGGCGGTGTGCAGCGAGCGGTAGCCGTTTTCCTTGGGGTTGGCGATGTAGTCGTCGAACTCCTTGGGAATGTGCCGCCACAGGGTGTGCACGATACCCAGGGTGGTGTAGCAGTCGCGCACCTCCGGCACCAGCACGCGTACCGCACGCACGTCGTAAATCTGGCTGAACTGCAGGCCCTTGCGCTGCATCTTGCGCCAGATCGAATAGATGTGTTTCGCCCGCCCACTGATGTCGGGCTTGATGCCGGTGGCTTCCAGCTCCTGACGCAAATTCGCCATGGCGTCGTTGATATACTGCTCGCGATCGAGGCGACGCTCGTGCAGCAGCTTGGCGATCTGCTTGTACTGCTCCGGCTCCAGGTAGCGGAAGGACAGATCCTCCAGCTCCCACTTGATATGGCCGATACCCAGGCGGTGGGCCAGCGGCGCGTAGATGTCGAATACTTCGCGTGCCACGCGCTGGCGTTTTTCCTCGTCAGCCTCCTTGACCGCACGGATGGCGCAGGTGCGCTCGGCCAGCTTGATCAGCGCCACGCGCACGTCGTCGACCATGGCCACCAGCATCTTGCGCAGATTCTCCACCTGCGTTTGCGAGCCGAGCACGACCGATTCACGCGGGTTGATACTGGCGCTGATCGCCGCCATGCGCAGCACGCCTTCGATCAGCTTGGCCACCACCGGACCGAAGCGCTGATGCACCGCGGCCAGGGTAATCTTGCCCTCGCGCACGCCACGATAGATGACCGCGGCGACCAGCGAATCCTGATCGAGCTTGAGATCGGCGAGGATTTCCGCGATGTCGAGACCGGCGCGGAATGTCGAAGCGCCCTCGCTCCAGTGATGCTGATTGGTGTTGGCCTGTTGCTCCAGATCACGGGCGAATTCGCAGGCTTCTTGCAGCGCCTGACGATCCAGCGCCGGATCGACGCGGGTGACATGCTCCAACCAGGCCTCGAGGTTGATGCTGCCGTCATCGTTGACCGGCTGATGCGCTCTCACCTGAACCATCGTCTTACCTTCCCTACGGTGCGCTTAGGTCGCACCGAGCAGTCGCCGGCCTTCTCTGAGCCGGTCGGATTAACTGAAAGAATGCGCGTCCTGCGCATCCCTGCGGTACCGAACGTACCGCTTTGGCCCGAGGCCTAGACCTCGGGTTTCTCGAATAAAGCCATCGCCTCGACGTGCGCGGTCTGCGCGAACATGTCGAGAATCCCGGCACGGCGCAAACGATACCCCTGTTGCACCAGTTCGGCGGCATCGCGCGCCAGGGTGGTCGGGTTGCAGGAGACGTAAACCAGGCGCCGTGCGCCCAACTCCGTCATCCCGCGTACCGCCTGCAACGCACCATCGCGTGGCGGGTCAAGCAGCACCGCGGTAAAACCGCCCTGCGCCCAGGCCTCGCAAGCCAGCGGGTTGGACAGGTCGGCACGGAAAAAGTGCGCGTTGTCCAAACCATTGTTTTGCGCGTTGCCTGCGGCACGCTGCACCATCGCCTCGACACCCTCCACAGCCACCACTTCAGCGGCCTGCCGCGCCAGCGGCAGGGCGAAATTACCCAAGCCGCAGAACAGATCCAGCACCCGCTCGCCAGGTTGCACTGCCAACCAGTCTAGCGCCTGAGCGACCATCGCCTCGTTGACCAGACCATTGACCTGCACAAAGTCACCCGGCCGATAGGCCAAGTGCAGTTGCCAGCGCTCAAGCATGAAGCCCAGCTCAGCGGCCTGGTCGTCAGGCTGGGGTTGCCCCTCGCCCTGCAGCCACAGCTGCGCGCGATGCTCGCTGCAGAACACGCGCAGGCGACTCAGATCAGCCTCCGTCAGAGCGGCAGTGTGGCGCAGCAGCAGCGCTTCGGCCGTACCGCTGAACAGCTCCACGTGTCCGACTGCCTGTGGCTTCTCCAGACTGCGCAACAGCGCCGGCAACGCAGTGAGAATAGGCTGCAAGGGCTGTACCAGCACCGGGCATTCGTCGATGGCGACGATGTCCTGACTGGCCTCGGCACGAAAGCCGACCTGCAGTTGACGCGCCTTGGCATCCCAGCGTACGGCAATGCGCGCGCGACGGCGGTAGCCGAATTCAGGACCGGCAAGCGGCGCCGCCCATTCGTCTGGCTGCACGCCGCCCAGGCGTGACAACTGCTCGGCCAGCGTGCGCTGTTTCAGGGCCAACTGATCGGCATGAGGCATGTGCTGCAGGTTGCAGCCGCCGCAACGGTCAGCGTGCACGCAGGGCGCCGCGCGGCGCTCGCTGCTGGCGGCGATGATCCTTTCGGCGCGTGCCTCGACGGTCTGGCTGCGGGCAGCGAGTACCCGCGCCTCAACTTCTTCGCCGGCCAGTGCACCACTAACGAACCAGGTACGTCCGCCTTCGAAGGCGATGCCGCGACCGTCACCGGCCAGACGCTCGATGGACAGCTTCTGCTTCTTGCCGACCGGCACCTGCGCCGCACGGCTGCCGCCGCTGGGCTGAAAGCGCAGGTTGGAGCTGCGTCTGGCCATCAGCGCGCCGGTTCTTCGTAAACGCCGGTGGACAGGTAACGGTCGCCACGGTCGCAGATGATCGCCACCAGCACCGCGTTCTCCAGCTGCTGCGAGAGGCGCAGCATGCCGGCCACCGAGCCACCTGAAGACACGCCGCAGAAGATGCCCTCTTCCCGCGCCAGGCGCCGCATGACGTGCTCGGCCTCGGCCTGGCCCATGTCCATCACCTGATCGACCCGTTCGGCCTGATAGATCTTCGGCAGGTATTCCTCGGGCCAGCGGCGAATGCCGGGAATGGCCGAGCCTTCCTGCGGTTGCAGACCGACGATCTGGATCGCCGGGTTCTGCTCCTTGAGGTAGCGCGAGGTGCCCATGATGGTGCCGGTGGTCCCCATGGAGCTGATGAAGTGGGTGATGGTCCCGCCGGTCTGGCGCCAGATCTCGGGGCCGGTACCGCTGTAGTGCGCCTCGGGATTGTCGCCGTTGGCGAACTGGTCGAGCACCTTGCCGCGGCCCTCGGCCTGCAGCTTCTCGGCCAGGTCACGCGCGCCTTCCATGCCCTCTTCCTTGCTGACCAGGATCAGCTCGGCGCCATAAGCGGTCATCGCCCACTTGCGCTCGGCGGTGGAGTTGTCCGGCATGATCAGGATCATCTTGTAACCCTTGATCGCCGCGGCCATGGCCAGGGCGATGCCGGTGTTGCCACTGGTGGCTTCGATCAGGGTATCGCCGGGCTGGATGGCGCCGCGCAGCTCGGCGCGGTTGATCATCGACAAGGCCGGACGATCCTTGACCGAACCGGCCGGGTTGTTGCCTTCCAGCTTGACCAGCAAGGTATTGCTGGTGTCACCGCCCAGGCGTTGCAGACGTACCAGAGGGGTATTACCGATGCAGTCGGCAATGGTGGGAAATTGCAGGGTCATGGGTCGCTCGAATCCAGACTGACGCGAAGGGGCGTCATGATACGCCGAACCCGCCGCGGCATCACCCAGCGAACGTAACCAGCGGCTGTTCGGCGTGATCAGGCCGCCGGCATGCGCAGCGATACGCGCAAGCCATGCCTGCCGTTCTCGGCCCAGACGCGACCGCCTTGTGTCTCGATCATGCTACGGGCGATGGCCAGCCCCAGGCCGAAACCGTCGCCGCCCGGCCTGGCGGTGCTGAGACGGGTAAACGGACGGAAGATGGTCTCCAGCTCGTTTTCTGCCACACCCGCCCCCTGATCCTCGATCCACAGCAACCAATGATCGCCTTCCTGCCGGCCAGCGAGGCGAACCAACCCGTCGTGCGGCGAATGCCGGATGGCATTGCGCAGGATGTTTTCCAGCGCCTGCGCCAGACCATTGAGATTGCCGCGCACTCGGCAACCTACCGGCAGATCGCAGGGCATGCGCGCAAGTGGCCAGCCGGTTTCGAAGCCGGCGTTCTCGCGCAGCACATCCCACAGCCGGATTACATCCACCTCTTCGCAGGGCAGTTGCGGTCGCTCCGTGTCCAGCCAGACCAGTTCCAGAGCATCGCCGACCAGTTTTTCCATGGCATCCACTTCACGTGCCAGGCGCTGGCGCAGTGCAACGTTGTCACCCTCGTTCTCCCCGGCCACACGCAAGCGGCTCAGCGGCGTGCGCAGTTCATGAGAACGGTCGCGCAACAACTGACGCTGAAACGCGACCGTACCCTGCAGGCGCTCCGCCATATGGTCGAAGCTTCGCGCCAGCTCACCCAACTCGTCCTTGCGCCCGGTGACCGGTAGGCCAAGCCTGGCAGACAGATCACCAGCACTCAGCGCGGCAGCCTGGCGTCGAAGGATCGCCAAGGGGGCGATCAACAGCCGATAAAGCAGCAGTGCCACGACCACGGCCAAGACCGCCGGCAGTACCCGCTGCAGAAGCAGCTCCCACAGCTCGTTGTACTTGCGCGGATTCAAGTGCTGCGGCAACGCCATGACCAGGCGGGCCTTTCCATCGCTGAAGGGCACGTAGAAGGTCGGCGTACCGCCTGGTCGGCCCACGGGAAAATCCAGCTTGCGCACGAAATCCAGGCGCTGCTCTTCTTCATCGCTCAGTGGTCGCGAGGCCAGCGAATGCTTGTGCTCATCGACCACCGCGGCCCAGACCCGCTCACGCTCGTGCAGGTGCTGTAGATAAGCATCGACGCCAGGCGCCCCACCCTCTCGCCATGACTTTTCGGCCTGCCGCGCCTCGTCTCTGAGCACCTGCCGGGTCGACTCGGGCAGATAGGAGGTCGCCTCGAGCAACATCCGCCCGACATCCACATGCAAGCTGACCAGCAGCAGGCAGAACAGCGCCAGGGCGCCAGCCAGCCGCCACAGCAGCGAATGACGTCCCGGCAGACTCATGGCCCGGCCTGCGTCAGGATGTAGCCCTTGCCCCAGACGGTATTCACCCGCGTGGCCTCATAGCCCACCGCCTGCAATTTGCGCCGAATATGGCTGACGTGCATGTCCAGGCTGCGATCGTGCTGGGAATAGGCACGGCGTAATGCCTGCTGATAAAGGAAGGGCTTGCTCAGGGCCTCGTCGCGATGCCGCCAGAGCAACTCCAGCACGCGGTACTCACTGGGCGTCAGGCCCACCCAGGTACCCGAGAAGGCGACATCGCTGCGCCCTTCATCGAACTGCAAGCCACCGTCGAAGCTGCCGAGGTGCTGCTCGCGACGCTCGTAGGCGACCCGCCGCAGAATCGCCTCGACCCGCACGCTGAGTTCACCGAGGCTGAAAGGCTTGGGCAAATAATCGTCGGCACCCTGGCTGAACCCGGCGATGCGATTCTGCTCATCCCCCAGGGCCGACATCAGCAGTACCGGCACACTGCGGCGCTGGCGCAGACGCTGCAACACCTCCAGGCCATTGGTGCCGGGCAGAAGGATGTCCATCAGCACCAGATCGAAGTCTTCGCTTTCGGCCAACTGCAAACCTTCGCTGCCATCGTGACTCAAGGTCACGTCAAACCCGCAGCTCATCAGGTGCGACTGTACGTGGCTGGCGAGCAAGGGGTCATCCTCAACGGCAAGGATGCGAGCCGAGGTAGGTGTACGGGTCATCATGCGTGGTCAACCAAGAGACATTGAATGCGAACAATTCTATCTACTAAACACTAATCTCTCACCTACAGATTCCGCCGCGCCGAATCGCTACACTGCCCAGATGTTCCGAAGGAGGAAGGTCGTGTTCAAGGATCTCAGCATCAAAGGGCGCGTACTGCTGCTCACCCTGCTGCCCACCAGCCTGCTGGCCTTGGTGCTGGGCGGTTATTTCACCTGGGTGCAGCTATCGGGCTTGCAGACTCAATTGCTGCAACGCGGCGAGATGCTGGTCGAACACCTGGCCCCCCTGGCGGCGCCGGCGCTGGAACAGAAGGACGTGAAGAAGCTTGAGCGTATCGCCCAGCAGGCACTGGAGCACCCGGACGTTCGTGCAGTCGGTTTTCTTGCCCCTGAGCGCGCCTCCCTGGCGCACGCCGGCCCCAGCATGCTCAACCCCACGCCCAGCGGCCAGCCGGGCGTCAGCCTGCTCAGTGGCCAGGATGCCACGCGCTTTCTGCTGCCGGTCTACGACCAGCACCTGGTGCTCAACGACACCCTCGCCGAGGACGGTCAACTGGAGCTGCTCGGTTGGGTCGAGCTGGAGCTCTCGCACCAGGGCACACTGCTCAGCGGCTACCGCAGCCTGTTCGCCAGCCTGCTGCTGATCGCCGGCGGCCTTGCCGTCACCGCCCTGCTCGCCCTGCGCATGAGCCGCAGCATCAACGGCCCGCTACGCGCGATCAAGGCCGGGGTCGCACAGCTCAAGGACGGCCATCTGGAAACCCGCCTGCCACCGTTGGGCAGCCATGAAATGGACGAACTGGCCTCTGGCATCAACCGTATGGCCGAGGCGCTGCAGAACGCCCAGGAAGAATTGCAGCACAGCATCGAGCAGGCCACTGAAGACGTGCGCCAGAACCTGGAGACCATCGAGATCCAGAACATCGAACTGGACTTCGCGCGCAAGGAGGCCCTGGAAGCCAGCCGTATCAAGTCCGAATTCCTGGCCAACATGAGCCACGAAATCCGCACCCCGCTCAATGGCATTCTCGGCTTCACCAACCTACTGCAGAAGAGCGAGCTCAGCCCGCGCCAGCAGGACTATCTGTCGACCATCGAGAAGTCCGCCGACAGCCTGCTCGGCATCATCAACGAGGTGCTCGACTTCTCCAAGATCGAAGCCGGCAAGCTGATGCTCGAATCCATCCCCTTCAACCTACGTGACCTGCTACAGGACACCCTGACCATCCTCGCCCCCGCAGCCCATGAAAAGCAGCTGGAACTGGTCAGCCTGATCTACCGCGACACGCCGCTGGCCCTGCGCGGCGACCCGCTGCGCCTGAAGCAGGTACTGACCAACCTGGTCAGCAACGCGATCAAGTTCACCCGCGAAGGCACCATCGTCATGCGCGCCATGGTCGAGGACGAGAGCGCCGACAGCGCGCAGCTGCGCATCAGCGTGATGGACACCGGCATCGGCCTGTCGGATGAGGACCTGCGCGCGCTGTTCCAGGCTTTCAGCCAGGCCGACAACTCGCTCAGCCGCCAGGCCGGCGGCACCGGCCTTGGCCTGGTGATTTCCAAGCGCCTGATCGAGCAGATGGGCGGCGAGATCGGCGTCGACAGCACGCCAGGCGAAGGCTCGGAATTCTGGATCACCCTGACCCTGCCCAAGGCACGCGACGATGCCGAAGATCTGCCGCGCGCAGCCTTTCAGGGGCGTCGTGTGGCCGTGCTGGAAAGTCACGAACTGGCGCGCCAGGCCCTGACCCACCAGCTTGAGGACTGCGGCCTGGAGGTGGAGAGTTTCTCCGATCCCGCTCAGCTCTTCGAAGCGGTGAACAACCAGCACACTCGCGAACGCCCGCTGAGCCTGGCAGTGCTGGGCATTACCGCCAGCCAGCTGGCGCCCGAGAGTCTCGGCCAACGGATATGGGACCTCGACCGCCTCGGCTGCAAAGCGCTGGTACTCTGCCCGACCACCGAGTTGGGCCTGTTCCACGACTCGCTGCCCGACGCCTATAACCAGTTGCAGGCCAAGCCCCCTTGCACACGCAAGCTGCACAAGGCACTGATAGAACTGGTCAGCCCGCAACGGCCGATCAGCGAGCCGGTGGTGATCAGCGATACTCGCCGACCACAGATTCTCTGCGTCGACGACAACCCGGCGAACCTGCTGCTGGTGCAGACCCTGCTCGATGACCTTGGCGCCCAGGTGACTGCCGTCGACAGCGGCTACGCGGCGATAGAAGCGGTGCAGCAGGACAGCTTCGACCTGGTGTTCATGGACGTGCAGATGCCCGGCATGGATGGACGCGAAGCCACCGAAGTGATTCGCCAATGGGAAAGCGAGCAGGGCCGCAGCACCACACCGATCATCGCCCTCACCGCCCATGCCCTGGCCAACGAGAAGCGCGCCCTGTTGCAAAGCGGCATGGACGACTACCTGACCAAGCCGATCAACGACCGCCAATTGGCCCAGGTGGTGCTCAAGTGGACCGGCCTTAACCTGCGCAACCCGCCAACACACAAGGCCGCCCCGCCCACCCCTGCGCAGTCGCAACCCAAGGTGCTCGACAACGAGGAAGGCCTGCGTCTGGCAGCCGGCAAGCCCGACCTGGCCGCCGATATGCTGAGCATGCTGCTGGCGGGCCTGCCCGGCGACCGTCAGGCCATCCGCCAGGCTCGCGCTAGCGGTGAACGCACGACGTTGATCGAGCGAGTTCACCGCCTGCACGGCGCTACCCGCTACTGCGGCGTGCCCCAGCTGCGCGCTGCCTGCCAGCGCAGCGAGACCCTGCTCAAACAGGACGACCCCGAAGCTCAGCGTGCCCTGGACGAGCTGGACGCAGCGATCGAGCGCCTGAGCGAAGCCGCCGCGCAAAGCGCTTGAGGAACCCATATGCGCATCTGCCTGTTCAGCAGCAAACCCTATGACCGTGACTCGTTTCTCGCGGCAAACTGCCCGCCCGACTGGCATCTGCAGTTCCACGAAACACGCCTGACCGCCGACAGCGTGGCATTGGCCAAAGGCAGCGAGGTGGTCTGCGCCTTCATCAATGACGACCTGTCCGCCCCGGTGCTGGAGCAATTGGCCGCTGATGGCACGCGCCTGATCGCCCTGCGCGCGGCCGGCTACAACCATGTCGACCGGGCCGCGGCGCAGCGGCTCGGCCTACCGGTCGTGCGGGTGCCGGCCTATTCGCCCCACGCCGTGGCCGAACACGCGGTAGCCCGGGTCATGGCCCTCAATCGACGTACCCACCGGGCCTTCAATCGCACCCGCGAAGGGGACTTTTCCCTGCACGGCCTGACCGGCTTCGACCTGCATGGCAAGCGCGGCGGCGTGGTCGGCGGCGGCAAGCTCGGCCAGGTCTTCGCCCGCATCATGCATGGCTTCGGCTGCCAGGTGCTGATTCACGACCCGTTCCCGCTGAGCGGGCTGGAGGCCCTGGGCGCACGCCAGGCGCCGCTGGACGAGGTGATCGCCAGCAGCGACATCCTCAGCCTGCACTGCCCGCTGACCGATGCCAGCTACCACCTGATCGACCGTGAACGCCTGACCCAGATGAAACGCGGCGCCATGCTGATCAACACCGGTCGCGGCGCCCTGGTCGATGCTCCCGCGCTGATCGAAGCGCTGAAGAGCGGCCAGCTCGGCTACCTGGGCCTGGACGTCTACGAGGAAGAGTCGGAACTGTTCTTCGAGGATCACTCCGACCTGCCGCTGCAGGACGACACCCTGGCCCGCCTGCTGAGCTTCCCCAACGTCATCATCACCGCGCACCAGGCCTTTCTCACCCACGAGGCACTCGCGGCCATCGCCCACACCACCCTGGACAACATCAAGGCCTGGCTAGCCGGACGGCCAAGCAATGAGGTCAAGGCCGGCGCGTGATAGCATGCCGGCTGATCCGGAGGACCCATGGCCGAACACGATTTCCGTTATTCCCTGCTCAACCCGCAACATACCCTCACCGAATGCCGCGCACTGGCGCCGGGCCGCTACCAGGTCACCGGCAACGGCGGTTCGATCCAGGCCAATGACGTGCTGCTGGTCACCCTCAAGGGCAGCCGCGACCTGCACATGCGCCTGGAAGTGGAGAAGGTTCGCCACCTGATCAACCCGCCCGGCCAATGGCTGGCCGTGTGCAAGGGTCCGCAGTTCAAGGAACTGGCCATCCATAACTGGCAGGTGAACTGCGACAGCTGCGGCAAGCAGCTGGATTTCGAATTCGCCGTCGATGCGGCCCTTGGCAAAGCCGCGCAAGCGCCAGCCGCCGAAGCCCGCATCACCGAGCTGGGCTGGCGCAACGATGCCGGTCGTCACCTATGCCGCACCTGCCAGGAGGCCTGACAGCATGAATCGCGCCCTGCCCCTCGCCCTGCTCGCCGCCACCTTGGTAGGCTGCGCCAGCGACGCACCGCAGCTGGAAACCGAACGCAGCTACCAAGTGGAATGGATCGGCGAACGCCCGCTGATAGACCGCAGCCACCTGACCGTGACCTTTGCCGCTGACGGTCGCGCTCACGGTCACGCCGGCTGCAACCACTGGTTCGCTGGCTACACGCTGAAGGATGACTCTGTCCGTTTCGAAACCCCGGGCAGCACCCGCAAGATGTGCGCGCCCTCATTGATGGAGCAGGAGCAGCGCTTCCTCGCGGCACTGACTGAAGTGCAGCGCTGGGACTTCAATGACATCGGCCAACTGCAACTGTGGCAGGCCAGCGGCAAACCGATTCGCCTGTGGGCGGAGTGACACGACGCTCGCCCAGCAGGACGCACTCTGTTCCTGTAGGAGCGGCTTCAGCCGCGATAAAACCCCGCGGCTAAAGCCCCTCCCACGACGGCAACTACGCGAACAGCTCCAACTGCTCCTGCCGCCCGCGCAGATCATGCAGCCTGACGCCCACCCCGAGCAGCCGCACCGGCTTGCCGCCCCGGGCAAAGGCGTTGCTCAGCAATAGCCGATAGCTTTCCAGATCCCGACTGGCCCCCGCCTGCTCCAGGGTGGTCTGGGTAAAGTCATGGAACTTCACCTTGACGAAGGGCTTGTCCGGCCGATAGCTGGCGTCCAGCCGCTGCAAACGGCCGTTCATCTCCTCAAGCAGCGCCGGCAGCTTCTCCAGGCAGGCCTCCAGGTCGGGCAGGTCCTGATCGTAGGTATTCTCGACGCTCAGTGATTGGCGACGACTGTCCACCTGCACGGCGCGCTCGTCGATGCCGTGGGCCAGGCGCCATAGACGCTCGCCAAAACTGCCGAATTCGCGCACCAACGCCAGCTTGTTCCACTCCCGCAGATCTAGACAGGTGCGAATACCCAGGCGCGTCAGCTTGTCAGCCGTGACCTTGCCGACACCATGCAGCTTGTTCACCGGCAACTCGGCAACAAAATCGTCGACCTGATCCGGGGTGATCACGAACAACCCGTTGGGCTTGCGCCAGTCGCTGGCGATCTTGGCCAGGAACTTGTTAGGCGCCACCCCTGCCGACACGGTGATGTGCAGCTCCTGCACCACGCGGCGGCGAATTTCCTGGGCGATGCGGGTGGCGCTGCCGGAGAAATGCGCCGACTCACTGACATCCAGATAGGCCTCGTCCAGCGACAGCGGCTCGATCAGGTCGGTGAACTGGCGAAAGATGCCGTGAATCTCGCGGGAAACCGAGCGGTACACCTCGAAGCGCGGCTTGACGATCAGCAGGTCCGGGCACAGCTTCAGCGCATGCCGCGAGGACATCGCCGACCGCACGCCATAGGCACGTGCCTCGTAGTTGCAGGTGGCGATCACCCCACGACGGTCAGCCGAACCGCCAACGGCCAGCGGACGATTGGCCAGGCTCGGGTCGTCACGCATCTCGATGGCGGCGTAAAAGCAGTCGCAGTCAACGTGGATTATCTTGCGCACAACACCCTCGAAAGCCTTGCCAGGTCTGGTCGAACTCGCTGAAGTCTAACAGTTGTTTGAGGCTAACCATCTGAGTTGAAAACAGTTTTTTGAAGATAATAGTTGACGCAAAGCTCTCTACCGGTAGAATGGCCGCCGCGGGATGGAGCAGTCTGGTAGCTCGTCGGGCTCATAACCCGAAGGTCGTAGGTTCAAATCCTGCTCCCGCAACCAGCTTCCGAAAAGGTCACTCTAACGAGTGGCCTTTTTGTTTGCCTGTCGATTAGTATTTTCGATCAAAAGCAAGAAACCGATTGACAACACTCTCTCCCTGAGTAGAATGGCCGCCGCGGGATGGAGCAGTCTGGTAGCTCGTCGGGCTCATAACCCGAAGGTCGTAGGTTCAAATCCTGCTCCCGCAACCACCTTCCAAAAAGGCCACTCTAACGAGTGGCCTTTTTGTTTGCCTGTCGATTAGTATTTTCGATCAAAAGCAAGAAACCAATTGACAACACTCTTCCCCTGAGTAGAATGGCCGCCGCGGGATGGAGCAGTCTGGTAGCTCGTCGGGCTCATAACCCGAAGGTCGTAGGTTCAAATCCTGCTCCCGCAACCACCTTCAGATAAAGGCCACTCAAACGAGTGGCCTTTATCGTTTCCGAGTATTGATCTTCCTCAGTTTCACATAAGCCAAGCGGGCCTATGCTGGAAACACCTGCCACAGATGCAGGACATTACCGAGGAAGCCTGTATGAACTGGAAGAACCCCCCACCACGCTATGGAAGCCTGTCCATCGGCCTGCACTGGCTGATGCTGATTCTGATCGCCGCCGTCTACGCCTGCATCGAACTCAAGGGCAATTTCCCCAAAGGTAGCGATACCCGCGAGCTGCTCAAGCAATGGCACTTCATGCTCGGTCTGAGCGTCTTCGCTCTGGTCTGGTTGCGCCTGCTCGCTCGTGCGCTGAGCCCTACCCCGGCCATCCAGCCCGCGCCACCGAGCTGGCAGAACCTGCTCGCCAAGCTGATGCACCTGGCCCTGTACGCCCTGATGATCGGTGCGCCGCTGGCTGGCTGGTTGATTCTCAGCGCCGCCGGCAAGCCCATTCCCTTATTCGGCCTGGAGCTGCCAGCACTGATCGGCCCGGACAAGGCACTGGCCGGGCAGATCAAGGAATTGCACGAATTGGCCGGTAGCGCCGGCTACTGGCTGATCGGACTGCACGCGGTCGCTGGTCTGTATCACCATTACGTGGTGCGCGATAACACCCTGACGCGCATGCTGCCGGGGCGCATTTGAGGTGAAGACGCCTCTGGTCAAGTGCCCGATCCGCCGCTAGAATTGCGCACTTTTTGATCAGAGGCGCCACCCAGGCGCCCGTTAGAGGTTAGCCCGCATGTCCACCGCCACCCCGAAAGTCGGCTTCGTCTCGCTCGGATGCCCATAGGCTACATTTTCTAAACTAAAATCGCAGGCACAAAAAAAGGGGCCCGGTACCGCAGGGACTCCCCCACGGCACCGGGCCATTTCATTTCGGTGATTGAGCTGCCTGCCGCTCAATGCACGCCAGCACCTGGCGGGCACAGCTCAGCAACGCGGCGTCAGCGGCGTCCAGCGCTTCGCCCCACTGTTCATTCACCAGCACGACCGGTCGATAAGGCAGCCGACACGGCACCAGGCTGCACTCCATGCGGGGCTGTGTAGGCGGCGGGGTCGTTGGTTTCGGGGCGCTCGTACAGCCGGCCGAGAGAAGCAGGCACAGCACCAGCGAGATACTCAGCGACTGCTTTGTCATTGCGTTTCAACTCCGCGAATTCAGCCGCCTGGGCTGATCGGTTAAGGGCAACTGCCTGATCGAGCAGTTGCATGCGGCGCTCAATCTCAGCCAGGTCACCCAGGGTTTTCTGCTGCTGCGCAAGCACATCGGCCTGCAGCTCGATCAGTTGCTCGGCCTTGACCAGATCGGCCTGGGCGGTATCGGCACGCTGAGCCTCGATGTCGATACGCGGCGCCATGCCCCACCAGACAACGCCGGCGGCCAGGGCCATGAGCAGCAGCACGCCGCCGGCCTTGGCGGCCAGTTGGTACTGGGCGGGAATCACGCCGCCACCTGCAGCGTTTCCAACACGCGCGCATAGTTGGCGCCCCACTTCTGCCGCAGCTTGCGGCGCTCGGGCGGGGTTCCGCGTTCATACGCACCGGGGCGCCAGTTGCGCAGGTAGTACTGCCAGGCACCCTCGACGTCACCCAGCTCCGGCAGTGGCAGCGGGTCGGTCCAGAACAGCAGGCGGGCGAACACGGCGTCGATCACGTCCACCTGGCCCGGCAGCGCGGCGAACACACCGTCAACGGTCGGCTCGATGCCCAGCGCTCGGCAGGCGGCGATGGCAGCATCGCGGCTGCTCTTGTGGCGCAGTACGCCGGCAACACCGCCGCCACGCTCGAACTGCCAGATGCCACGGGCCGGGCCGCATTTGCCGGGGCGAATCGGCAGTTGGCACTGCTCGCGGTTCGGCGCCTCCTGCAGATGAGCAGTCAGCATGAGCTGGTCAACCTGGGCGCGCTTCTCGGCCATAAGCGCAGGTAGCAGCGCGAGCGCAGGCGTAATTGCCTGGTCACGGATCTCGTTCAGGGTCATGGATTTTCTCCAGGCAAAGAAAACCCCGCGCTCGGCGGGGTCTTGTATCGTTTAGCGCCGCCTATTCGAGCGCCGGCAAACATCAGCCATGCCCGCCACCGAGCGATGCCGCTTGAACGCAGCGCATTGAGAAACACGCGATCTGCGTCGGCGCGGCTCAGTGTCCCGGCTCGATAAAGCCAGTCGTGTAGCACGGCGGCAGCGTGGCCGTACTGGCCCAGCAGCGCGAACGTCAGCGGCCAGCGCGGGACTGAAGCGAAGTCGGTCTCGAAGCCGGCCGGCACATCGATCAATCCGTGGTCAGGGTCCAGATATGAAAAAAGCGCCAGGAGGCGCCATGTTTTGCGGTCGGGTAGTAGCTCAGCTTGGAGTGGGTTCGGGAAGCGGTTCATTTGGCCAGCCCTCCTCTAGCATTTCGGGCGTCAGCGTGCCGGCCTCCAGCGCGTCGAGCAGTTCGGCCTCCCGATTAAAGCAAGCCTGTACATGCGCCCGTGCAGCCGTAGCCACGCCTATGATCTGCCCGGCCGTCAGGTCAACGAAGCCGGCCACCGTCTTCCAGCGCAGCGAGTAGTTCGGGTCAAGCATGGCCTGAACCGTTGCGCCAGTGATCAGCGCCTGACTGTCTCGACCTGTGTCGATGTGCATTCCGTTTAGGGTTATGCCGCCTGTCTCGGCCTGCCAGCGCCGGGCGGCGATTTGCTGGGCGGTCAGTGCCCGCCGATCTGCATTCTCCTGCTGCCGTGCTGCTAGCCACTCCGTCTCGGTCATCACCCCCATTACGCCAGGCCGGTCGGTGTCGCTGCTGTCCGGGCAAGTACCGAACAGCTCGGGTGTGAACGCGGGGTATTGGCTCTCCCGAGCCCAAACGAACTGCAGCCCGACAACTGACGGCATGGCCGGCCCATTTCTAACCGGACTGTCGGTTACTGATATTCCGGTTACGGCATCAACATAGGTGTATTTCAAGTAGCGCATTTACATGTCTCCGCGATGCGCGAAAGCGCGGGTGAGCTTGTTATCAACGGGGTGCCCGTGGCGCAGCATGCGGCGAGCGATATCCGTGCGCTCGCGGTAGGCGGCGCACTGGCGCATGAGGCCCAGGTAGCTATTGGCGCTGCTGCGCCGGGACTCCGCATCCCCGGCCGTGGCAATCCGGTGGAGGGCGGACGGCAACATGCGTCCTCGCAAGATGCGGCGCCAGGGCTTGATGACCTGCCCCACGAAATCCACGCCACGGTCGATGGGCTGCAGTACGGTCTTGGTCGGGTTGATTGCCGCACGCAGCCGCGCAGCCAGAAACGCCTCAATGCGCACCTTGGCTTCATTCAGCCACTCGGTGCTTTCATGCAGCAGGATGAAGTCGTCAACGTAGCGGATATAGCCCTTCGGCTTGATCTGGTGCCCGACGAACTGGTCCAGGGCATTCAGATATACGTTGGCGAAGAACTGGCTGCTCAGGTTGCCGATGGGCAAGCCGCATCCGTCTGCTGCGCGGAACAGGCTCTTGTGTCGAGGCACCAAGGCCATCAGCTCCGGTGGGCTGCGCACGTCCACCTGCGGAAGCGGGTCGTGGAATAGGATTTGCTCGGTGATACTGCGAGTCCAGCCGTTCCCCAGCTTCGGCTCGAGCAGCCCGAACAGGGTCGGCCGATGAATCGACACGAAGAAGTTCGAGAGATCCAGCTTCAGGTAGTAGGCGCGGCGAGACCAGTTCTGCGTAACGCTGCGAACCTGGCGCTCCAGCCGCTTGGCGCCGTACAGCGTGCCGCGACCTGGGATGCAGGCGCAGCTGGCCGCCGAGAACGTCGCGTGGAACGCCGGCGCGATGCGGTTGTACATGACGTGATGCACGATCCTGTCACGAAACGCAGCGGCCCACACCTCGCGGGGCTTCGGGTTGGTGACCACGAAACAGCGGCTCGCGCCGATCTGGTACCGGCCGGATGCCAGGTCGTCGCGCAGCCTGCACAGATTGCGAGCCAGACGCAGCTCGAATGAGATGGCGCTGTCGGTGTTGCGCTTGCCTTTCCTGCAGTCGCTGTAGGCGACCACGATTTCTTCCATGGTTGGGGTCATGTCAGCAGGCTCCTGCGGTGTTATCTGCGGACGGGGCGCACCAGGTACGCATTGGTCTTGTTGTTGTTGTTCTGGTTGCCATCGCTGAAGCGCTGGATCCAGGCGTTGTTGGCGGAGTTCTCAGTCGAAGTTGCATCTTCACGTCGCCCAACCGAAGGCATGTGCCGATCAGCCGGGAAACTGCCCGTAGACCTGCTGCAATGGTGCAGCTGTTTCGCAAGGGCCTGTCGTGGGCTGCAGCCCAGGGACGCAACCAGATAAATCGCGCGGGAAGGATCACCGTGGCAATCCAGCAGCGGGCGACGCGTTGAGCCTGCTGACATGATTTTTGCGCGAGGCGTTACCGCTCGCGGCGAATTTCTGCCATCCGCCAGCCTGCCGGCCGATATCGGCGGTCAGTTCTGCGGAGCGGGCGTATTGCTTGAGGCTGATCAGCTTGAGGTCGGAGGACAGCTGCAGCAGCATTTCCACGACCTGCAGCGTTTCCAGCAGCTTGCCGATATGAGGCAGCTTGTCTTCCGCCGCATTGGCGCGATAGATCATCAGCACCAGAAGCACCGCCTCGTTGTGCAGGCGATTGCCAAGCGATGGCCGAAAGTCGCGCGCGAAGTGACGGATAAGCTCGGTGACCAGGCTCAACAACTCGTAGCTGGCGCGGTAGATCGGCAGGTTTTTCGATTTAGGCATGGGCACGCTAAACGCAGGCCCGCGCACGCGCGGGCATTAA
The DNA here is from genome assembly GCF_003935465.1 of Pseudomonas sp. o96-267. NCBI lineage: Bacteria > Pseudomonadati > Pseudomonadota > Gammaproteobacteria > Pseudomonadales > Pseudomonadaceae > Pseudomonas > Pseudomonas sp. o96-267. The sequence goes on from NZ_RHQP01000008.1 coordinate 49,677, forward strand.
AGGGTTAAGGGCTAAATTTTGAATCTGCGGACGGGGCGCACCAGGTACGCACTGGCCTTGGGGTTGATGTACTGGTAGCCATCGCTGAAGCGCTGGATCCAGGCGTTGCTGGCGGAGTACTCAGTCGAGGCCCAGTACCAGGTAGGCACCGTGAATACCTCTGGCCCGCCCGCCTTGAATGCAGCGGCACCCGTCTGCCCTGGGGTTACTGCGGTGTAGTTGGCACCCGCAGGCACGCTGTTGTTGTTAGCGCCGTGAGAGGTACTGTTCGCCGTCGCGTCCGGCTTGAGGTTGCGGTAACAGACCTCGAGCTCATCCTTAGCCGGCAGATACCAGTCGCCGAACCCGCCGCCGTTATACGCGCGGCAATACTGGGCGGCCGCATGCGTTGCGTTGTTCATCGCATTGGAGTTGGCCAGGCCGTCATTGAGACTGGACGTGCCAGTGGTAGCGGTGTTCGCGTTCTTCCAGGGCAGCGTCGTCTCCGCCGCTTTTGGCGCGACGATGACAATGTACACGCCGTCAGCCTGCTGGACTTTGCCGGCGTAAAACCCGCCCCCGAACGGCTGACCAAAAATGGTCGGCAGGAACTGGTCGGCTGTGCGGAAAGCCAGCTCCGCCCATTCACCGGGACCGAATGTTTCGCCGATGTGCCGGACTGCCACGTGATAATCGGTCGCTACGGCAAGTGTGTTCTGCGGGAGCGTGATGCTCAGTTTGTTGATCGAATTGCCCGGCGACGACCAAACGAGCTCCCCTGTCCGCACTGGGCCTGTCCAGATTTCCCAGTCGGTCGCTGCGTGGATGTCCTCGTTCGGCCCGATAAGCGCAAACGGCCCCGTCGAAAGAGTGGGGTTGCCCATGGCGCCGGTAGGGGCCGGCGAGGTAATGATCGGGGCCGCTGGGCGCTCTGGCAGGATGTCGATGAGCACATCGCGCCGGGAGTCATCAGCGAACACAGTCAGCGTGGCCGGCCCGGCTGAGGCCGGGGCGGTGAAGTTGATCGTGCTGCCAGAAATCTCAGCAGCGCCAGCGGATACCTGCACCACGTAGCTGCTGAATGCGTCGAAATTGGTGATCTCGATCAGCACGCTCTGCGTGACGAATACCTCGGTAGGGCCGTCCAGGCTAATGCGCGAGCCATCGGCGCCAGGGGCATTCAGTGGGTACGCCACCACTAGACCAGAGCTGTTGGTGACGTACTGATCGTACCCGTCGCCCGACCGGACGTAGTAGATGGCATCCGCCTCCAACTCGGCCGGCAGGGCGGCAACGACTTTGTGATGCTTAATCACTGCCATAGGATCACCAGTTGTTAGTAGCCCAGCGAGTAGTCACGCCCTGGCCGTTGTAGGTCATACCCTCACCGTCGGCGCCGATGAGGTCGAGCGTTGCCTTGTTGGAGTGGCTGTGCGCCAGGCTCACTGCGTTGTCGAGCTGCGCGGGCGTCGAGCTGGGGCCGTCGACGATATCGGCCCAGTTAAGCACCACGTCCATCGACTCGTACTCGGCCACTTTGTAGGTTTGCTCAGCCGTGGCGTCGTATGCATAAAGCGCTGAACCGGCGTCGACAGTCGGGTCAGCCGATGCATCGATCACCAGGATCATCGCGTTGGCTTCGAGCGTAGCGATCAGCGCATCACGCGCGGCAATGTCGGCAACGATCTGCACCGAGCTGGCGGCGCCAGACCAGTTGGCCAGGGCCTCGCTGATCAGCGCGTTGATCATTGCCGAATTGCCCACCGCCCGCGCCACACCGGCACTGTTGGTCAGGTAGCTCTCGGCGTAGTTGCTGTTTTCGACGTAGTAAAAGGCGTTGGCTTCGAGGCTGCCTGGCAGCGTGGTGACCTTGTAGAATCGAACTTGAGCCATGAGGCCTCCTGATTACCATTCGGTACCGCCCCACTCAGTGGGCGGCACGTAGAGCCCGGTCGGGCGGTTCTGAATCTGGTTGTTTGGGTCTGGGCTGATGGTCGCGCCATCAACCCCGTTACGCCCCGGCGGCCCCTGCGCCCCTACCGCCACCACAATCGCCGGCGGTGCCACCGGCTCATGCACCAGCACAAACGGTTGGCCGGCGACGATCACATCAGGCGCAGCGGCCATGGGCACCTCCTCGGCGCACGGTCACCGGGCCGTCCAGCCAACGGTCCACGTCGCCGTTGCTCCATGTAATGTCGAGCGCGTAGGTCACGCCGTCGAGCGGGATGGCCGCGCTCTGCGCTGGCGTGAGCACGATGTTCAGCCGCCCCACGCCCAGCACCTGCAGGCCGCCATCGGGCGCGGTGGTCAGCTCCAGGCTGTAGCCAGGGCCGGTGAGCGTGAGCACTGCCGTTGCATCGGTGAGGTCGACGCCTGACTGGTACACCAGCCAGCCGCCGCGGGCGTTCTGCTCGGCGCCGTTGAGGGCGTTGATTTCCACCGTGTCGTCATCCACCACACCGACCATCCACGGCGCTTGCTGCGGCGGTTGGCGGTTGAGCGCGGTGAAGCCGCTCACACCCTCCACCCAGCACGGCCACTCGGCCGGCAGGTCGTGCCCTGGCACGGTGAGCCGCAGGGATGGAGTTTTCTGCACCTCGGCGATGGCGCGGCGCTCCCAGCGCGGCTGGAGCAGGTAGAGCGGTTTGCGGTTCGTTGCCCCAGGAACAATGGGCAGGTCTAGGCAGGCCGGCTGCATGGCTGGCTACTCCGTAATATGGGGTGATACCGATCAGCCGACGGGAAACGAGATCCCGTCAAACTCGAAATAGTCGGATGCCGTAGGGCCGTTGACATGATCGATGAAAATCATGCCGGCCCCATCAATGCCATCCTCGGTGATTGACATACGGCGTATGCGGTCCCCAATGGGTTTAGTTGCATAGAACTGCTGCGCCGGTCTCCAGCCCACTGGCAGCTGCGCTAGTGGCTCGCCGAGTTGTGCGAGATCAATCCACTTAAAGCCGCGCAGGTAGACTACCCCGCCGATTCTCCGAGCATCCGGCGGGTACACAAAACCGCCAACAGGCTCCAGCGTTACCCAGCCGCTATCGTCCACACCGCCACCAAAACCCGCCAGTTGCGCCGCGGTAACTGTCGCCATCACCAGCGTTCCGGCAGGCCACAGGGCGGCGTCCGTTCCCTCTCGCCCGCGCTGGAGCGTGTACCCACCACCCGCGCCGCCGATTACATGAGCAATTTCGAACACCCCACCGCCGGCCTGGGCCAACGCTGCTGAAAACACCACGGTGTAAGCCACGCCATCTGCTAGCCCAAGCCTTGCGATCGCATCACTTGGCACCGGCAGCGCATCACCATCGACCGCCAATACGTCGTCAAGCTGGTAGATCCAGTTGTCGATGAAATTCATGTTCATACCCATGTCTGATAGGTCGTCGGGTTATTCCGCACCACAGCTCCCGTTAGCGGGTTGAACGCGCCGTAGATGAATGGAATGGGATTGCTCGCCTGGGATGTGGTGGCGATTTTGTAGAGCCCCGCATCAACGCCGGCTGGCGTAACGGCATCGGCGCACCAGAACTGGTAGCCGCTCACGCCCGGCACCTGAATGTCTCTAACCGCAGGCGCCAGTATCTTGTTTGACAGAATCACCAGGTCAGCCGGGTTCGCAATGCCGCTCATCGAGTAGTCAAACTGCTGCATCGCAGATGAGCCGGGAAACGGCAGATTGCGCGAGGGCTCATCATGCGGGCCGCCAGGTACGGATGCATTTACCACCACCTCGCCCGCCACGGTGCGCACGGTATGGGTGACGTTCGACCACGTCGGGCCTTCGCCGTTGCGGCTGTAGTTCACAGTCACAGCCAGGTCATTCACCAGAGCCGCCACGCGGTCACCGCAAATGACTTTGGTGGTGATGGTCGTGTCAAACGAGTGGCGGAGCGTTGTGGTCGTACCGTTCATCTCGCCGGCGAACTCAGTTTCACGGCGAAATTTCACCGTCTCCACGGTGCCGTCCATGCCGTACCAGGCCCAGATAACCGCCTCGATCGCGCGCAGTTCATAGCGCGAACTTGGCTCAGGCCCGCCCCCGGTACCGATGTATTCCCAAGTCACTGCATACGGCGCGATCAGGTGCGCCGCTAGGCTGAAACCCACCTCCGGGTCGCCCCGCAACTCAATCTCGATGATTGACCGCGGGATCGAGTAGACCTGCCCGGACACCCGCCACGGGCAAATCGCGAACAGCGCCCGGCGACCGTCCGGGCTGTTGTCGAGAAACTGCACGCGCAGATTCGTAAGGTCGGCAGGCTTGCCGCCCAGCCCGGCATCGGCATAGCTGACGAATATGTCCGGCACGGCAGTGGCCGCCCAGCCAAAAACCAAGCCGGATAGCCGCAGGCGGTTCAGCGGTTCCTGTACCGTAATCGCGAACTGCCTGCGCATCACGCCGTAGCCGGGCGTGTAGAACGGGTAGCGTCCATCACCGTCGAAGCTCATCTGCCCGTAGGCCACCGAGGCAAAAGCTTCGTTGCCGAGGTACCGGCTGCGCACAATCGCCTGGCTCAGCCACTGCTCGTCAGGGTCTTCTGTTTCGACCTCTGGCACCGGCATGCCGATATCCCAAAGATGGGTATTGTGGTAATCGACATAACCGCACGGCACCACCCGGCCACTACCAAACGAGAGCGAGCCACTGCCCGCACTCGCGCCCTGGATAAGGCCGTGCCAGGGCCAGCCCCATTGCACGATCTCCGGGTCAACCGGGCTGTTAGGAAACCCCATTGGCAAACTCCAGAATCACTTCGTCATCGTTGGCATCCTGCATCACGAACTTCTTCACGCTGCGCCACCGCACCCAGGCCAGGCCGTCTGTGGTCGGCAACAGCACCGGGTCGTAGTACTCGCGCGTGCTGGCGGTAGGCTCCACCAGCGGGCTGGCAATGCCGCCGCCGGTTGCCGGTGGGGCGGCATAGTTACCCCGCCCCACCAACGCCGGCACGCTGCCACGCGGCTCGACGCTGCGTAGGCTCGTGCGCTGGCGTGGCTGGCTAATAACCGCGTTGAGGTCATCGACCTCATCGCGCCCCGTGCGGCGGCTCACTATCGCCTCGCCGGTTGCCCGGCGCGACGCTTCGCTGGTGGCCTGCCTCGAGGCGCGCATACCCGCTGCAATCGCGGCGCGCTGCTGTGCAAGTGTCGCCATCTACAACTCCAACAGGTCATTGGGGATAGCCACGCGGTAGTGCGCGGTCACATCACCAGTACGCTCGTCGCGGTATATCTCGGGAATCTCTACCGCCTCGACGTCGAACCGGCGCGGGAAGTCCTCGGCGGTAAGGTCGTCTTTCGCGTCCCAGTTGCCCGAGAAGCCCAGGCGGGTATCGTCATACGGCGGAATAGCCAGACCGGTGTACGGGTCGTTCAAGCGACCGCCCAGCTGCGTGACCAGCAGTGATCCACCCGAAACCGGTTCAAGGCTGGTGTCCGGCCGGGCCGGCACGGTGAGCGGGTCACCCACGCCACCGCCGCGACTGATCGCCACGCTGATGGTGGTGATCGCCGTGCCGCCCTCGATATCGATGCGGTGCTGGATGCGCCGGCACTTGCCGAGCGCCAGGGCCTTGTCCTCAAGGCGCAGGGTGTGCACGGTGTCGATGCCCAGCGCCAGGTCGGTCGGCACCTGCCAGCTGAGCGTGGTGCCACGGTGCGCGCTCAGCAGTTGCACTGCACCGCCCCACAGCAGGGTGAGCAGCGCCGAGGTGCGGCGCACTTCGTCGGACAGGTCCGTGTAGTCAGGCGTGCTTGTGCTCGGCTTGCTCGACTCCCACTCATCCGCTTGCGCGCTTTCGATGGCCACGCTGCCGCTGTCGCGGGCAATCACCTGGGTGGCTTCGTCCTCGCCGCCGGTCGCAGTCAGCAACAGCTTGTAGCTCTCGGTCACCTGCTGCACCCAGCGCCGCCCACCGGAGGCCGTGGCGCTCAGCCAGAGATTGTCGAAACGGTTCGTCCAGGGGCTACCATCGCCGCATGGGTCCGGTAGGCTCAGCGGCAGCTTGGAGCCACCCACACCACCCACCATGGTCAACCCGGCGCCGGTGATGGCGTCGATGATCATCTCAGTGGTCGGCAGGTCGCTGGTGTACGTGCGCCATTCGCAGAAGCCCGGGATGCCTGAGCTGCTCGCGTGCGGGTGCGTCCAGCCAAAGCCCTGGATGTGCTGCCAGAGGCGCGGGAAGCGGTAGCCGGCTTCGATCTCCAGGCGGTTGGTGGCGGCGCCAAGCGGTTGCAGGTCAATCTGCACGCTCTCGAACAGCGTGGTACCGGGGCCAAACACGAAGTGCGGCACCACGGCCGCCGCCCAATTGGTCACGCGCACCTGCCCGGTCGGCGAGCAATCCAGGCTGGCGGGGCGGCTCTCCATGCGCTCCTGCGCATAGTCCCAGCGGCTGCGGCCGGTCACCGGTTCGAACAGGTCGGCGGACCAGTGGCCACCGGTCAGTGCGTCGATGGCCTCGATGCTCATGCCCTCAACGCGCTGCTGCAACTGGTCGCTGCAATCGCACGCCAGCAGGCGCCAGGTCGGGTCCCATTCCGGCATTTCGATTTTGCCGGTGAGCAGGCGCTGTTCAGTGATCACGCCATCACGGTTGCGGCTGATGTAGTCGATCACAACCGGCTTGCCTTTCCAGTCGTCCGGCACCACAGGGCCTGGCGGCAGGTACAGCACGAAGCCACCGACGGCGGCGGCGCCCTCCTCGAGGTCGACGTCGATCATGCCGGTAACCTGGCTGGTGAGGTCTACCCCATCCACCAGCAGGCGCACGCGCCAGTTGAAGGCCTGGCCACGCACCACATACTCCGGCTCGTAGGTCGAACCCAGGGCGACAGCAAGCGGGCCGCTGGCCAGCGGCTGAGCTCCGATCAGCATGGGTTAGGCCTCTTGCCAGGTGGTTTGCCAACTGTGGGTATTGCCGGATGAATCCTGGTTCTCGCTGGGGCGCTCGCAGAACACCGAGAACACCGGCAACCAGCACACGCGGTACTGCGTGGCGCCAGCGACTGCGGCCAACGTGGCAACGCCTGCGGTGACGCTGCAGGTGGTAGGCACCCAATCACGGCCAACCAGGGCCAGGCCCCACGGCGCGAAATCCGGGCGCGGGGTGCTGGTGAGCGTGTACACCAGGCCGACACCGCCAATGGCTTCGACCTTGGTGCTGCGCAGCTCCAGCGGCAGGCTGTAATCCAGCCCTACCAACCCCGGAGGCATCCAGCCCTGGCCGCTGATGGTGCCTTGCATCTTCGTCCAGTGCGTTTGCTTAACGCCCGCGCCGTCACTCATGCGCAGCACGTTGCTGCCCGCGCCGAGCGGCTCCAGCGTTTCGACTGGCGCGCCCGAGTGCAGCACGAGCTCGACACCGCCGAGCATGATCCGTGGTAGAGACATTCAAGGGCTCCAAAAATAGCAAGCCTCCCTGCTACGCTGATTGGCTCCAACACCACACAGCGAACCATGGAGGTTCCTTTGAAAACGAAAGAGCATTACGAAACGATCAGGCGCCTACGCCAAGTCGAAGGCGAACTGGCCTACTCGCTCGACGTGTTCGGCGACAAGTTGGCTGAGCGGGAGAAGTACAAAGCCGTAGACGGGATCGACGCCGTGCATTTCTACCTAGTGCACAAGTTCGGCTGGCTGCCTTCAGTGGTACGGAGCATGAGCCCGGAGGACCTTCGCTTTGTGCTGCTGGAAGAGATGGCAGGTTTTACGCTGCCGAAGGCGGCGAAGGCTTAGCCCCGCTCAGCTAGCATCTGCTGCTCAAGCCGCGCCACCCGCGCCTTGAGCAGTTGCAACTCCGTTCCGGCATCCGGTTTTTTGGGGCCAAGCCTCAATCCCAACGTGGATAGCCTGCTGGCCAGCTTAGGGCTGATACGGAAATTTTCCGTGCCAATACGTATTTCAATCACACCAAGATCGTTCATCGCTAACCTCGCAAAAGGCCCGCAGACGCGGACTTAAGAACCACCGAATTTCAGGCGCAGTCGCCGCATGCTGGGCTGCTGACTCGCCGGCACTACCGTCGTGACACTCTCCCCGCCTGGGAAATTCAGCGTCCATGATTCACCAGGGCTGGCCTGGTCGCTCAGTTGCTGCTGCAGCGCCGGGGCCAGCGATGGGATAGCGGGCATTGCACGAGGCGCGACGATGCCGCCCATGTCGTACCCGCGCATGCCTCGGCGCATGGCTTCGACCACGGCAACGCCGCCCGCCCGGGCAACGTCCAGCTGCGACCACACCACCTCACCGCGATGCACCACGCCAGCAGGTTCCAGCCGACCACCAGGGCCGGTGTAACCGCCGCCGGCGAACTGCGGCACTTGCAGATCACGAATCACGGTGTCTTGCGGTGCCACAAGATCCTTAATGATCGGCCCATCAGGGCTGACCACGCGCACCGGAATCACCACCTCTTTCTGGCTCAACTGCGCAACCAGCTCTTCGATGGTGGTACGCACCTGTTCGATGGTGGCGTCGTCGGTTTTCACCGATACCGGCAGCCCTTCCAGCTCCTTGGCCTTGTCCTTCAGTCGCTGCATCTCGTCCTGGATGCTTTTCAGCTTGTCCTCGGCGTTGCTCTGCTCCAGATCGTTGGCGGCGAGCTCGATTTGCTGCAGTTCCTGAATGAAGCCACGGAAGCCGTAGGTGTTCTCGCCGGCGGCCGCCAGGTCTTGCAGCATCTTCAGCGCTTCCTGCGCCAGGCGCTGCGCGCCCTCCACGTCACCGTTGGCCAGCGCATTGCGGGCACCGATTTTCAGGTTCTGCGCGGAGCTATAGCTTGCTTCACCGGTACCCCCCAGGCCGGCCAGCGCCTCCTGGTATCGCTGCTCGATCTTCAGGCGATCGTCACGCACCTTCTGCAGGTCGGCGGTGGCTTTCTTCTCAGCCGCCACCAGGGCCTTGGCGCCATCCTGAGCGGCCTTGATTTGGCTTTTGCGCAAGACTTCCAGATCGCCGATGTACTTGGCGTAATCAGCAATATCGCGCGCCCGAGACTGCTCCGTAGCAGCGGCAGCAACATCAGCCAAGAACTGCATCTCTTCGTTCAGGCCGGTCTGGTCTTCGATCAGTTTGGCCCTAGCCTTCGTGAGCATATCTAGCTCGGCCCGCACATCTTCCTCGCTGGTTCCAGTAAGGAAGTTGTAGATATCATCGGTGATGATTGGAGCTTCCAAGCTTTGGCGCAGCATTTTTATTCTTGCATCGATCTTATCCAGCTCGGTGATATTGCCGGTCGCAGCAGCAAACACAGCAGCGAACTGCGGCCCCAGCCGAGCAAAATCGGCAAGCAGCCCAGGAATCTCAGCAGCCACCTTCACCAACCACCCAGTGATTCCCTGCACAACACCCTGAACTGCTGGATCAGAGGCCGCCTCGGAGAGCCTCTTGATCTGATCAATCAAAGGCTGAACATCCGTACCGCCCACAGCCTCATTCATCACATCGCGCAGCCGGGTCATGGCACCGCCTACCGTGTCGGGCAGCGTTTCAGCCTCTGCCCGCAAGGTCTCCAGTTGCCCGGTCAGGGCATCGGTCACTACAGCGGCGGTCAACTCGCCTTGGGCCGCCATCTCTTTTAGCGCACCAACTGGTACGCCTATCCCGTCAGCCAGCGCCTGCATCAAGCGCGGCGCCTGCTCGGCAACCGAGTTGAACTCTTCACCGCGCAACGCACCAGCACCCAGCGCCTGGGCAAACTGGATAACGCCGTTCTCTGCCTCCTGCGCCGTGGCACCAGACACCCGAAACGACGTAGACACAGCTTCGGTGAGCCGCAGGATATCCGCCTGGCTGCGCCCCGCCTCACGCAGCGGGCGGCTGATCCGGCCATACAGCGTAACCAGCGACTGAATCGGTGCCTCTGTCGCCTCCGCAATCCGGCTCAGCTCACGCTGCGCGACGTTGAACTCCTCTTGGCTAGCAGTGGCCAGCCGCAACCGCGCATTCATCAGGTTGTAGGCATCTGCAGTTCTAGACACATAACTGATGGTGGACACAGCGGCATAGCCCGCACCAATGGCGCCAATCGCCCCACCGATCCCGCCACCCAACTGGGAAATGCCGCTGGCCCGGCGCTGCTCGGCGTTCATCTCACGTAGGGCTCGCTGGGTTTCACGCACGCGCTCGGTCATCGAGCGCTGGGCGATGGCCAGCTCCTGCGTGGTCAGCTTGCCAGAGGTACGAAGCAGCTGGTACTGCACGCGGACCTGGCCGATTTCAGCCTGCAGCTCGCGATAGCGATTCACGCCCAGGTTCTGGCGGGCGGCTTCAAGGCTGGCGGCGCGCTGCTCACGCACCAATTGAGCCAGCGCGGCAGACTGGGCACGGATGCCGCTCACTGCCTGCTCATTTCGGCCGGCCGCCAAGGTCCCCTGCAGTGCCTGGCTTAACCGCCGCTGCTCTGCAACCAGGTCGCGGGTATCAACGCCCGCTGCCTGCAGTTCGCGGCGACGCTGGGCCAGGCGCTGCTGGGCCGTGCCCTCTGCGCGTTCCAGCCGCCGGAGCTCATTTACGGCATCGCGGTACTGTGCCGTGAGTTGCTTGCTCGGCTCGGCAGTGCGAGCCAGTTCATCACCCAGCTCGCGCACGCGGTCACGCGCCGAGCGGGTTTGACGCTCAGTACCTTCCAGGCTGCTTTCCAGTTCACGGAAGGCGTTCACCTGTTTCAGCGGCTTGGCCAATTGATTCACCAGCCCCTGATACTCCTTGCTCAGGCTGCCAATGCCCTTAACAGCATTGTCGACGTCCGCGACTAGCCGCAGCTCAACGTCAGTCATACATCACCCCTTGATTGCGCGCAGGAATAAGGACCACGGGTAAGCCCAAACACCATGGTGGCCAAGCCGGACCAGCTTGCAGGCCACGTCATCCAGATTCTTCAGGCTGCTTTGCGGAGACTGGCAACCGTGGCCAGCATGCGAAAAAAACTGGGGTTTGCCTCCTTGCAGCCCTCCACCAGAACCTCCAGCTCGCTCGGCAACATCTCTTCCAGCTCCTCCGCTTTCAGCCCGGTGAACACCGGCAGATCGACCAGGCGAACCTCCTCCAGCAGCAGCTCATCAACCAGCCCGCCTCCAGGTTGCACATCGAGCAAGCCACGCACCTGGCCCACCGTCAGCTCCATGCAGCACACTCGCCGGCCACCGCTTAATGTTTTGATCACCGACTTACCAACAGCGCCTTCACTCATATCGTTCTCCGGGCAATAAAAAACCCGCCGGAGCGGGTTTGGTTTTCAATTGGTTCTTCTACAAAGTTGCTGCCAGGTCTTTTCAAACTCTTCCGGAGACATATCACTCTCCAGAACAGCCAACCCACCACCAGAAGCTAGGAATCTTTGATATCCCGTATAACCGCCAAAAGAGTTCTTTGAGTTAACCGATCCGCAAGGTACCCCAGACTGACCGATAAATAGGTCACTGAAACTCGCAGACTCAGGATCTTTAAGCCTTTTTCTTACATTTTCCTGTGCAATTCGCAAAATTGCATAACTCCGCCCGACATCGCTCTGAGCTCTATCAATGGCAGGCGCTTCACTTTTAGCTGCCAAAGTCGGGCTACCTGCTGGCTTGCAAGCCCTTGCGAGCACGACAAGCCCGATGACCAAAATCGCAGTCGCCGCCAACCAGACACTAGACCTAGAACCACGCCGCCCCCTATTAGGATTGACTGGGGGCTGCACCCGATCCGGCTCAGGTTGCCTTCCGGCTCCAGCATCTCTTCGAGCCTTAAGCTGCACGGCCTTCTCATAGAAGGCGCCACACTCCGGACATCGAAGAGGGTCTCCAAAGGCAGCGACTGGCGCCTCATGCTCACATACTGGACACTGCATCGGGTTTCCCTCCCTATGGATATGGCAGGAACTCTAGCCGATCAGTACCAACACCGAAACCCAGCAACCGGCTGGGTTATCGGCAATACCTTGGTTAAGTGGCTATCCCGGCGACCGCTGGGCGGATTCCGCCAGCGCTAAGCGGCTGATCTCGGCCGCCATTGCTAGCCAGATCAGCGCATCCAGTGTTTTCGCTGCAACCACACTCGGACTGATTCCGCCGGGCGCCTGGTCAGCGTTGGCCATGTTGTAGAGCTCAGTCATGGCGCTTTCGATACGCCCCAGCGCTTCCTGCTCAAGCCAGATGCCTGGGCCCCGGAAATCTCCAGCCTCCCAGCGCTGCCGGGCCAGTTCACGCGCGGTAACGAAATTTGGGTTGGTTGGGAACTGCACCACGCTAGCCATATCAACCCCTCGCTACAGGCCGAAGCACACGGCCCAGATCAGCCGCATCCTTCTTCAGTTCGTCGAGGATTTCCGCCTTCCAGCGCAGGGCTGTGACTGGCGCACCGTCGCTGTGTTGCCGCGCTGTGTCTTCGTAGCGCGCCCAAGGCTCGCCCTTGAGCGTATGCCTCCAGACTGATCGGCGCCCTTTGCGTTCCGTCTCCTGATAGCCAAGCCGCTGGAGCAACTTGTTGAATGACTGTGGCGACATGCCCACTCGCTCGCCGAGATCCTTCGGCGTGAAGAAGAGAGCGTCATTGCCCGACGGCAATGCCTTGATATCCAGCAACTCTAGCGGGCCCACACCAATTTGGCGCTTTACCAGCTTGTCGGCGTAGAAGCGTCCCTGGTTATCCTTCAACCCCATCAGGTCAGCGAGCCGCAGGGATTGCTCGGTCATGTCCGCCACGGTGGTGATCAGCTCCAGGCGGGTGGCCTGGAACTCTTTGAAGACACCCTGAGCGAACTCGGCTTGGCCACGCTGCTGCGTTACCACCGCATCGAAGGTACGGATGACCTGCAGGTGAAATCTAGGACTGATCCACATTGCGTAGGCATAAACCAGTTCCTTGCAGACGTACGTTCCTTGGTTCTTACCTCCCTTGATGGTCGATACCGGATTTTCGGTATCGCTTATTACGGGATTTCCGGTAGTTTCCAGCTCACCAATAAGCTCAACGGTTTGAGCGTTAGCCAACCAGTAGCTTGGACCGTGCCGCTTTTCGCCGCCTGACGCTTTATGCAGATCGTTCAGCGAGTAACGCCCTTCTGCATCCTGGCGAATGCCAGTACCAGCAATAATCAGCTCGCTCATCACTCAGCCCCCAACTTGGCCACGACCACCTGCATCTGATCAATCTGGCCTTGCAGCAGCCAGAGCAGATTGGTGATGGTGGAAGGGTTGTAGGTGATGCCGTCGCGATCATGGATGCTGCCCATCAGCATGGTGACCAAGGCGCCGGAGCGCAGCAGCATGCAGTTGAGCAGATCATCAAGGCAGATGGGGTCGATATCGCCGACCAGCGCAAAGGCTGCCTCGGGCGTATCCAAAAACCGCCGCTGTTCTTGCCCAGCAGCCTGGGCCGTGCTAGCTTTATTCACGCGAATCACCTCCAAACGGTTTGCATCCGAGCCCTGACGTTGCCGCGTCGGGGCTTTTTCTTGCGCGGTGTTCATGCCGCCTCCTCTAGTTTTTTCGCCTGCTCCAGCCGATACACAATCTCGGCATTCTGGCTGCGCCTATTCAGCGCCGCCTGAACCTTGATCCAAACCTTCAATTCCTCTGGTACACGTACCACCATCTGCGGGTCAGCCCTCATAGCGCCTCCTTACCAAGCACTTTGCTTTATTGAGATTAATTTATAGCAATCTGCTTTGTTGCTGTCTATAGCAATCTGCTAGAAAATCGGCAAATGACTAAACCAGACCTACAAGTAAACTTCCGGATGCCCGCTGACCTTAAGGCTCAGCTGGAAGAAGCCGCCCGCCAGAACAACCGATCGACAACGGCGGAAGTGGTGGCTCGCCTCCAAGAAAGCTTCACCGAGAAGCGTGTTGCCGAAGGCCGCATGACGGCGCTGGAAATCAAGTCGCTCATGACCGAGATGACGCTGACGGGCACGATGCTTGGCTTGATGCAGCAGATACCGCGAAGCGAAGAATCGGATGCTCTGACTCAGCAGCTGATTGACCGCCTCGATGCCATGGGTGACGTTCAGGCTCGCCTTAGCGCCTTGATCGACAAATTACCGGTGCGCGAACCCGACGATGAGCTTTCTCTCGAAAAACGCGGCAACACCCCATCCCCCACCGCCAAGCGCCCCTTACGCAAGCAGACCAGGCCGCTGGGCATGGATCAGGCCGAGTGGGAGGCCAAACGGCGGGAAGAGCTGACCGTGCTGGACGCGGGCGTGACCCTTGATACCGACATGGAAATCCCTACCACGGTAAAACCAGAGCGCCGCATCCGCCGACGCGAAGAAGACAAGTAGCCCGCCCAACAAAAAGCCCCGCATTTGCGGGGCTTTTTGGAGGTAATCACTCACTGCTGCGGCGGTACAGAGGGTGGCACTACCTGGCTTGCCTCCTGCATCTTGCCCTTCGCCATTTCCAGGCCAAAATCGATGGCCTTGTTGCCGACGTACCCTGCAACACCGAACACCACCGAGCCAAGTGCGATCACAACCGCGATGACAGTGGTGGCAACGATTACCTTGCGTTCTAGCTTCTCAATACGCTGAGACAGCACATCCTGCCCATCCTTGAGATCGCCACACTTCTCAGACAACGTAGTGATCGCACCCTCAAGCTTGGCAGTTGCCGCAGTCAATTGCACAACAGCCTGCATCGTCCAAGACTCGGCACTGGCCGGGGGCGGCGCAATGGGAGGCGTCGGAGTCGTGTTTTCGACTGCTGCAGGCTTTTTAGGGGTACGTGCCGCCATCTCATGATTCCCAGCGGGAGGATATCCAGTCCCAAATATTCGTTGGGCCACGGCCATAGTACGAGGAAACCCCCACTACGACGCCGGTACCGTTCGAACCGTCCGTTACGCCAAGGATGTTAGAAAGCTCCTGGGCGGTGCCGTGAAAGCTGATGAAAATGCCTTCTTTAGGCAGTTTGATGAAATCTAGGCGGTTCTCGGCCTGCAAGCTGGTCAGCGCACCGTTGAGTGCATCATGACCAGTAGCGGGCACAAAAAGAAATATGGCCATTTTTTTTCCCAGAACAAGCTAGCTGATTTCAGCCGCGCCGCATTATCCATTGCCAACAGTATGGGTCAAGTAGCCATCATTCAAGCGGGCTAAAAATACGAAATAGTTACTAGGTTAGGCAACCAGTAGCTAAACGCATACTGAGGTACAGCGCAGGCGATGTACAGCTTAGGACTTCCAGGCAGTGCTGTCGTTCATACTCCCAGATGAGCCATCCCTGGCCACCACCTCACGCTACGTCCTTGATTTCCATGTACTGCGACAGCCCGGTGCCTTGCTTGGTCGGGTCCTTCTCGGCCTTGGCGGTGAACTCCATACCCTGGAACTCATCGCCAATGAGGCTCATCGAGGCCGGCGAGTGGTTCACGCGATAGATCTCGATCACGCGGGGCTTGCCGGAGTTGACCTCGTTCAGGCCGAGGAACTTCAGGCGGTAGCGCTTGCCGCTGGCCACCAGCGCCTGAATGGTCGCGTGGGCGGCATAGGAGTAGTCCACCTCCACTGCCAGGCCTGCATCGGTCACCGCCCCGCCTTCCAGAACTTCCGGGTAGCCGGCAGCGTTGATGATGTAGTCCGTGTCGAGCACCAGCGCAGCACCACCAGCAGCCGGCGTGATAACCACGTTAGTGGCCCCCGGCTTCACCAGATCAACCAGCGCTCCCGGATAGATGGTGTGCTCCTCGCCGGTAACGGTGCCAGCCACCTCGTCCTCACTCGAGCCGAACACCGCGCGAGCGATGTTTGCGGCCTTGAAGTGGCGAGCGTTGTAGGTGATGTTCAGGGCCTGGATTCGCACCACCGAAGCGTCCAAGCCGCCGCCCGGGGTGGTGTAGTCCTGCTCTTCGATTTCCTGCGACTGCCCTTCATAAGTGAAGCTGCTGCAGTTGCCGATAAAGATCAGGCCCTTCGGATTGTCCAGGTCTTCCAGATAGAGCTTGCCGGTACCGAGGTACGCGCCGCGGAGATCAGCCATTGTTCACTTCCTCCTGCTGGCCGCCAACTACGCCCTGCTTTTCCAGCCAGGCCTTCTGTTCAGCGGTTACTTTGATTTTGTCGCCAGCCTTACAGCGCTGACGGCCATGGATGTGGGGCTTGGCGAGGGTAACCTCGACCTTCTCCACTTGGCCGGAGTCGGCCGTTTTGCTCTTGCTCATGTGTCACTACCTCTGATGACGATGTGAAGTTGCAGGGGGAACAGCAGGGTGCCGGCTGCCAGGCCGTCACCAGGGGGGAACAACTGGGTGGGCTCGAAGCTGACCTTGTACGGGCCAGGCCGCCCCCACGGGTTGGGCGTGCCGCCACCGACCATCACGCAGCGGGCGATATCGCAATACAGCTCCTCGAGCAGGTCGCGGTAGTTATCGCCACCCTGCACTGCGCCGACTACCCGCCGCCCGATGCGCAGCTCCCGTGCATCACCCGCGTCATCGCCCGGCACGTACAGGCCGGGCTGCAGGGCGATGAAGGGAAACACCAGGTCATCGTCCTTCATCAGGTCGCTGAGCCAGCCTTCCTTGATGCGCGTGCCAGCGTCGGTCAGGTAGCCATTGGCGGGCGTGATCTGCCCGAGGCGGTCGACCAGAGCCTGGGCCGCCTGCTTGATGGGGTTGGTCATAGGTCAATCCGCCTCAGTTGGCGTTCGGTCTCGGCCTCGAGCTTGCGCTCGGCGTCGGCGCCGATGTCTTCGAGCTTGGTGTTGAGCACTTGCGAGGGAGACGGCCCGTGCAGCACTTCCAGCGGCAACCGGGGCTTGCCGATGCGCTCGGCAATCAGCCCGCCTTTGGGGCCAATCGGGGCGATGAAGGCGCCCTCGTTCAGCTCCGTCCAGCCTTTGCCAACATCCACCCGCACGCCAGCCGCTACGCGCTTGCCGTTCTTCCCTTGCCGCCACAGTTGGCGGTGCGGGAACTGGCTGAGCGTTACGCCGCGTGAGCGGGCGTAGATGATCACGCGCAGGTCTTCCGGCGTGGCGGGTATGAAGTTGACTTCCCTCTGGATGTAACTGGGCTTGAGGTTGATCTCGTCGCGGATCTCGCGCCAACTCTGGGTGCGCGTGCTGCGGCCTACGGTGTTGAGTGCCAGCTGGATGGCACGCCGAAGCTTGTCCGGCGCGGCATCGAAGCGGGTGGCATCACCACGGAACTCGACCCGCACGCTGTCATAACCGGCCATCAAGTCACCTCCAGCAGCTCCCAGCGCTCGACAATGCCGTCGGTGTCGATGAAGTCATGCAGCTTGAACCGGCCTTCGGCCAGCTCCAGCAGCCCGCCGCGCTTGCCACGCACCTGGTGGGTACGCAGCGAGGCGACGATCTTCACCGAGCGAAACATGCCGTCGGCGCCGGTCACCGCCACGTCGCGCCCCAGCATCACCTCGCAGCCTAGCGGGGCGCCACTGGGTGGCGTGTAGGTCGGCTTGCCTTGGCAGCGATCCTCCCCGAACACGCGGAAGAGGCTGTCGTCAGCACGCCGCATGAGTCGGTCGAAGTCGCTGCTCATGGTCAGTCGCCCGAGTTGTCGTCGCCGGTGCCGGTGTCATCACCTGCCTGGGTTGGTTCAGCGGCGGATTTCGCGCTACCAGTGCCGGTTTCGACGATCAGGCCCTTACCGAGCAGTTCCTTCACCAGTGCCTTGGGCACTTCCTGCGGCTCGGCACTGGGTTTGATGACGAGCTTCTTGCCCTTCTCCAGGGTCTGGATCGTGGCTTTTACGATGTACTTGGCCATGCGTGCATACTCCATGGGCCGCCTGATCAGGCGGCCTGTTCAGATGGCGGCCGCTCAGGCCACGGTGATGACGACGAACTCGTCGGCGTCGAACAGCGCCGGTACCGGCGCGGCCTGCGTCTGCAGCCACTCGACGCTGGGGTTGTCGGTGAACCAGTTGGACGGGTAGCGAGTGGTTTCCACGATGCCCATGTCGTTGGCCTTGGCATCCTGAATACCGCCGTAGGCCATGACGTTGTCCGCGCTGGCGGGTGCCATCAGCAGAGTGTTGGCCGGCATGTAGTTAAGCTTGTTGCCCTCGCCGTCTTCGTACTTGCCGGTGTAGACGGTGATCTCGTACTCGCCGAAGAAGCCCTTACGCATGACTTCCTTTTCCAGCTGCGGGCCAAGCTCGAGCTGGGAGGTGCTCCCGCGACGGGTTTCCAGCTTGTCCTTCACGGCTTGGAAACCGCTGAAGAGTCGCCAGGCCAGCTTGTCCATCATCAGCACACCGACTGTGCCATTGGCGTTTACGGCCCAGTCTTCCAGGTCGTTGGTCGGGTCGTAGGTGTCCGGGTCAACGGTGTCCCACTTGGCGGCACCAGCCAGCACCACCTGGTTATCCGGGCTGCGCCCGTAGTCGACTTCTTGGGCTTCGTAGTCTTCACCTTCGACCACGACCTTACCGGTGAGCACCGCCTGGACGGCCATCCATTCCTCACGGGCAACGATCTCCTGCTCGTGGTCGTTGAGGATATCGGCGCGGATAGCGTCCATGCGCTGGGCTGGGCTCAACTCGCCGTTCAGGGCTTCACCAGGGCGCCGCTTGAGCGTGCGGCTTGGCTTAACCACGTCGGTCGGTTTGACGTAAGCCGGCGTGAAGGTCAGCAGTTGACCGCCACGCTCGCGGCGCGCCCGGCCGGAAGCCATCGGCGACACGAACGGAGCAAGGCGAACGCCCTTCTTGATCTTGTCGAAAGCCACTTCTTCGGTTCCGAAGGTGGCCACGGTGGGGAAAAACATCTGGATGAACAGCGGGGTGAACTTCGGCAGGATCTGCTTCACACCCAACAGAGTGGTCGTATCGTAGCCAGCGGCCATGGTTCGGTTCTCCTGAAACGAAAAAGGCCGCTTGGCGGCCTTGAGGATGGTGTCGCCCGCGCTTAGACGGGCAGCTGCAGGACGATGGGCGTGCCCACGAATGCAGCGAGTTTTTGCGCGGTGGTCACAGCGGCCGGCCAGACAACGAGCTCCGGGTTGAAGCTGCCGCCGGTGATCATCTGCGCCTCGGCGTCAGCAGTGCTGGCGTCAGTGGCATAGAGACTCAGGCGCACTGCCTTCTCGGAGCCATCATCGGCGGCCGGGTCCCAGGCCACGAACTTGCCGGTGGCAGTGACCTGGCCCATTGGCGTACGGGCCGCCAGGTTCTCGCCGCTGGCGATGGTGCCGAGCGCTGTGTGGTACGGGTGAGAGCCGGTGATCCAGTTATCGGTGGGTTCGTTGACGATGCTCATGCGAGTTTCACTCCCGTGGCAGCGGCGTAGGAAGCGGCGATTTCCTGGGCCTTGGTGGGTTTAGCGTCACCGCCACCAGAGGTGAGGTTCGGCTGTTCTTCGTTGGCCATCATCTTGTCCAGCGCGGTGCTGGCATCGAGGGTGGCGCCCTGCTCTTTCTCAGCAGCTGCCAACATCGCGCCGGCGTCCTCGACGGACATCGAGGTATTGAAGGCCAGGTGGTTGGCGAGCTTGCCGCGCCCTTCGGCTTCGGCGTGATGCAGGATGCCCTGCACGCGCGTGCGCTCGGCACTGGCGGTTGCAGCGGCGTCGGTATTGGCCGGGGCCGGGCTGGCCGCCTGGGCAGGCGGTGCAGCTTCGGCAGTCGGCGCGGGGTTATCTCTAGCCATGCGTTTGACTCCTAGGGTTGTCACCCTGCCCGGGGTGGACAGGTATTCAGAAAACTCGGCGACGGCCTCATGGCCGTTGACCAAGGCATCGGCGAAGCCGACATCGATTGCCGCCTGGCCACGGAACACCGCAGCTTCGGTGGCCAGCACCGCCTCGCTGGAAATCCCCAGGTTGCGGGCGACCAGTTCGGCGAACTGTTGGCGTAGCGCGTCGGTGTCGGTCTGGAAGCGGCTCAGCACTTCCTCGGGCAGGTCCTCGTAGGGGTTGCCGTCGACCTTGCGCGCACCGGAGTGGATGAGCGTGACCTTGATGCCCTCCTGCTCCAGGTAGTTTTCGTAACTGGCGTGGGCCATCACCACGCCGACCGAGCCGACGTAGCCGGTCTGGGTAATCAGGCGGCGGTCGGCCGCGCTGGCGAGCGCCATGCCAGCGGAGCACGCAGAGTCGCAGGCCATGGCCCACAGCGGCTTGCCGGCTTGCTGTGCAAGCTGTCGCAGGCGGTCGGCGGTATCGAAGCAGCCGGACACCTCGCCCCCAGGCGTGTGCATGTCCATCAGCACGCCTTTGACGTCGCTCTCGGCAAGCATCATCGCGAAGCGGTTGATGATGCCGTCATAGCCGGTCATGCCGCTGGTGGGCTTGAGGTAGCCGAACTTGTGGGCCAGCGTGCCCTTCACATCCAGCAACGCGATGCCGTCCACGACCTGGAACAGAATTTCTTCTTCGCCCCAGCCGTTGATGCGCGTCTTGTTGTAGGTGCGAGCGTCCACGCGCAGCTTCTGGCCCATGTCGATGGCGCCTTGCTCGTCCTTCAGCTCGGTGATGTTCAGCCGGCTGCCGAGCGCGCTGAAGAACACGCGCGCGTAGGCCGGTTCCAGCAACAGGGGTGTGTTCAGCACCCGGCTGGCGATTTGCGGATAGTTCATGGGGCGTCCTATTCGGTGGGCTCGGGTTGTTCCGGCGCCAGTGCCTGGGCTTGCATCCAGCTGGGCGGCGGCAGGCCTGCCTCCCGACGCTCGTTCATCTCACGCACTTGCTGCGCGAAGGTTTCCTGGTAGTCCTCACCCAGCAGGGCAAGCTCCTTCTCGTAGGTGCTCAGGCCTGACTCGATGCGCAGCACCGCTTCCTTCACCTCCTTGAGCCCGTCGATGGCCAGGCGGCCGGCGCCGATCCATTCGCAGTTGCACCACGAAGCGCGCGCCTCGTAGAAGCCACGGGTGGCTTTGCGGGGCAGCGTCAGCAAGCGCCGCTGCAGGGCCTCCTCGAAGGCCAGCACGAACAGGTGCGTGGCGAAGCGCGCGGCGATGACCTTGCGGCGCCCCATGTAGTAGCGCCAACCCTCCATCATCGAAGCGCGGGCGCTGCTGTAGGTGCTCTGCCGGTAGTCGCGGGCGAAGGGTTCATAAGGCAGGTTCAAGCCCGCCGCCATCCAGCGCAGGATGCTCGACTCGAAGTCGGCGAAGCCGTTGTCGACGTTGCCGCTGGTCTGCAGGTGCAGCTTCTCACCGGGCCACAGGTGCGGGATCTTCACACCGTTCATGGAAAGCTTGCTGCCGCTGTTGAAGCTGTTCACCGCCATCATGTACTTGGCGATTTTCTCGACGCTCTCATCGCCAGCGCCGATCAGCTCCAGGGCGGCCTCGTTGCCCAGCTCGCTCTCGATGGTCGCCGCATACATGGCGTTTACGATGGCGTTCTGCAGCTTGGTGTGCTGCAACTTGGGCAGCATGTGGCTTTGCTCCAGCACCGTAAGGAACTGGTTGGCACCACGGGCCTGGCCGTCCTCGCTGGGCTCGAACACGTGGATGAACTTGATGCGCCCGTTGGCCGCCTCGCGTTCGACCCTGCGCCACTCCCCGCCGAAGCCGGTACCGAGGCCCAGACCACCCGAAGCCAGCTGGCGAATGTGGTAGGCGATCGCCACACCGTTACGGTCGAACTCGACGCCAGCGCGCATGGTGGCAGTGTCGGAGCGGTCGCCAGGGTTGCCGATGCGCTTGGGGCTGACCATCCGCACAGCGGTACGCATCGGCGTGCCGCGGCGCTCGACCCATTCAGCCGCTGCCGAGACCTCACCGAGTTTCGTGTGGGTACCGACTGCCTCGCGCACCATCATGGTGGCAGTGCGTTTGCGCTCCACATCGAGCCAGCAGCCAACTGGGTCTTCAGCGAACTCGTACCACCAGGCCTCGACATCCTGCGCGAATGCGCGGGCGTCAGCATCGGTGATGCCGAGCAAACGCCAGCGGGGCTTGTAGCTAAGGCGGAACAGGTGGCCAACGATGTTATCGATGTGCATCTGCACGCCGTTGGCGGCAAAAGCGTTGTTACGGGTTACGTCCTCAGCCCGCGCGTTACCCAGCTTGAGGTTGGGCAGCAACGCGGCGTCTATCGTCTGCAGGCGCGGCTGCCAGCGTTCCAACTGGCCCCCGAAACCAACACCAGCACCCTGCCAGGTACTGAGCTGCTCGCGGGCTGGCAACCCATTGGGCGCCAGGATCTGAACCTTGCTCATGCGATCACACGTGCCGGACGGCGGCGACCTTGCGAGCCACCGCCGAGCTGGGCCTCCAGTTGGGCGATGTAGTTCTCAAGGTCACGGCGATTGGTCTGCTGAAACCAGACGATCTTGCCGTCACGCTGCACGCTCACTGTGCTTTTGCCAGTAACGAGCAGGTGCAGCGCTTCGCGTGCCTCATTGAGTTGCTGCAGGGTGGCCATCAGTCGTCTCCGTTCATCATCCGGCCGAGGTCGGCCAGGCTGACTGCCGGCTTGGCAGCAGCGGGTTGAATTGCACTTGGCTCTGCGGTAACTGGCACCTGTTCGTCTGCCTCGGCCAGCAGGTCGGCCTGCATCAAGCGGGCCTCGATGTCGTCCCAGTCCTGAGGCTTCTTCAGGTGCAAGCGCATGTAGCGCGCCAGGTGAATCTGGTACTGCTCGCAGTCCAGTGCTTCGTTTGCCGCGCCAGCCTTCTTCTGGTAGACCTTCTTGCCGCCATGCTTGCGGCTGGGCGCCTTGACCTCGGCCAGTAGCTGGTCGAAGTAGTCCGCGCGAACACCCTTGTAGGCATGCATGCGGCCTGGGCCACTGCCCGCCAGCTTCAGGCGCTCGAAGAGCAGGTCTTTCGCTTTGGTGCCGCCGACCATGTACACCTGCAGGCCGTAGCGCGAGGCTTTGGTACTGGTGGTGTTCAGGTCGATCTTGCGCGGCGCCGTGAGGATCTCGGCATCGACATTGGTGCTGCCCTTGATGGCCAGCAGTTTGGCGAAGCGCTTTTTGCGCGTACGCACGTAGTGATACACGGCGTCGTTGGTTTGCCCGTCCGACGAGTCGATGCTGGCCGCACTGACATGCAGCCGGTAACCCTTCGTGTGCGCGTAGGAGCCGAACAGAATGCGGTCCAGCTCCGTCCATACCGGGTCGGTTTTGTCCGAGGTGCCGCTCTGCGCGGCGATCTCAGTCCACAGCACCAGCCAACTTTCCTCACCACGACCCCAGGCCCGCAGGATCAAGGCAATGCGGTCGTGCTGGACGTCGACGGTGAGGAACAGGATCAGGCCGCCCCCGGGCACCACCAGTTCGCGGTACTCCTCGCAGCGCTCCCGCAGCTTGTCGGCTTCGGGCAGATCGCTGCGGTACTCGTAAGGCCGCCCCTGCTTCTGGTTGACGAACTTGATCAGCTGCTTCGGGTCACCGGCATCGGCCAGCTTTTCCGCGGCAAGCTGTTCGCGCACCAGGTCAGCCAGCGAGGTGCCCGGCAGGCAGGCGTAGAGCTCGCTGAGTTCCATGAACCCGGCTTTGCCATAGAACGGGGCCGTAGCAACCCAGCCGCACATCGGGTCACCCCGCTCGACAGCCTCATACACCGTGCGGCGGATGTTCTCTTTGCGCT
This sequence comes from Pseudomonas sp. o96-267, assembly GCF_003935465.1. Taxonomy (NCBI): domain Bacteria; kingdom Pseudomonadati; phylum Pseudomonadota; class Gammaproteobacteria; order Pseudomonadales; family Pseudomonadaceae; genus Pseudomonas; species Pseudomonas sp. o96-267. The sequence goes on from NZ_RHQP01000008.1 coordinate 73,166, forward strand.
GGTTGTCGTCCCACATCTCCCCGCAGTGGGGGCATCCGTACTTCGCCGTTTCCGGCTTGGCGTAGCCGTAGACCTCATGCGGCACGTCGCCTTTATCCGGGTCGCCGCTCAGGTAGCTGATGTGCTCGAAGTCCAGCACGTGAGCTTCGCCACAGCCGTGGCAGTAGATCGGCAGCACACGCTGGTCGGTTTGCTTCAGGCGCTGCTCAGTTTTCGACAGCCCCTTGAGCGAAGGCGTACCGCCGACGACGGTTTTCGATCCGGGGTAGCGCTTCACGCGCTCCTCGAGCAGGCCGATTGCATCACCCTGCCCCTTCACGTCGTCGCTGGTATCGTCCGGCTCCTCCACCACGGCCAGGCCGACGCTCGACGTCGACTTCACGTTACCGGGCGAGTTGGACGCAACCAGTTTGAGGAAGCCGCCCGGGAAGCCCTTGTGGTTCCAACGGTTGCCGGACTTCTTCGCGGTCTCCACGTCAACCAGTCGGCCAACCGCTTCGTTCGCGCGAATGGCCGGCACCAGCTTCTCGTCGTGGAAAGCCTTGCCGTCGCCTTCTTTGGCGAACAGCACCATGATCGGCATTGGCCGACCTGTGATGCGCTTGAACAGCACGGCGATCATGAAGTACGTCCAGCCGATCTGGGCGGCCTTCATGAGGTCGATTTCCTTGACGTCGGGATGGTCTAGCGCCGCGGCTACGCCCAGGAAGTACGGGGTGTAGTAGAACTCGTAGAGACCGTGCAGCACGCCGGCTTCGGCCGGCAGGTAGAACTCGTTCTCGATGTACTCAGCTGTCGGCTGATCCTTGGGGGGATTGAATTGCTGGGCCGCGTCCAGCAATACGACGGCCAAGTTTATCCGCATAGCCGCCAATTCGGCTGATTGTAGATCCAGCAATGCGGTTCACCCCGTCGCGGTCGACCGTCACCTGATGCTCGGCCTCGATCTGCTGGACGATCTTTTCGACACCGCCCTGATACTCACGGTTGGCGAAGCCTGCCCAGTCCTTCAAAGCCGACGCAGCGTCTGCGGCCGGTACCAACGTTCCCAGTTTCTCGTGATAGGTCAGCCGCCCATTGGCAGCCTTAACCGTGGATTCTTCGATGCGCGCGTGGTTGAGCTGCTCGACCTGGCTGCCGCCACGCCCTGCTGCCTTCTCGCGCAGGTCGCGGATGTAGGCGGTGCGGATCTCGTCGAGGGTCGACTCGCTCCAATCGATGCCCAGCGCCTTGAGCACGTCGCGGCAGTTGCGCTCGCTCATGTCCAGATGCTGAGCAATCTCTTTCTGTGAAGGCATGACCAACTCCAAAGCACCGGAATAGACAGGCCCGGAAGCGGAACCCCCTATACACCCGTCTATCTGCAAAAAGATCGCGGTCTACGCCTCCGCATGGCGAAGAGGTGCCAGGAAGGACCCGCACTCACTGGCCCCCACCCCGCCGCCGCTCAACCCCTGACCACACGGGCTCATCAGGGCGCAGCACGCCGGCGAGGTTGCCGCCCGCTCGCCAGATGGCCCAGGCGAACACCGCTACCAACACCACCAGCGGCCAGGCTGCAGGCTGCACCACCAGGTCGCCACGCAGGATGTGGATCACCGCAACCCCGGCGCAGACCATCACCAGCCAGGCGCCACACGACTTAAGCCGGCTGAAGCGCAAAGCGCCCCGCCGGAACGTGAACAGCCGAATGAAGATGGCGCCGCACAGCATCAGCAGCGCGTGGGTCAGGATCACACTAGCCATCGATTCCCCCAGGGGCCGACGGCGCCACGCGCTTTCTGATCGCGGCCATCGTCAGGCCAACGACCAGCGCAGCAGCGGCGAACGCAGCAGGCCCGGAATAGGTGAATGGGCGGATGCCCCACAGCTCAAGCTCACCGAGAGCCGGGCTGAACTGGTAGCCCATCACCAGGCTGACCAGAAACAACAGCACCCGAGGAAGGACCTTCAAGTCAGGACGAGCGATCACGAACACCAGCGCACCGCACAGCGCACCGGTCGCCGCGTTGCCATCCACGCCGGCCATGAAGCCGGAGATGCAGATGCCAACGCCTGCTGCGCACACCGCCAGCCCGGTCAGTGGCTCGCTCATAAACCCTCCCAGGCGGCCAAGGGCCAGAATAAAAAACCCGCGTGCCGCGGGAACGGCTGCCGCCCCTGCCACGGTAGCGTCAGCCAGAAAAGACAAAGCCCCGCAAGGCGGGGCTCTGAATCCGAGTCGGGTCTCGGGTTGTGCGACACAGCACGTGGCGCTCTGTTGCTCGCTAGGCGTACCTATCGAATCGTGGTGACTTTTTACCCCCCGAGTGACAAACCGAAAACCCCCGTTTATGGGTTATCCCAGCCGGCGCCCTTCGGAGCCTTGCCGGCGCCTTATGGAGCCGAGTCGCCCGACGAGCGGTCAGCCTTCAACTCAAGGCCACGCCCACGGTGGGCCGCATCCGCCTGCTTCAACGATGCCCGGCGCACACGGTCGCCATCCCGGCGCGACTCCCGCCGCATCACCGCCAGCTTACCCTGGCGTTCCAGTAGCCCGGCCTGCAGGCGCTCATGCAGCACGCCTACCTGCCGGTAGTACGCCCGGCGCCCTGCATCGCCGCGCCCCAGCTCCAGCGCATCCACCTGCTCGGCGATGGTCAGCCGGGGTTCGTTGCGATACCGCGCATAGGCCAACCGCACCAGCGCGCTGCCGCCCTCCAGCCGCTCGATGGCGTACAGCACCTGGTTCACCTCAGCCGCTGCGTAATCCGGCCCGGCGCCGGCAACCAGCAGCTTCGCGCCATACACCCCGCCACGCGGCGCACAGCCGGCGAACTCGACGATGGTGCCCATGGTGCTGGGCAAACCGCCCCCCAGGCCGTTCTGGGCCAGCTGATCGCCCCAATGCATCAACAGCGTCTCGATAGCCTCGATCATTGCCCGTCCCTCGCGCCAAAACCGCAACCCAACACAAAAACCGCCAACCCTACACACACCCAACACACTAAAACTTCAATAAAAACAAAGGCTTTAGAGCATCTGTGTAAGGTGTGTAAGGTGTGTAAGGTTTTCAGAGCCTCGCGTAAGGAAAATTTCGAAGGGTTCGGGGCAGCCAGAGAGGTGATGCAGCGTGCAATTTTTTTTCGCACACGCGCGCGCACGCGCTTAAACCTTACACACCTTACACACTCGTCTGTAACCCGCGTGGTTACTGGGCTGAAAGTGTGTAAGGTTGCAAAAACAAGCCTACACAGTGCCAACACACCCAACACACTTTTAGGCGTAGTCATGCTGCAGCCGCCTTGACGTGGTCCCACGCCTCCACATGCCAGCCGCACAGCTTCGCCTTGGCCCGCCACGCCTCTACATGCGCCCCAAGCGCGGCCGCCTGCATGGATGGTGGCAGGAAGGCTGACTCATCCCTCGGTATCAAAAACGCCGCAAACCGTCGCGTGCTGCCCTCCGTCCACGGGATCGCCCGCGTCTTGTCCACACCCAGCGTCTCGATGAACAGGCTGAACTTCGTCTGGCTCATCCGGTGCTCACCATTGCGCTGGCACCACTCCACGAACATCGCGTACAGATCAGAGCTCAGGCACCCGCCCCACAACCCATCGCCCAGCTCGCCCAAGCGCCACAGGTTGGCGAACGTCTGCCACGGCGCCCTGCTCAATGCCACCAGGCGTTCGCGTGCCGGCGTCACGGGCGGCTTGGTCTGCTGGTCGAAGTCGCCCAGGTCATACGCCAACAGCCACGCATAAAGCGCCTCGACGCCACCGTTGGCCAGCTCCTGCTTGATCGCCATCTGCCGAGCCGCAGGCAGCTTCTCCTCCGGCCACATCACCAGAAACCGGCGGTCGCTGTCGCTGATCGGCCACGGCACGATCTCGTTCGAGAGAAACACCGCATTCATGTGGCTGGCTTCCTCCCAACCGTTCACGAACTTGCTCTCAATGCGCACCGTCTGCCCGGTGATCAACTGCTTGATCTTGCCCACCTGGTTGTACTTCTGATCGCGGCTCACAACCTCCTCGAACACCGCCCACAGCTTGCCGCTCTGCCAGGCGTTGAACGACCCCTCAAGCTGAGTCTGCCCCACCGTCGCCGAGTACTGCCCGTACAGCATCCCCATCACCACCGAAAACAGCAGGCTCTTGCCCGAGCCCTCAGTGGTCGAATGCATCAGCACCGCCGTGTCCATCTTTGCCCCGCTGTGCTGCAGCGGGTACGCCAACCAGCGGCACAACCAATCCGTTGCATCCTCGGCGTGGTTGCACAGAAAGCTGATCAGCCAGATCAGGTTCTCGCACTTCGCATCATTGCGCTCAGGCGTCAGCGGCAAGCCCTCATAGGTGTTGATATACACCTCGGGGTCATGGCTCATCGTCGGGTCAAACACGATATGGTTCATATCCACCACACGCCGATCCGGGCTGTTCAGCCACAGGCTGTAGGCATCGCCCAGGGCCATCTTCACCGCGCCCTCAGCCACGCGCCGTTTCTTCGCGTAGTCCCACACGTCCTTCGTGCCGTCGATGTACACATAGCGCGTCAGCATCGGCATCTTCAGATCGCCAACCGCCTTGCCCGCCAGTGCCTGGGCACGCTCGATTTCCTTAACCCAATCCTCGCTGACCGTCTTCTTGCGCTTCGGGTCGGTCTCAGCATCCCACTGCTTGAACAGCTCTTTGCCGATCAGCGCCTGAAACGCGGCCTTCTTGATCCGCTTGCCGTTATCCACGTCCCAGGCCTGCGTGGTGCCGACGATCAGCGCGAAGCGACGGAGCAGGCCCTGGATATGAAAGCCACCCCCCGCCCCCCCGGTGGTGCTGCTGCCGGCCGGCGCGCCGCAATCCGAATCGGTAGGGGGCGGGGGAAGGTCGCCCGACTCATCGGCCGGGCTGGCGGCGTTATCAGCAGCCGCAGGCTTGCCACCCACCTCGCCCTTCGCCGCTGGCGGCGTGCCGCCTGATACCTTCTTGCGCTGGCTCGCATGGTCGATGCCCAGCGCCTTGGCGGCTGCCTTGGTCGCCGCCTTCTGATCGCCGTCATGCTCGAGCAGGCAGAACACATCGAACGCATCGTTCATATGCCCATTCGCCAGCGGGTCGGCACCGTGATGCGAATACACCTTGCCGTCGACCACCGTCACACCCGCCAGGCCCGTGGTGCTACCCGGGTAAAGCCACTTCTTGCCGCGCCGCTTGTAGCCATGCGCCGCCAGCAGCTGCTCGACGTCGTTCGCCTGATTGTAGGCGCCCACCACGTCAGTGCTACCGCTTGCGCCAGAGGGCGCCGGCCGGGTCGGCTTCGCCTTGGGCGCTGGGCGCTCTTTCGGCGCCGGCGCCCACTCACAGGCGCCCTGCCCCAGCGGCTTGAAGATTTCCCAGTTGTTCCAGATGCTCAGCAGCTCGCGCGGCAGCTCCGGCAGGCCATCCGCCGAGGGCGGCGTACGCCAGAAATACGGCTGGCCCGTGTCCGGGTGGATCGACGGCGGCAATACATCCTGCACCAGGCCACCGCGCAGCTCGAACACCGTCACCGGTGCCAGCTTCTTCTGCTTCGCCCGCATTTCAGTGGCCAGCGCGGCATTGCCGGTGGCCTCGGCTTGCTTCAGCGTCGCAGTGGCCAGCTTGTGCTTGCTGCCGTCCGGGTCATCGGGGTTTGGCCATACCAGGGAATGCCGGCTCAGCTCCACGCCCTCCGGCACGCGGAACATCAGGCGGAAGCGCGCCGGGTTGCCCACCAGCGTCGGGTACACCGCCGCCAGGTCATCGAGGTTCAGGTCGAGCACATGCAGCAGCACATGCCGCGTGTACTCCACATGGTCGACGTCCAGCGAACACACACGGCTCGGCCCCAGCACCACGCCCATGTTGTGATTGGGGTTCTTCGTCCAGAAGTCTTCGGCCTTGTCGGCATCGGTGAAGTAGCCGCCCGGCTTGTTCCAGTCCTTTATCGAAGGTCCTTTCCCACCTGGCGGGATAGGAACCAGGCACATGCCATGCACCTGAATGTATTCACGGGCGCGAACGCTTATAGGTTTATCGTTTTCAGGAATCATGCGGCGGCCGCCTTAGCCACTAGGCGATAGTCCTTTTCCACTACGCCCGGGCCACTACCCACAACGCACGATTGCACCCAAACTCGCCGCCCTTCGCCAAGGTGACGAATATGCCCCCGGCGCAGGTGCAAACGAGGCGAGGCATGTGTGCCGCCAAGCGCCGCGCCATTGCAGCGCTCATTCGGCAACCCCAAGCAGAGAGTCTTGAAGGAATACAGCGGCACATTGCCCTTTGCCACCCGCTTGGCATTCAGCCTTTGAGGCGCAGGATTGTCGATGGCCTGAACGTTGACGCATTGCAGCAAATTGAAAACCGTTGCAGCCAAAGCCCAGCGCGCCATGAGAACTCCACTAGGCTCCGTCTTGCTGGAAGTTTCGAAAATAAGCGCCCCGGCTTCGTTCCGCCACCCGCGAATTGGTTCGCCAGTTATCCACCCACCCCCGCGCACCTTCTCGGCTGGGATGACATAGAAGCCATCAGCGTCGAAACTTTCAACGCACAGAAGCAAGCCAGCCTTACGAACATGCTCAAGCTCATAAGTAAACTCAAGCGCCGTGACCGGATAAGGCGGCTTGAGAATTTGCCAATGCTCAGGCTTACCGGGAGGAATGTCGCAGAAAGCGCCTAGATGAAAGACCACTGCGCCTTGAATACCTTGCAAGGCCCAATCACACCATTCAGGTGTTTGGCGCTGACGCACAGACTCAATCCACTCATGCAACATGCTGTGATCAGCCATGATCGACCGCCCTCCATGCGTTGGCGGCCTGCCAGTAGGCCTGCAGGGCAACCTTCATGCCTTCCCAATCGCGCATCGCGTGCAGTTCACGCAGGCGCTGGGCGGCACGGTTCACTTTGGCGCGCAGATGGGCGCGCAGGGCTGGGCGGTTCATACATCACCTCCAGACTTCTTGCCTTGAGAGGTGATGGCCGCATCGATAGCTTCGCGTTGAATCTCCAACGCCTGTGGTGTGCCCTGATTCCACTCACCGCTGTAGCGGACGCCCGGATATCGCTTGTCACCCATAAAGCCTTCTTCGACATAGACCTCGAAGTTGTCATGCGGAAGGAGCTCGCATACGACCTTGCGCCATTTATCGAGCATGAAATCGAGGCGCGCGGCGTCAGGCATGCTCCCCGCCCCGGGCTGCTGCGCGGAAAGGCCGGCGACGATGCGCTCGTGCTGGGAGACGGTCATGAGACGCTCGCCGTAGCTCACGCCGCCGTCTGTAGGCGGGAATGGCGCTACGTGATCGACCGCTTGGTTGTAGCGATTAATCCAGGCATACCCGATAGGCTCCACCTCTTCCACAGCCGATCCAGCAGCCAGCAGGCCTGCGCTGATCTTCTCCACCTCCCTGTCGATGGGTGCCTGAACGAAGTCAGGAATCGAGCCTGGCCCGGTTGGTGGCACCAGCCCGGTAACGCCCGAAATCATGCCCACCAGTGCGTCAGTGACGATCTGGCGCAGCTCATCATTGTTCGTGCTCATCGCCGCACCTCCATCAACCCCTGGCACGCCACGCAAAAACGGCAACCCGGCACTGCTTGGCGCCGGGCTTCGGGAATGTCGTCACCACAGCTGGCGCACTCGGTCGCGCTTTCGCCCTGGTAAACCACACGGTTGTCGATGGCCTGTTGCAGGCGCTCTTGCTGCGCCGCCTCTGCCATTTCCAGTACGCGCTCATCCATCGTGGCGATCCTCCCCGGCCAGCATCGCCTGCTCGGCGCCGGCGATGATCCCGAGAATCTTGCGAATCACCTGATGCCCGGTGTGTCTCAGCGCGTCCACCTCGTCCGGCTTCCAGCGGTTGTCGGCGCCGCCGTCGTGCAGGCTGCCGACGAACTCAGCCTGGCGCTGCATCATCTTCGCCAAGGCCTCCAGCGCATCATTGGTAGCGGTTACCGCCATCGGCTTGAACCACACCACACCGGCCGGGCGATTCAGGGCGTCCAACAGGCGCGGGTCTTGGGTCAGGCGGATGATGTCTTCCAACTCGTCCGGGTTCGGCCAGCGGCGTTCCTCGGTTGGGTTGAGCTTCTTCTGCAGGGTGTCGTAGCCCGTCGCCGGGTCCAACAGCATATCGGTGGCCAGGGCGCCAATGCCGCCCCGATGGTCACGCCCGGCGCGATAAAGCGCATGGCGCAAAGAGAGCACCGGGCCAGCGCCCGGCAGTAGATCAAGTCGGCTCATACCTACCCCAAGCCGGCCCCCGGCGGGGCCGGCTGTTGTGTGCTGTGTCTGCCGAGCTGGGCAGTCAGAGTTGCCCCGCTCGACCCCGGCCGCACCAGGGGTCAGAGCCCCCGGCGCGGTTACTACCTAAAACCGCCGTTTAACGACATAGCCAGAGCACCAGGGCTTCCCCTACTATTCCGGCTACGGCGACTCGATGCTTCACGTGCTGTGTCGGCATCGAGCGTCGTGCGCCTGGCGAGAGGTCAGAGCCTCGCCAGGTACCGCCCGCCTGTGTGTCAGAGCTCAGGCGAGCACCCCGCCAGCCCCTTCGGGGGCTGGCACCTTCCAGGCTTTGCCGCTAAGCAGCCAGCCCGGTCAATTCCTCTTGCTGAACACCGAAGTGCTCCAGAACTTCCATCAGGCTGACATTGCCCTGGCTTTCGCGTGCCAGCGCACGCAGCAGGCGAAAGCGTGGCTCTTTGCGCGCATACAGCACGTGAACCTTCATGTAGCCGATGGTCACGCCACAACGCCCGGCGTAAGCCTCCAGCGGGTTGCCTGCCGGGTCGCGCGGATTGTCGATCTTGCGGATGTAGTCTGTGAGCTTCATGTCGGGTCACCTCGGCACACATAATTACCGAACGGGTAACGAATGGCAATACCAGACAGGGAATTTACCCGGCGGGTAATTAATGGCTCAATCTCTCTTATGAGCAAATACCCCACGATCCCCGAAATACGACACGCCAACCTGCGCCGGATAATGGACGAGCAGGACATTGGCCCGGCCGAACTCGCTCGCCGACTTGGCAAATCACCGAGCCAAGTTGGGCAATTCGCCGGCCCAACTAGATTCAAGGGCATCGGCGATGACGCCGCGCGCGAACTCGAAGAGCTGCTTGGCCTGGCTCCCTACGACCTAGACAACCCAATCGTATTGCTCGGCCTGAGCACTGCCGAATCCGGTAGCTATCACACGGATGCGACCTTCCAGGCGTACACCAAGGGCAAGATACCTGTAGTAGGTGTCACAGCGGCAGGAGCTGCAATGGAAGTAATCGACCTCTACCAACCAGGCGTCGCCGAGGAATGGATAGACGCTCCGAAGAACTACACCCCTGGCTCCTTTATCCTGCGCCTGTCCGGCTTCTCTATGCAGCCTAAGTTTTGGGATGACGACCGCGTGATGATTGAGCCAGCCCTAGCCTGGTCAGTCGGCGACTTCGTATTCGCTAAGCGTCCAGCCCACGGCGACGGAACCTTCAAGAAGCTGGTAGAAGAAGATGGCCGCATGTTCCTGTTTGCGCTCAACCCAGACTTCAACCCCCGCTACATTGAAGTGACGCAGGATTGGCACATCGTAGGCAAAGCCACATTCCGGCTAGATAAACTCTAAATAAATACCCATCAGGTATTTACAAGCATTACCCAACAGCTATAGATTGATCGCGTACCCACACTCTGACCCCGGAGTACGCGATGCAACAGACACAGCACACATCCGCCCAGGTGCTCCTGCACCCGGCATGCACCACCAACCCGGACGCCGTCCGCGCTGTTCAGCAGGCCACTGGCCGCTTTGTAGTGCTCGTAGGCGGCCGCCCCACGCTGAAGCAGCCCCAAACCCTGCCCGCCTTCGAGGACTTCGGGCCTTGGGGAGGTGCAGCATGAGCCGCGACCACATCACCATCGCCTGGCACCACTTCCTGCTTGCGCTTGAACATTCGCTGCGCTCGACGCGTACAGCCCTCTACGACTTCTCGGTCGAGTCCAACCGCTACCACGCCCTGGGCATGCTTACGGGCGCCTTGAATCTGGAAGCCATCGACTCCCAGCAGTACGAACGCCTGGCCGCGCTGATGAACAACGCCGCCGCCCTGCGACGCGAAGAACTGATCGGCAATATGCCCCTGCACAGCCATCGCGCCCTGCGCGTTCTCACCAGGAGGGAGCGCGCAGCATGACCTACACCCTGACCCAGCAGTCCCTCCACGGGCTGCGCCGCGCTCTCACCACGCCCATGTCTATGCAGGCCACGCTCCACCTTGAGCGCCCCGCCTCACGCGTTGCAGTCATGCTTGAGCTTGAGCAAGTCGCGGACAAGCTGGCAGTCAGCATCGTGCTGGGCCATCACCGCTCGACAATCCGCCTGCAGGCCAACGACCCGGCCAATTCCGCCCACATCTGCGAGCAGATCGAAGCCATCGCCAACGGCACAGCCGACACCGCCGAAACCGGCGCGATCGGCACCCCGACTGCCCCGGCACGCGAGCCCTTCGCCCTCGATACAAAGGACGAAGCCAGCCTGCGCCACCTGGTGCGCATGGGCGGCACTCGCCACTTGCAGTGCGGCGTATCGATCACCGTGCACAACACGCTGCAATCCATGCAGCGCGACGCGCTGGTGACAACACAGGTCGGCACGGCGCACCTGCAAGCCGGCACACCGCGCGAGCTGTACGTGGTCGCCGCCAAGCACATCGAAGCCGCGTTCAACGCAGCCTGAGGGCCACGCCATGAACCGCACCGTTAAAGAGGCTGCCCAGGTACTGGGCATCGCCGAGAGCCAGCTACGCGCCCACCTGCGCAGCATCAACGCCCTCAACCGCGACGGCACCCTGGCAGCCCGCCACATCGGCGGCGGCAAGCTGTTCATGGACCCGCGCGTGACCGAGCCAAAACGCCTTGGCATCCGCAAGCACTACGCCGTGCTCATGGTCACCGAGGCCGGCATCGACTGGCTGGCCAAACAGCTCGGCATCGAAATCACCGAAGTACCCGCAAAGGACAGCGCCGCATGAACAAGCCCAACCCAATCGCCGACGCCATCGGCGTCGTCAAGCTGGTCAGCCTGCACCACGCCAACCCGGGCACCGTCAGCGCCGCCACCGTGCGCGACGCCGCAGACGAATGCATCGAGCGCCTGCAGGGCATTCCGCCCCAGGCCCTGGAGCTGGCCGCACTGTACTGCGCGCTGTTCGCCCTGCTGCCGCGTCGCTGGCTGCCCTACGTGACCCTCACCGGCGACACCGAGCGCCCGTTCGGCGCGGTGATTACCGACGAGGCCGGCAACATCGCCGCCACCACCATCGGCAAGAGCGGCGAAGGCGTCACCGCGATCATCGCCGCCAAGCTCAGCCACCCCTTGGCGGGGTGCGGGGAGGTGGCGCAGTGAAGACAACGCTGCAACTGCTGCAAGAACGCTGGAAGGTCAACAGCCTGCCGCTGTACGTCGTGCGGCGGAAGTACTTGAAGAGCATTGAAACTGAAAAGCACCTCCGCGAACTGATTCGCTCAGGCGCGATCCAGCTGCCCACGTTCAAGCTCTACGACTCGCGCCGTGCGCCGCTGCATGTGCGCCTGGCCGACCTCGCCGCCTACCTCGACGCCCGCGCCGAGCAAGCGGCTTAACCCCCGCGCCCGGCGGTACCGGGCAACTCTCTGACAAACGAGGCACAGCACATGAAACCTACCGATACCAGCAAGTTCATCCAGGACCTCAACGCCGGCGTGTTCGCCGATCAGCTCGGCCGCGCTCTTTCCGACGTCGCCGCGGGCTGCATCGATCACGGCAAGGAAGGCCAGGTAATCATCACCCTCAAGCTCAAGCAGATCGCGCAGACCAACCAGGTGAACATCACCCACAAGCTGGACTTCGTGCAGCCCACCAAACGCGGCAAGAAGCGCGAGGACACCACCCTCGACACCCCCATGTACGTCACCCCGGCCGGCCTGCAGCTGCTCCAGACCAACCCGACCGACCAGCTCTTCAGCAAGCAAGACGCGCCCGTTCACGCGCGCAGCTGATCACCCGCAACACCGCACCACCTAACCATCCTTACTCTGACAAGGACCACAACGATGTTCGATCACAAAGCACTGGATACCCTCATCGCCCAAGCCGTCGCAGCCGCCAACGTGCGCATCGAGCACGGCGGCAGCACCCTGGCCGTTACCCCAGCGAGCTGCACGCTCACCAATCTGGAACCCTACCAGCTCGGGCGCGACCGCTTTCGCGGCACCCTGGCCACCCACTCGCTGAAAGCCTTCTCGGCCTACGTCGAGCGCCATATCGGTGGCGAGGAAGATACCGGCGCCGCAGGTTTCGTCGATCAGGACGCCATGCGCGCCACCGTCATCTTCAACCTGGGCACCCCGGACGATGCCGGCCACGGCGACGACCGCGCAACCCTCACCCTCAAGCCTACTGCCGCCTACAAGGCGCTCGGCGAGATGGTTGGCCGCTCGCTCAGCCAGCAGCAGCTGGCCGAGTTCCTCGAGGACTGGGCGCCGCACATCACCGCCAGCTCGGGCGACCAGCAGTTGAACATCGCAGCGGCCATCAACGCCGTGCGGCGCATGCAGATCAAGGCGACCTCTGAGCTGAACAGCGAAGTGGGCGACCTGAGCAACCGTCGCAGCGCGATGGAGGATATCGAAGCGCGCAGCCTCGAAACCCTGCCGACCACCTTCGTGTTCAGCACCAAGCCCTACGACCCGCTGAGCGTCGCCGACATCACCCTGCGCCTGTCGGTGATCACCGGCGACAAGGCTCCGGTGCTGAAGCTGCGTTGGGTCGGCCAGGAAGCTCAGCAAGAAGCCTTCGCCGAAGAGTTCCAGCAGGTGCTCACCGACGAAATTGGCGGCCTCCTGCCGCTCACCATCGGCACCTACCAGCAAGGCAACTAAGCCCCAACTCCCTGCGCCAGAGACTCTGACCCCTGGCGCAGGGCACCAACCAATCGGAGACACAGCACATGACCATTTCACTCATCACCATCGGCGTTATCGCCGCCCTGGCAATCATCGCCCTGCTCGGCCTGTCCTGGCTGGCTTACGCCAATGCAGAAACCGCCCGCACCAATGGCTATGACCAAGGCTACGGCGACGCCAAAACCGCCTTCACCGAGTACACCACCAGCCTCGAGGAACAACTCACCAGCTCGGTCGGCCGGCTCGCCAAGGCCAACCGCGATATCGAAGCCCAGCTGCAGGACGCCGACCGCCGCATCGCCATCTACGCCGGCCGCAGCTACACCCGCGACGAGCTCATCACCATCCGCCGCGCCGCCAAACAGCTCAAGCTGGCAGCCCTGACCTACAACCAACTCACCACCAGCCAGGTGCTGGAGCTGAGCAACCAGGCGCGCCACGCCCTCACCGTATGCGGCGAACTGGAGCTGCTCGCCCAGCGCATCGAGGATCAGCTCGAAGGCACCACCCCGACCGCACTGCCCAATACCCAGCAAGAAGCAGAAGCCGCCCTGCGTGAAGCGGCTGCCTTCGCCGCTGGCGTACCCAACGGCAAAAGCTGGCTCGTCTACGGCCCCGAACGCTGCGGCAAAACCACCAACGCCCAGGCCATCGCCGACGCCCTCGGTCTGACAGAGATCGTTGACGACTGGCAGCCAGGCGACCCCGCGCCGATCACCAAGGCCCTGGTGCTGACCAACCACCTCGGCCCCGACTTCCCGCCCTTCTACCGCCGCGCACTCTCGTATGACCAGGCCATGTCGCTGGTGGCTGCAGCCAAGGCAAAGCAGGGGGTGGCAGCATGATCAACGACACCCACTACGTGCTCGACCTGGAGACCATGGGCAACCGCCCCACCTCGGCCATCGTCGCCATCGGTTGCGTGCGCATTGAGCAAGGCGCCATCAACGGCAGCCTCTACCGCCGCGTACGCCTGGAAAGCTCCCTGCAGGCTGGCCTGCAGGTGGATGCCAGCACTATCGAATGGTGGCTGAAGCAGGAAGAGACTGCCCGCGCAGAGATATTCAACCCCGGCGGCCACACCCTGGAATGGGCGCTCGCAGACCTGGCCGCGTTCATGGGCAACAACCACCTGCACACACCAAATCCCAAGGCAATGCTGTGGGGCAACGGCAGCAGCTTCGACAACGTCATCGTCGGCAACGCCTTCGACGCCTGCGGCATCCAGCGCCCCTGGCTGTTCTGGAATGACCGCGACCTGCGCACCCTGCTGGCACTCTACCCCAAGGCCAAGGCACTGCCGTTCGAGGGCACCAAGCACCATGCCCTCGATGACGCCATGCACGAGGCCAAGCAACTGCTGATGGCACTGAATCTCCACCAGACCCTGCAGGTAGGAGCATTGGTATGAGCTGGATTCTCACCCGCAGCGGCCGGAAGTTCGACCTGGCCAACCCCACCGCCGACATGGTGGACCCGACCGATATCGCCCACAGCCTGAGCATGCAGTGCCGCTTCAACGGCCACACCCGCCACTACTACAGCGTGGCCCAACACTGTTATCTGGTGTCCGACCTGGTGCCGGCCGAGTACCGCCTGGAAGCGCTGCTGCACGACGCCACCGAAGCCTACGTGGGCGATCTGGTGCGCCCGCTCAAGGAAGGCATGCGCGAGTTCTACGAGTGCCAGAACCTTGAGTCCCTGTATGACCAAGTCGAGCGCCGTGTCTGGATCGCCATCTGCAAGCGCTTCGACCTCGACCCCATCCTGCCGGTCTGCGTGACGAACGCCGACCTGGTGGCACTGGCCACCGAAAAGCGCGACCTGATGCCCGAGCACCCGGAGCCCTGGCCGTGCCTGGCTGGCATCGAGCCCATCCCGCAATTCATCGACCCATGGCAGCCGAGCCAGGCCGCCATCCACTACCACGGCCGCCTGCTCGAACTGCTGGCCACCACTCACCGGCGGAGGGCTACAGCATGAAAATGGCCAAGCCCTCGGCCCGCGACATCGAGGCCGCTGAAGAACTGCATCAGGTGCTGCAGATGATCGACGCCCGCTTCGGCGGGCCATTCCAGAATCACGAAGCCGGCGATGACCTCGCCATGCTGCTGGACAACGGCGACAACGCCTTCGACAGCGACAACCTCCAGCACCTGCAGACGCTCTACAACCACCTGGCACGCCTGTTGCGCAACGCGCCCAACTTCTACGGGCGCGTTATCGGCGGCATGGTGTGGGTGATCATGAACGAGGCCAACCAGATCCTCGACCCCGAGTCGGATTGCATCGACCTGCACCCGCGCTTCCAGCAAATGGCAGACCGCCTGAATGCCCTGGAAGCGAAGATCGCCGCCGGCACCCTGCGCGAAGTGCCGAACGGGTATGTGCTGATGCCGCAGGCGCTGACCGCCGAGAACGGCGCCAAGGGCCTGCTGCTCGGCGAGTTCCATATCGACAGTGAACGCACCTGCGATCAATGCGAGATCGACGAACCCGACGAGAACTGCGAAGTGTGTCGCGGCGAGACCGAGTACACCCAACGAATCCCTGTGCCATGGGACACGACCAAGGAAATCTACGCCAAGGCCGTGGCCGGCTTGGCCCTCCCTCCTGAGCGCCTTACGATCCCATCCCATGCAGTCGTTACTGAATCACCACCCTGCAAAGGGCATTCAGTACCAATCAAGGTTGAGGTGCCCTAATGACCGCCTTCAACCCCCACCTACACCAGGCAGCGCAGCAAGCGCTGCCCTTCAACCGCGAGCTGTACGTCGACCTGTTCGCCGGTGCCGGCGGCGCGAGCAGCGGCGGCGCCCGGGTCTACCGTGATCCGGACGTGGCGATCAACCACAACCCTCTGGCCATCGCCGTGCACCGTGCCAACCACCCGAACACGCGCCACTACATCAGCGACGTTTTCGAGGTGGATCCGCTCGAAGCAACGGGCGGGCAACCAGTCGGCATCCTTTGGGCCTCGCCCGACTGCCGCCATTTCAGCCGGGCCAAGGGCGCCGCACCTCGCAGCAAGCGCGTGCGCATGCTGGCCTGGGTCATCGTCCACTGGGTCTACGTCACTCGCCCGCGCCTGATGTTCATGGAGAACGTGCCCGAGTTCACTACCTGGGGGCCGCTCGACGACACCGGCAGGCCGATCAAGGAACTGGCCGGGCGCGCCTTCGAGGCCTTCGTGGCCTGCCTCAGCACCGGCCTGGCTGCCGACCATCCCGACTTCCCCGAAATCATGGACGCGGTCGGCCAATGGGTACCCAAGGAAGCGCTGGTGCGCGGCCTCGGTGTCAACTTCGAGCACCGCATCCGCCGCGCCTCGAATACCGGCGCGCCGACCATCCGCACCCGCTGGTTCGGCATCGGCCGCACGGACGGCAAGCCAATCGTCTGGCCGGCACCGACGCACCACGAACAGCCCAAGCGCGGCCAGCAAGCCTGGCGCCAAGCAGCTGAGTGCATCGACTTCAGCGACCTTGGCACATCGATCATTGACGAACGCCTGGTGGCCAACACCAACGTGCGCGTGGCCAAAGGCTTCTGGCGTCACACCGTCATGGCCGAGCAGCCGTTCACCGTCCCACTGGATGACCAGGCCCTGGCGGCCGCCCATCTCACCGAGTTCGCCAACGCCAGCGGCCAGCGCACCTTCGCCGCTGATGAACCGCTGCGCACCCAGGTCGCCAACATCAAGGGCGGGCACTTTGCAGTGGCCTCAGCGCACTTGGCCAAGCCCCAGCAGCAGGTCACGGCCGCCATGGTCACCATGCGCAAGGGCAGCGTCGGCTCGGCGATGTTCTCACCGCTCAGTACCGCCACCACCAGCAGCGGCCACCATGCCGTGGCAGCCTGCCATTTCGAACAGGCCAACGGCGGCTTCTACCAGGGCGACGGTCGCGCAGCCTCTGCACCGATCAGCACCATCTGCGGCAAGAGCAACCAGCGCCTGGCCACTGCGTACCTGATCAAGTACTACGGTACCGGCGGCCAGTGGCAGAGCTGCAACGAACCCGCCCACACCCTGCCAACCAAGGCCCGCCTTGGCTTGGTCACCGTGCACCAGGTGCCGGCCGACCTGCTCCCGCCGCATCTGATGGAAAAGGCCAAGCTCTGTGCCCGCTTCCTCCACAAGTACCTGCCCGAGCACTTCCCTGATCAGGTAGACCTGGTGGTGCTGGGTGACTACGTGCTGGTTGATATCAGCCTGCGCATGCTCAAACCGCAGGAGCTCAAACTCGCCCAGGGCTTCGCCCCGGACTACATCATCGACCGCGGCCTATTCCTCAACGAAGCCACCGGCCAACTCGAATGGAAGCCGCTCACCATCGCCCAGCAGATCAAGCTGATCGGCAACAGCGTTTGCCCGACCGAAGCCGAAGCCCTGATCGCCGCCAACGACGCCGACATGATCGAGCTGTATCGAAAGGAGGCAGCATGAGCCTATCAATCTGCCCCCTGTCTCTTGCCGAAGCCAACGCCTTCGTTTCAAAACACCACCGGCACCACGGACCTGTGCAGGGCCATAAGTTCAGCATCGGCTTGGTTTATGGCACCGAGGTCGTTGGAGTGGCGATTATTGGCCGCCCAGTGGCGCGCCACCTAGATGACGGCCTCACCCTAGAGGTGACGCGCTGCTGCACAAATGGCATACGAAATGGTTGCTCGAAACTCTATGGCGCAGCTTGGATGGCTTCGCGGGCTATGGGGTACAGACGACTCATTACCTACGTACTTGAAACTGAGCCCGGGACCAGCCTACAAGCTAGCAACTGGCGCTTTGTCGGCAAACGCGGAGGCGGAAGCTGGAACACTCCAAGTCGCCCACGCGTTGATACGGCGAACAAAGGGCAAAAACAGTTGTGGGAGATGTCAGCATGAGCCAGCGCAAGCCCTACAACCACAAAGCCCGCCTGGCCAACTACTACCGGTCGATGCTGCGCAGTAACCACGTGGCGGTGCTCGATATCGATCACCTGGAACTACAGGTGCTCGTTGACTGGAAGCACGCCCGAGCGATCGGCAACGGCCGAGAGGCGGTTGCCACGGCAGTCACCGAAATGCCACACCGCTGGAGCCTCTACCTGGCCGCGCTGTGCCGCGACCAGCTCGGCACCGCCTACATGAAGAGCGTGGAGATTGCCCCGCAAGGCATCTACAAAGCCGCCCAACTGGCTGAAACCGTCGAAGCCTACTGCGTCGAGCTGAAGGCTGGCTGCAACCCCTACCACTTCATCGGCCTGGCCTGGCTCGCCATCCCCGCCGAAATCACCCTCACCGAAGCCCAAGCCGAGCGTGTCTTCGACGCCTTCGGCGCCTGGCGCAAGCAGTCGGAGGCAGCATGAAAGATTCAGTACCCAACCCCCTGCTGCAGGCCGCCCGCATCAGCGCCACGGCCAGCACCGGCTTCAGCTGCACCACGGCAGACGGCAAGCCAGCCCGCCTGGCCATAGTCGACAAGGCAGGTAATGTGATCGAGGCAGGCGCCGACGTGGCCTGGGCTGCGTGGCGAGTCTGCATCGAGGTGCAAGAGAACTACTGGGAAGGCATGGGCCATCTGGTGGTGCACAGCAGCCCACCCGGAGACCCTGAACTTGCAGCTAAACTGATAGGCAGAAAAGCAGCCTAATGGAGCACCCATGAACGAAGAACAAGACTGGAACATCCTCAATGGAACAGTGCACTTGCCACCATCTAGCGCACTAGCAGTTGCCCTGAAGGATCAGTACGAAAGAGCTATTAGATTGTTTTTGGAAGATGTAAGCATTGCCCCATGGCCAATGTATAAGGAACGGGACTTCATCATGGACATATCCCTAGACACGGACGACCTAAGCAATTTAGGGCTACATACGCAGCAAACATTGAGCGAAATGCTGCTTGATCTGACCCGCCAACAGATGATGACTGCCACATCAGACGGATCATCCCCAGAAGAAAGACGAGCCTGGGCAGCGCAGACACTTCGCCATATTGCAGCAGAGATAGAAAACCTCCCCCTTCAGAAATGATCATTCACGGCGGTCGAGCCCGGCCTTCCAGGCACCCGACCGCCGATCGACATCCAGCGCCACCCGCTGCCCCGCCCTCGACACAAGAACCAGGTGGATGACCTTCGAAGCAGGGTCAGGCACCAACCCTCGCATGTACACCGTTATGCGGCTGAACGTATCGAGCACCAGCTGCCGCAGCTGCTCACGCGCAGGGCTTTTGATGTCCTGCGCTTCGATAGCAAGTCGGCGCCACAGGTCGGCACCGGCCGGCGTCTGCACCTGGCCAACCATCGCCTGCTCCCGCTCCAATTGATCCGCCTCGGCCTGCAACTGCTGCAACTCGGCCTCAAGCTCACGCGCTTTACGCACGAACGCGAGCGGCGCTACACCACTATCGTCGGCCAGCACTGCATCGGTCACGCGCTGCAACTGCCGCTCGACGTCCCCCTGCTTTCGCCGGCACGCCTGCAGGCGCTGCCGTAACTGCCGGCCATCGTCCGCCGGCTCCAGCAGCCGAGCCAGGTTCATCTGATCTGAGCAGTACGACAACACTGCCTTTTCCACCGGCACCACGCTGCAACTGCCCGCCTGACACCCCGTTCGTTTGCTATAAGCGACGCAATGCAGACGACGATGCCCGTCCGCCACCGAGCCATCCTCACGCGCACGGCTCAGCAGGTTCTGTGCAACAACCGCAGTGCCACAGTAGCCGCAATAAGCGATGCCCAAGCCCGTCACCAGGCCCACAATCTCAGGCACACCGCGCCGGCCGTGCCGCGTTTCGGTCGCCGCCTGCAGGGCTTCAAACTCATCATCAGTCAACACGGGCGGGTAATAGCCCTCAAGCAGGTAATCCTCACCGTCGACGCTGATGCGCTTTGCGCCCCGCAACGCCGGCAACTTCACCAGTCGATAGATCTGCTGCCCGGCAATCCCCCAGTCACTCAACACATACCCGCGCTCAGCCATCTTCCGTGCGGCCCGCGTCGCCCCCTCGCCCTGCTTGTACAGCTCGATGGCATAGCGCACCGCCTCCACCCGATCCGGTATCAACTGCCATGCCTGGCCATCCCACTGCAGCCACTGCGGATCTTTGCCGTTACGGATCAGCCCGCGATAAGTTCCGGCGACCCATCCTTCACACAGCCGCCGGATTGAGGCCTTCACCCGCTTGCTCTTGGTGTCGGATTCCTCGTGCGCACGGATCATGACCAGCAGCGAATACACCAGATCCATCGGCTGTGCCTTGAGCCCGGCCCGGTTGTACTCCCGCCCATCGCTGGCCGTCACCACCGTGATGCCGGCATTGATGATCTGAGCCATCTGAGCCTGCGCCTGGATGGGTTCGGCCCGGCTCAGCCGGTCGAGGCCTTCAACGATCAACACTGAGCCGTCGGGTATGCGTCCCTCATCGACGGCACGTAGAAACGTCCCGAGCGCCCCCTGCTTGACGTGGTTCTGGTGATAGGCCGACAACCCCTCATCGCGCAGCGACAACGATTCATCGAGCACCAGACCACGCTCAGCCGCCCAGCGCTGGGCGTACTGCAACTGACGGTCGGCACTGCTGCCGGTCGCCTGCCGGGGATCGGAAAACCTGAGATAGCTGTATACTCGCGCGCTAATTTTTGTTCTCCCGTGATCAGTCAATGACAACTACTCAAACTAAGAAAGCTCCAAGTGTAGGGTTTATTTCCTTGGGGTGCCCGAAAGCGACTGTCGACTCCGAACGCATCCTGACCCAACTGCGCATGGAAGGTTACGAGATCGTGCCGACCTACCAGGATGCCGACGTGGTGGTGGTCAACACCTGTGGCTTCATCGACAGTGCCAAGGCCGAGTCGCTGGACGCCATCGGCGAGGCCCTGGCCGAGAACGGCAAGGTGATCGTCACCGGTTGCATGGGCGTGGCCGAAGACAGCATTCGCGACGTACACCCGAGCGTGCTGGCCGTCACCGGCCCGCAGCAGTACGAGCAGGTGGTCAACGCCGTACACGAAGTCATCCCGCCGAAGACCGAGCACAACCCGCTGATCGACCTGGTGCCGCCGCAGGGCATCAAGCTGACCCCGCGCCACTACGCCTACCTGAAGATTTCCGAAGGCTGCAACCATACCTGCAGCTTCTGCATCATCCCGTCGATGCGCGGCAAGCTGGTCAGCCGTCCGGTGGGCGATGTGCTCAGCGAAGCCGAGCGCCTGGTCAAGGCTGGCGTGAAAGAGCTACTGGTGATCAGTCAGGACACCAGCGCCTACGGCGTCGATATGAAGTACAAGCTGGACTTCTGGAACGGCCAGCCGGTGAAAACGCGCATGCTCGAGCTGTGCGAGGCGCTGTCGTCGATGGGCGTGTGGGTGCGCCTGCACTACGTCTACCCCTACCCCAACGTCGATGACGTGATCCCGCTGATGGCCGCCGGCAAGCTGCTGCCGTACCTGGACATCCCCTTCCAGCACGCCAGCCCGAAAGTGCTCAAGTCGATGAAGCGTCCCGCGTTCGAAGACAAGACCCTGGCGCGCATCAAGAAGTGGCGTGAGATCTGCCCGGAACTGACCATCCGCTCCACCTTCATCGTCGGCTTCCCTGGCGAGACCGAGGAAGACTTCCAGTACCTGCTGGACTGGCTGACCGAAGCCCAGCTCGACCGCGTTGGCTGCTTCCAGTATTCCCCGGTCGAAGGCGCTCCCGCCAACGACCTGGGTCTGGAAGTGGTGCCTGACGACGTCAAGCAGGAGCGTTGGGAGCGCTTCATGGCGCACCAGCAGGCGATCAGCTCTGCGCGGCTGCAGGCCAAGATCGGCTTGGAGATGGACGTGCTGGTCGACGAAGTGGACGGCGAAGGTGCCGTGGCTCGCTCCTGGGCCGACGCCCCGGAGATCGATGGCAGCGTGTTCATCGACTCCCCCAACGTCAAGCCGGGCGACAAGGTGCGTGTGCGCATCGTCGATGCCGACGAATACGACATGTGGGGCGAGTTGGTCTGACCGACCTATCTCCTGAAAAGCCCCGCAGCATGCGGGGCTTTTTCTTTCCCGGTACCACTACTTCTTGCCGGTACAATGACCTTCTTTTTGTCGAGCCCAGTCATGAGCGAACCCACCCGCCTGTCCAAACGCGTCATCGAACTGTTCGGCTGCTCGCGCCGCGAGGCCGATCTGTACATCACTGGCGGCTGGGTGACGGTGGACGGCCAGGTGGTCGAGGCGCCGCAATTCAAGATCGAAGATCAGCGTATCGAGCTGCATCCGGATGCCACACTTGAGCCGGTAGAGCCCGTCACCCTGTTGGTGCATGGTGCGGCTGGCTGTAACGCCGCGCAGTTGCAACACCTGCTGGTGCGCGAACGACACTGGGAACAAGACCCACACGCCCAGCGCATCCTGCATGGCCACTTCCTGCGCCAGGAGCAGAGCCTGCCATTGCAGACCGGCGCCAGCGGCCTGATGGTGCTCAGCCAGGATTGGCGCACACAGCGCAAGCTGCGCGAGGATGCCGCCAAGCTGGAGCAGGAATACCTGGTCGAGGTCGCCGGCGAGGCGCCCGCCAGCGCGCTGGAACGCTTGAAGAAAGGCTGGTTGCACAAGGGCACGCAGTTCCCACCGTGCAAGGCCAGCTGGCAGAGCGAACAGCGTCTGCGCTCGCCCTGAAGAATCCGACTCCTGACCTGCTTCGGCAGATCTGCACGGCGCTGGGCCTGAAAGTGCTGAGCATGAAGCGCATCCGTATCGGCGGCGTACCCATGGCCAAACTGCCTTCCGGGCAGTGGCGCTATCTGGGTGAGAAGGAACGTTTCTGAGGCCGTGTTAGGCTGTGTCCGTCACGCTCTGGAGACCACCCTCATGCGTACCCTGTTACTCACCGCCCTACTTGCCCTGAGCCTGCCCGCCCTGGCCGCGCCAGCCCCCTTCTTCCTCTGGCAGAGCAAGGTCGACGGCCACCTGACCTGCGCCCAGGTCAGCCCTGGTGACGGCTGGATTCGATTCACCGGCCCCTTCCGCGATGCCGGCTGCCGGGTAGCGCACGACGCGCCTGTGCGCAGCCGCTAAGAGGACGCCATGCAGCATCTGGTTTCGCCTGTCGGTATCGTGCGTTCCTGCTTCAAGGAAAAGTTCGCCATTCCCCGCCAGCCACACTTGGCTCCCGCCGCTCGCGGCGTGCTGGAACTGTTGCCGCCCTTCGATCAAGGTGAAGCCGTGCAGGGACTGGAACAGGTCAGCCATGTCTGGCTGCTGTTTCTGTTTCACCAGGCGCTGGAGGACAAGCCACGGCTAAAGGTGCGCCCACCACGCCTGGGCGGTAATCAGTCGGTGGGCGTGTTCAGTACCCGTGCAACCCATCGCCCCAATGGCATCGGCCAATCGGTGGTACGCCTGGACAAGGTCGAACCTGGCCGGCTGTACCTGTCCGGCATCGATCTGCTCGACGGCACGCCCGTGCTGGACATCAAACCCTACGTGCCCTACGCCGACTGCGTGAGCGATGCGCACAACGCCATGGCCGATGGCGCGCCACGCCTGATCCCGGTGGAATGGCATGCCGATGCATTGCCGTTGGCGCGCCAGCATGCGCTGCGTCTGAACGAACCGCTGGTGGAGCTGATCGAGCAATGCCTGGCGCAAGACCCACGCCCAGCCTACCAACAGCCAGAGCCGGAACGCCGCTATGGCGCGCGCTTCTGGGATCTTGACGTGCACTGGCACTACCCCGAGCCGGGGCGCATCCGGGTGCTGGATGTGCAGATGGCGCACAGCACAGCCTAACCGGGCCAAGCCTTCGCAGCGGCTGGCGGTGCACAGGGGCAGCTTCTTCTCAACGCGACGGATTGAGCGCCAGCATATCGCCTTCGATGGCGTCCTGACGCTCGATCAGCGGCTCCACCAGCGGCCGACTCGCGAGGAAATGCGCAGTTCGCGTATGCGCCTCGAAAGCCGCCTCGTCGACATATACCTCGTACAGCCACACTAAGTCGGCATCACTGCGGTCACGCATCACATCGAAGGTCAGGCAGCCCGGTTCATCGCGCACCGAAGCAGCGGCGTTGATCCGCATGGCATCCATGAACGTCTCGAAACTGCCGGGTTTGAGTTGGGTCTTGAGCAATAGCACGTACACAGCAAACTCCATTATGTTTTATATTTGAAAAATAACTGTATACATAATGGAGTGCAAAAAAGATGCTCGAACGCCCGTCGCGCCTCAATGGCCTGCGCCACCTGGCCCTGCTGGTACCCAACCTGGAAGCGTGTGAGCGTTTCTACGTGGACGTGCTGGGCATGCAGTTGCTGCACCGCGCCAACGAGGACCTGGTCTACCTGACCTGTGGCAATGACAACCTCTCGCTCGGCCGCGCCTATGCAGAGAGCCATGGCGTAGCGCTGGTCGATCACTACGGTTTCATCGTCGACAGCGTCGAGGAGCTGGATGCCTGGTACCAGTACCTCAAGGCGCGTGGGGTGACACTGCTGGATCGCCCCTTCGACCATGGCGACGGCGCACGCAGCTTCCACCTGCTGGACCCCGCCGGCAACAAGATCCAGCCGCTCTACCATCCGGCGATCTCGGGTCAGCGCTTCAGCCCAGCCCGAACCTGAACCTGAACCTAAATCTGTAGGAGCGAGCTCTGCTCGCGAAGCTTGGTGCTCGCCTCGGTTCGCGAGCAGAGCTCGCTCCTACAGTCGCAGGGTACGCCGTTGCATGCTGCGCAGAGCGCTCGCACGGGAATGCTCAATTAGGTGCCGGTGCGCACAGCGTATCCTGCGTCCGGTATTAACCAGGTTCAGGTGCGAAACTGTCGCACCATCCCCTGCAGTTCCACTCCCAGGCGAGCCAGCTCGGCACTGGACGCGGCGGTCTGCTCGCTGGCAGTGGCGCTCTGCTCACCGATATCGCGCACGCGGGTGACGCTTTCGTTGATTGCCTCAGCCACCGCACTCTGCTCCTCGGCGGCAGCAGCGATCTGCTGGTTCATCTGCTCGATGGTGCTCACCGCCTGGGTGATACGCCCTAGGGCATCGCCGGCTTCACCGGCCAGTTCGACGGTACGCCGGGTCAGATCACGACTGCTGTCCATCTGCTGCACCGCGCCTTTGGCCATGCGTTGCAGGCCGGCGATCAGGCTTTCGATCTCCTCGGTGCTCTCCTGAGCACGCTTGGCCAGTGCCCGTACCTCATCGGCGACCACAGCGAAACCACGGCCCTGCTCGCCGGCTCGCGCCGCCTCGATGGCCGCGTTGAGCGCCAGCAGGTTGGTCTGCTCAGCGACGTTGCGAATCACTTCAAGCACGCTGCCGATGCGCGCACTTTCCTGGTTCAGATCGGCGATGGCCTTGGCCGACTGTTCCACTTCGCTGGCCAGACTGTCGATCTGATCAACCGCCTGCTGCACCACGCGATTGCCCTGCTGCGCCTCCAGGTCGGCATCGCGTGCGGCAAGCGAGGCCTGCTCGGCGTTCTGCGCCACTTCCTGCACGGTGGCGGCCATCTGGTGCATGGCGGTAGCGGTCTGTTCGGTTTCCAGTTTCTGCGTCTGCACCCCGGCGCTGGTTTGCGCGGTGATCGCAGACAGTTGCTCGGCAGCCGCAGCGATCTGCCCGACGCCACCGCCAATACGGCCAACCAGATTGCGCAGGCTGACGGTCATGTCCTGCATGGCGGCAAGCAACTGGCCCACTTCGTCACCGCGATCCTGAGGGATGTCCTGGCTGAGGTCACCGGCGGCGATACGCTGGGCGAAGGTCACGGTCTGGCGCAGGGGCGCGACGATCAGACGAGTGATCAGCAGCGAGGCACACAGGCCCAGCACCACGGCAGCCAAGCCCATGATGCCGAGCATCACCAGTGCGCGCTGAGTGTCGGCGAGCATCCGGGTTTCGGCGCCGGCCTGGGCCGACTCGGCCAGGTCGACGACCGAGCGGGCGCGCTCGATCATGGCCTTCTCGGTGGCCTGGTTCTGCTCACGCAGCTGTTGGTAGTAGAGGAAGGAGCGCTGGTAGAGAGTCAACGCCTGCAGGGCGGTTTCGATAGAGGCTTTCTGATCATCGTTGAGCCAGACGGTCAGGCTGCGGGCAACGGTCTGCAGGTCTTCGCTGACGTACTCCCACTCTTCCAGCGCTTCGGGCGAGCCATCGATGATGTACAGGCTTTCCTGGCCGCGCAGGTCGAGCATGCGTTTGCTCAGGCCGGATGCGGTTTCCGCCAGGGTCAGGGGGTCGCTACCCCGCAGACGATCACCCTGCAGGCGCAGCTCACGCACGGCGTCATACATGTCCAGCTCAATCACCTCGAACTGGTCACGGGTTTCTCCAGCAGCAGTGCGCATGTCCTGGCGAGCCTCACGGGCCTTACCCTGCTGCTCGACATAGTTGTCGAACTGCTTCAGGTACTCGGCAGTGGCCTGCTGCATAGTCTGCACACGCGTGCTTTCGGTTGCATCCTTGCCCAGGTGCTCCAGCATGCCCTGTACTTTAAGCAAGCTTTCGCGCACACGCTCTGCGCTCTCCTGGGTCTGTTCGATAGCGAAACTGCGTTCCAGACGACGCGCCTGGAGAATCTCCTGGTTTACCTGCGCCAACTGCCCAACCTGCTCATGCCCATGTAGTACCGCTTGAACCGCCAGATAGCCACTGACCGTCATGGCGGCGGTAAGCAACAGCACGAGGCCGAAACCGATAAAGAGTTTCTTGCCAACGGCAAGATTGGCGAAAAAGCGTGCGGCAGGCTTGAACATAACGGCGACTCCAGATTCTTCTTATACAGCCGCGCATCGTGGGCGCGACCTGGTCGACTGACTACGCAACTGCTGTGCCATGTCGAGTCCGGTTTATCGGCAAAGAGTGCCACCGCTTGAGTGCTGGCAATTAGCCAACCCATGGTTATCAGCATAGCCAATGAAATGGCCAAGACAGGCAACTATCCGCTTATTGACGCCGAATAAATGGCGAAATACCGCCTACTGAGGCGCCGTTTCTGGCTCATCGCAATAAAAAAGGCGCAGCTTCTGCCGAAGCTGCGCCTCTGGATTCGAGCCGCGATCAGCGCCCGGCAAGCGCCGGTACTACCCTCGGTCGCAGAACCTCCCCAGCCACAGCCAGCAGGCCGATGGCACCGGCAATCCAGTACCACTGCAGTGCAGGGTCGAACATCAGCCAGCCCAGCGCATGCAGGAACACCACCATGATCAGCACCGGGCTGACGTAGCGCACCATGAACAGCCACAGGGCATAACCGGCCGGCGGCAGATCCAGCTCGTCACGCATGATCTCGCCGCGCAGTGCGTAGCCTGCGAGTACGACCATGAAGATGCCACCCAACGGCATCATCCAGCGCGAGGTGAGGTAATCCAGCCAGTCGAAGAAGTTCTTGCCCAGCGGCGTCCAGCCCGCCAGCAGGTTGAACGACAGCATCGCCAGCAGGCTGATCACCAGCAGCACCACGCCGGCCCCGATGGCAGCGCGCAGGCGGCTGATGCCGTGCTTTTCGTTCAGGTAGGCCACGCTGGCCTCGATCATCGAGATCGCCGAGGTCAGTGCCGCGATCGATACCATGGCGAAGAACAAGACGCCGAACGCAGTACCGAATGGCATCTGCTGGAAGGCCAGCGGCAGACTCATGAAAATCAGCCCCGGCCCGGCACTGGGGCTCATGCCGTTGGCGAAGATGATCGGGAAGATCGCCAGACCGGCCAGCAGCGCCACGCAGGTATCGCAGAGAGCGACGATGAAGGTGGTCCGCGCGATGGATTGACCATCCGGGATGTAGGAGCCGTAGGTGAGGATGGCGCCCGAGGCCAGACTCAGGGTGAAGAAGGCGTGTCCCAATGCCGCCAACAGTGCTTCGCCGGTGATCTTCGAGGCATCGAAGTGGAAGAGGAACCCGAAGCCTGCGCTGAAACTGCCACTGGTGAACGCATAGCCGACCAGCGCCACCAGCATCAACGCCAGACCCGGTATCATCCAGCGCACGGCATTCTCGATGCCTTTCTGCACGCCCTTGGCGACGATCCACAACGTCAGTAGCGCCACCAGTACGCTCCAGCCACCGAGTTGCCAGGGATTGGCGTTGTGCGCCTCGAACACCCCACCCAGTGCTTCGACGCTGGTGGCCGCCAACGAACCGTCGAGCATCTTCCACGTATAGGCGAAAGCCCAGCCGGCAACGACCACGTAGAAGCACAGGATCATGAAACCGGCGAGCATGGCCATACCGCCAACGGCCTTCCACAGCGGGTTGCCACCGTTCTCACGGACCACGCGGCCGATGGCGTCGATGGGGCTGCCGCGGCCACGGCGGCCGATGGCGATCTCGGTCATCATTACCGGAATGCCGATGGCCAGGATGCACGCCAGGTACATCAGCACGAAGGCGCCGCCGCCGTACTCGCCAGTGATGTAAGGAAATTTCCAGATATTGCCCAGGCCGACGGCCGAGCCGGTTGCTGCGAGGATGAAGCCCCAGCGCGAGAGCCAGAGGTTCTTCGGTTTTTCACGGGTCATGCGTCACCTGTTTGTTTTTATCTGTGACGGAATCGGACCCGCCGCGCTTGTGGCGCAGCGGAATGCAAGGCTTGGGTGAAGCCGAAGGTGTCACTGAGCGTCGGCTTGTGCCTCCGGTGCGGCCAGTTGGAAGGCCTCCAGGGGTTCACAGCGCGCCGCCATGGCGACAATGCGTGGGTACGCGGCAAGGTCACAGTTAAAACGCCGCGCATTATACAGCTGCGGAATCAGGCAGGCTTCCAGATATCCAGGCCGGTCGCCGAGCGACAGGCGACCGTCGAATGCAGCCAGGCCCTCCTCCACGGCGGTTAGACCGAGCGCGACCCAGTGCCGGTACCAGGCGTTCTTCGCCTCGTCGCCGGCACCCAGTTCGCTGGACAGGTACTGCAGCACGCGCAGGTTGTTCAGCGGGTGCACGTCGCAGGCAAGGTGCAGCGCCAGCGCACGCACCTGGGCACGCTCGGCCGGATCAGCCGGCAGCAGCGCCGGCACCGGGAAGATTTCTTCGAGGTACTCGATGATCGCCAGCGACTGGGCGATGCGCACGCCGCCGTTTTCTTCGTCCACCAGCAGCGGCAACAGGCCCTGCGGGTTCAGCGCGCGGTAGTCGGCGCCGTGCTGCTGGCCGCCGTCCTTGAGCAGATGCACCGGCACTTGCTGGTAAGCCAGGCCCTTCAGGTTGAGGGCGATGCGCACGCGGTAGGCGGCGCTGGAGCGCCAGTAGCCGTAGAGTTTCAGCATTGCGGATTCCTTTCGAAACGCGACTTGGTAGGAGCGGCTTCAGCCGCGATGCTTTCAGCGACTTCAGACGAATCGCGGCTAAAGCCGCTCCTACGAATCAGCGGGCGTCGTAGCGCTGCACCACCTGATCGATGGCGCCGAAGATGCTCTGCCCGGCTACGTCGAACATCTCGATGCGCACCCGGTCGCCGAACTTGAGAAACGGCGTCTTCGCCTCGCCCGACTCGACGATCTCCAGCATGCGTTTCTCTGCCAGGCAGCTCGAACCGGCGCTGCGGTCGTAGTTCGACACGGTGCCCGAGCCGATGATGGTGCCCGCGCCCAGCGGTCGTGTCTTGGCTGCGTGAGCCACCAGAGTCGGGAAGTTGAAGGTCATATCGACGCCGGCGTTCGGCTGGCCGAACAGCGCGCCGTTGATATGCGACACCAGCGGCCGATGCACCTTGCCGTCCTTCCAGCTCTCGCCCAGCTCGTCCGGGGTTATGGCCACCGGGGAGAAGCTCGACGACGGTTTGCTCTGGTAGAAACCAAAGCCCTTGGCCAGTTCGCCGGGGATCAGGTTGCGCAGCGACACATCGTTGACCAGCATCAGCAGACGAATATGGCCGCCCGCTTCGGCCGATGTGGCGCCCATCGGCACGTCGTCGGTAATCACCGCCAGCTCGGCCTCCAAGTCGATGCCCCAGGCTTCGTCGGCCAGGCTGATCGGACTGTGCGGCGGGATGAAGGCATCGGCGCCGCCCTGGTACATCAGTGGATCATGCCAGAAGGATTCGGGCATCTCGGCGCCGCGTGCCTTGCGTACCAGCTCGACGTGGTTGACGTAGGCGCTGCCGTCGGCCCAGTGATAGGCACGCGGCAGCGGGCTGTGACAGGCGGCCTGATCGAAGGCGAAAGCGCCCTCTTCCATGCCGTCGTTGAGGCGCTGATAGACCGCTTCGAGCTTGGGCCGGGCCACAGCCCAGTCGTCCAGCGCAGCCTGCAGGGTGAAAGCGATCTGCGGCACAACGACGGCACGGGTGAGATCGCGGGAAACGACGATCAGCACGCCATCGCGGCCTTGGTTCAGTGATGCAAGTTTCATCGATAATCCTTCGAATTCTGAGGTAGGAGCGAGCTCTGCTCGCGAACCCTGACCGAACAAAAAGCTTCGCGAGCAGAGCTCGCTCCCACAGCGTCGTTTAACCCTACAGACCCGGCGCACGCCAGGAATTGACGTACTCGGCCACGTCCACCGCAGCAGCGGCATCGCTCACTTCCAGGGCGCGGCGGGTGTCGATCATCACCGCCACCTCGTCGATGAAAGTGGCCGGGTCGATCTGACTCTTCTTCAGTGCCTTGGGGTGCGGCCCATGGGGGAAGCCGCACGGGTGCAGGGTGACCATGCCCTGCTCGATGTTGTCGCGGCTGAAGAAGTTGCCACGGTGGTAGAACAGCACTTCGTCGTAGTCGTCGTTGTTGTGGAAGAACGGCACCTTGAGCGCGCCGGGGTCGGACTCCACCGGACGCGGGGTGAAGGTGCAGATCACGAAGCCATTGGCGACGAAGGTGGTGTGCACCGACGGCGGCAGGTGGTAGCGATGGCTGACCAGCGGGCGGATGTCGCGCCAGTTCAGGCGCACCACGGTGTTGTCGCCATGCCAGCCGACCACATCCAGCGGGTTGTAGGGGTAGGTCACGGTGCTGATCTGGCCGCGCCGCTTGATGCGAATCTGCCAGGTGTTCTCGTCCTGCTGCGCCTTGAAGGCTTCGTCGATATACGGGTGCTCCAGCACCGCCAGGTCGAAGATCGCCTGCGGGCCGAGCAGGCCCTTGTCCGGCAACTGATACGCACCATCGGTGTTCTCGATCAGCAGGAAGTAACTCGGCGTGCTGGCCTCGATACGCCAGGCGGTGCCACGGGGGATCAGCAGGTAGTCGCCGTCGCGGTACTCCAGATGGCCGAAATCGCAGTAGAAATGCCCACTGCCCTCGTGGACGAACAGCAACTCATCGCCGTCGGCATTGCGCACCAGATGGCGCATCGCGCCGTGGGTGCGCCACACGCGCAGCTTGACGTCGGCGTTGTGCAGCGTCAGCGGCGCCGCCAGCGGGCAGTCGCGCTCGCTGGGAATGTTGTTGAAGTTGAACGCGTGCGGACACAGCGGGCCTTCCCAGTCGATCCAGCCGGTCGGCGGATGCTTGTGGTGCAGGTGCGCAGTGGGGCCGAAGAAGCCTTCGCGGCCCATCTCGCGCTCGTAGGTGCCCTGCGGCAGGTCGCAGTGCGCCTGGCGCGAGCACTCGCCTTCACGCAGGGGAAAGCGGATCCATTGGCGGCTCATGGCATCACTCCTCGGCGATCACGCCGCGACGCAGCTGGTCTTCCTCGATCGATTCGAACAGCGCCTTGAAGTTGCCCTCGCCGAAACCCTGGTTGCCCTTGCGCTGGATGATCTCGAAGAAGATCGGGCCGATCACCGTGTTGGTGAAAATCTGCAGCAGGATGCCGTCATCGCCGGGCGCACCATCGATCAGGATGTTCAGCTCACGCAATACGTCCGTCGGCTCGCCATGACCGGCGACGCGGCTGTCGACCTTCTCGTAGTAGGTGTCCGGGGTGGTCATGAAGTCGACGCCATTGGCGCGCAGTTGGCGGACGGTGGCGTAGATGTCGTCGGTGCTCAGGGCGATGTGCTGGATGCCTTCGCCGTGGTACTCGCGGATGAACTCCTCGATCTGCGACTTGTCATCGGCCGACTCGTTGATCGGGATGCGGATCTTGCCGCACGGCGCGGTCATGGCTCGGGAGAACAGGCCGGTGAGCTTGCCTTCGATATCGAAGTAGCGGATCTCGCGAAAATTGGCGATACGCTCGTAGAAGCCGGACCAGACGTCCATCTGCCCGCGGCGCACGTTGTGGGTCAGGTGATCGATGCATTGCAGGCCGACGGCGTTGTCATTGGCGCTGCGGCCTTCGATGTACTCGAAGTCGACGTCGTAGATGCTCTTGTCGCCATAACGGTCAACCAGATACAGCAGCGAGCCACCGATACCTTCGACGCAGGGGATGTTCAGCTCACCGAAGTTGGCGTGGCTGCCCACCAGCGTTGCGCCCTGCTGTTCGACATAAGCCGCAGCCTGGGCCGCATTCTTGACCCGGAAGGCCATGGCGCAGGCACTGGGGCCATGCTTTTCGCCGAAGGCGCGCACGTGGCCGGTAGGGCTGCCGTTGAGCACGATGTTGATGTCGTTCTGCTGAAACAACCACACCTCTTTGGAGCGGTGCTTGGCGGTTTCGGTGAAGCCCATGGCGGTGAACAACTGGCGCAGTTGCTCGATACCTTCGGCATTCGGTGCGGTGAATTCGACAAACTCGAAACCGTCGGTTCCGATGGGGTTGTGCTGCTCGATCTTAGCCACGGCGTTCATCTCGCCTCCTGATTGTCATTGTTATGGCAGCGCACGAATGCGTTGCGGACAACCCCATGACAACCGAGCGCAGACGCGCTCTCAAGATGGCTTGCGACACTTAGACACGTTAGCCGCGATCAGCAGTGGCAAATTTTCCTTACGCCTTTCAGGCAAGGCAGGCAACGCCCTGGCAACCGTAAAATAATCCTTACACGACGGTCAGCCGGCTTGCCACTATCACTCAGCTTGGGCGCGAGAATGTGTAGGCGCGTTCGACCTTGGCCACGCGAGTGGTGAAGGCGGCGTACCAGTCGGTGCGTCCCTGCTCGCGAACGGCGCTGTGCTCGGCATGCTCGCGCCAGCCGCGAATGGCCTCTTCGCTCTGCCAATAGGACAGGGTGATGCCCAGGCCGTCGCTGCGCGCCGACTCCACGCCGAGAAAGCCGGGCTGCTGTGCGGCCAACGCCAGCATGCGCTGTGCCGCCTCGGCATAACCGGTGTCCACGTCGGTACGCTCCGAGGTGAACATCACCACGTAATAGGGTGGCTCCGGCGTGGCCGCGATCAAGCCACTGCTTCCTGCTGCGCCTCATGCACCGACTGCACCGCGCAGGCACCAACCAGGCCGGCGACCAGCGGCGGCAGGCGCCCTTCCAGCGCCGCACGCTCGGGCTGGAACAGGGTGGCGATGAAGAACGGATGATCTTCCAGCTCGATGGCACGCACGGCACCCGCCTCGTCATGCCCGGAAGCCTTCAGCGCCTGCGCCATCAGCGGCTCGACGAAGGCATCGGAAAGGCCGTAGCGACACAGGTACTGCTCGCTGATCTCGCGTACACCGTAGAGCTCGGCGATACGCGAACCGGAAACCAGGTGCACATGCTCGCTGACATCCAGCAAGGCGCAGCTCAGCGGCGCGATCAGAGGGTTCTTCGCTTGCGACGACAGCTCGGCGTGTTCGGCATCCTGCCACCCCAGCTGATTGCGTGCGTATTCCAGCAGCGCGTGCTGGAAGCCACCGCAGGTGCCGAGAAATGGCACGCCCTGCTCGCGGGCGAAACGGATCGCGCGCAGCGCACCCTCGGTAGCAACATACGGACTGCCCGGCACGCACCAGATGCCGTCATAGGCCTGCAAGGTCGCGTCATCGAGAATACGCTCAGTGGCCAGCCAGTCATATTCGACCGCCACTCCCAGCGCTTCACCAGCCAGGCGTAGCGCCTCTGGAATGGCACGGTGCGCGGTAACTGCCGCACTGTAATCACCTACCAGGGCGACCTTGACTCGACACTTGCTGTACATACGCCTATCCCCTCTTGCATGACCGTCTCCCTGCCACTATAAGATGGCGCTTGCGCAATAATAATTGGCGAATAGACAAGCAGAGATTGCAGCCATGCAATATCAGATCGACCATACCGACCTCTCTCTGGTGCTCGCCCTGGTGCGTGGTCGCTCCCTGGCGCGGGCGGCAGAATTGATGCAGGTCGACGTGTCCACAGTGTTCCGTGCCGTGCGCCGGCTGGAAGCCGCTCTGGGGGTGGCGCTGTTCGAGAAGAGTCGACGCGGTTATGAGCCCAGCGAAACCGCTCGGGCCCTGGCCGAGCAGGCAGAGCGTGCCGAACAGGCACTGGATGCCGCCCGCGTGGCGCTGGAACTGGGCAAGCAGGTGGTCAGCGGCACGGTACGCCTGACTTGCACCGATGCTGTATTGAGCAGCCTGCTGCTACCGGCAATGGCGCGTTTCATGCCCAATTACCCGGCCCTGGCGCTGGAGTTGGTGACCTCCAACGACTTCGCCAACCTCAGCCGGCGCGATGCCGACCTGGCCCTGCGCCTGACCAATGAGCCGCCGGAGCACCTGGTGGGCCGGCGTCTGGCCAAGGTTTCCTACGTCGTTTGCGCCCGTGACGATGATCAGGATCGCAGCGACCTGGCGCGGCAGAGCTGGATCGCCCCGGACGAGGCGATGCCGGACCACGCCACGGTACTCTGGCGCCTGCGCGAATTGCCGGGCGTCACCCCCAACTACCGTTGCAGCAGCATGTACGCCGTGGCGCAACTGGCACGCGCTGGACTGGGTGTCGCCGCCCTGCCCGACTTCGTGCTGCACGCCCACCCCGAACTCAAGCCGCTCGGCCCACCACTGGCTGGCTGCGACACCGAACTCTGGCTGCTGACCCGCCCAGACTGCCGTGCCTTGCGCTCGGTGCAGACGCTGTTCGAGGAGTTAAGCGAAGCGCTGATGAGCCATGACTGAGCTAGAGCGTCGCCGCTGAAGCGCCTCCCACAGAACGGGGGGAAGCCTGTCAGTGCAGCAGCGAAACCTTGTGGGAGCGGCTTCAGCCGCGAAGAATTTCCCGAAAATCCTGATCGCTGCGATGCGCACGGCGCACCCCACGACTCAGCCCTGCTGCAAATGCCCGTAAAGCTTGGCGTACAGCCCACCTTCTGCGATCAGTTGCTGGTGGTCGCCATCCTCGGCCACGCTGCCGCCGTCGAACACCAGCACGCGATCGGCCTGCTTCACCGCACTCAGGCGGTGAGCGATGATCAGCGTGGTGCGGCCTTCAAGGAACTGCGCCAGCGCTTCGTGCAAGGCGTACTCGGTGGCGGCATCCAGTGCCGAGGTGGCCTCGTCGAGGATCACCACCTTGGGCTCGGCCAGCACCATACGGGCAATGGCCAGGCGCTGGCGCTGGCCGCCGGACAAACGCACGCCGCTTCGCCCGACCACGCTGTCCAGCCCTTGCGGCAGTTGCG
The DNA here is from genome assembly GCF_003935465.1 of Pseudomonas sp. o96-267. Lineage (NCBI taxonomy): Bacteria > Pseudomonadati > Pseudomonadota > Gammaproteobacteria > Pseudomonadales > Pseudomonadaceae > Pseudomonas > Pseudomonas sp. o96-267. Next base: position 108,486 of record NZ_RHQP01000008.1, read on the forward strand.
CAATGGTGTCGTGCAGTTGGGCGATGCGCAGCGCCTGCCAGCAGGCCTCATCGCTGCGCTCGCGGCCCATGGTCAGGTTGGCGCGCACCGTGTCGTTGAACAGTGCCGGGTTCTGCAGCACCACCGCGACGTTGTCGCGTACGCAGTCCAGGCCGATCTCCTCCAGCGCGCTGCCGCCGAAGCGAATGCTCCCGGCCTGCGGCGTGTACAGACCCAGCAGCAACTGCACCAGAGTGCTCTTGCCTCCGCCCGAGGCACCAACGATGGCCACCTTCTCGCCCGGGCCGATGGACAGATCGAGCCGATCCAACACCGGCTCGTCGCCATAGCCGAAGGTCAGCCCGCGCACCTCGATACCGACCGTGTCGCGCCCCTTGAAAGGGTCGACGCGCCCGTCGTACTGCGGCTCGTCCTTACGTGCCAGCAGCTCGTTGATCCGCGTCAGCGCGCCACCTGCGGCATAGAAGGCGTACTGCAGGCTGAGCAACTGCTCCACTGGACCGATCATGAACCACAGGTAGCTGAATACCGCGAGCATCTGGCCGATGGACAGGTCGGAGAACAGCACGGTGAGCATCGCCGCCGCGCGGAACACGTCGATACCGAACTGGAACAGCAGGCCGCTGGCACGGTTCGACGCGTCGCTTTTCCATTGCGAGGCAACGGCATAGTCGCGCACCTCGCGCGCCCGGCCGCCGCGGCGGCCGAGGAAGTAGCCCTGGCGGTTGCCGGCGCGCACTTCCTGAATCGCCTCAAGGGTCTCGGTCAGTGCCTGGGTGAAGCGCGAGGTACTGTCGTTCTCCAACTTCTTCAGGCGCTTGACCTTCTTGCCCAGCAGCACGGTGGCGTAGATCACCAGCGGGTTGAACAGCAGAATCAGCAAGGCCAGCTGCCAGTGCATCCAGATCAGGATGGCCGAGGTGCCGACCAGGGTCAGGATCGCCACCAGAAAGCGGCTCAGGGTCTCGCCGACGAACTTGTCCAGGGTGTCCAGATCGGTGACCAGGTGGGTGGTCACGGTGCCGCCGCCCAGGCTCTCGTACTCGCCAAGGGAAATGCGTTTGAGCCGCTCGATCAGACGCATGCGGATGCGGTAGACGATGTCCTTCGACAACCTGGCGAACAGCCGCGCCTGCAAGACGTTGAAGATCAGCGCCGAGCCGCGCAGCAGCAGGGTCAGCACCAGCATCAGGCCGATATAGCCGGCTGCTGTTTCCCACTCGGTCGGGAGGAAGTTGTCCATCACCTTGAGCGCCGCATCGCCGTCGTTCAGCAGCACTTCGTCGACCAGCAACGGCAACAGCAATGGGATCGGCACACTGCACAGGGTCGCCAGCACGGCGACTAGATTGGCCAGGATCAGCGCTTTTTTGTGACGCAGGGCCAGGCGACGAATTTCTGCCCAGCTCAACCGATCAGGCATTGGCGGCGCGCTCCAGCCAGCGCCCCAGCAGCGGCGATAACACCTCGAGCGGCTGATAGCCGTTGGTCAGCAGCGCCAGTTGGCCATCGCGCTCGGCCAGCAGCGTGGGGAAGCCGGCGATGCCCAGGTCCTGCACCCAGGTGAAATCGGCGGCGGTCGCGTCCTCCATGGCCTGGCTGTCGAAGGCCTCGGCAAACTCGATGCGCGGGATGCCCGCCTGCTCGGCCAGTTGCACCAACACGCTGGCCTGGGTGACGTCGGCCCCTTCGGTGTAGAAGGCTTGCTGAATCAGCTTGAGCAGTGTCCAGGCGCTCTGCGCATCGAGATTACGTGCAGTGACCAACGCGCGGCAGGCAGGTTCGGTGTCATACACCATCCCTTCCGGCAGGCCGCGCTCGAAGTCGAACAGTTGTCCGGTGCTGGCATTGACCGCCTGCCAGTAGCCCAGGTAACGCACCCGTGCGGCGGCATCGACAGCCACCTGATCACGGCGCAAGCCGCCTACCACGATTTGCAGCGGCACATCGGCAGCGGCCGCCTGCTCGACGAGGGTTTCGATTACCGGTGCAAAACCCCAGCACCAGGAGCACATCGGATCCATCACGTAGAGCAGGCGGCTAGCCATGGTCAGGCCTCGTTCAGTTGGCGGGGGTCGCGGCCGATGGGGTGCGGTTGATTGCGCGCACGGGCCAGTTCGATCTGTTTCTGCCGTGCGCGGGCGCCTTCACGGGTCTTCTCCGGCAGCGAATCCCAGCAATGCGGGCAACTGACGCCAGGGCTGTAGAACTCGGACTGGCGCTCTTCCACGGAGATCGGCGTGCGGCAGGCGTGACACTGATCGTAATCGCCTTCAGACAGGTCATGGCGTACGGTCACGCGATTGTCAAAGACGAAGCAGTCGCCCTGCCACTTGGTCTCTTCCTGTGGCACCTCCTCGAGGTATTTGAGAATGCCGCCCTTGAGGTGATAGACCTCTTCGAAACCCTCGCCGAGCATGTAGCTGGAGGCCTTCTCGCAGCGGATACCGCCGGTGCAGAACATCGCCACCTTCTTGTGCTTGCTCGGGTCGAAGTGCTCGCGGATGTACTCGGGAAATTCGCGGAACGACTTGGTCTTCGGGTCGATGGCGCCCTCGAAGGTGCCGATGGCCACTTCGTAGTCGTTGCGGGTATCGATCAACAGCACTTCAGGGTCGCTGATCAGGGCGTTCCAGTCCTGCGGCTCGACGTAGGTACCGACGCGCTGGTTGGGGTCGACGCCAGGTACGCCGAGAGTGACGATCTCTTTCTTCAGCTTGACCTTGGTGCGATAGAACGGCTGCTCATCGCAATAGGATTCCTTGTGGTCGACATCGGCCAGACGGGCGTCCAGGCGGAACCAGGCGAGCAGTGCATCGATAGCGGCACGGGTGCCAGAAACGGTGCCGTTGATACCCTCCTCGGCGAGCAACAGGGTGCCCTTGATGTCGTTATCGATGAGGGTTTGCAGCAGGGGTTCGCGCAGCGCCTGGTAGTCCGGCAGGGAGACGAATTTATACAGCGCCGCGACGACGATCTTGTCGGTCATGAATATTCTCTCAGTAGTCGCCCACGTAAAGGGCGGACTGGCCCTCGATCAGCTGCGCGTCGGCCGTGCTGCGTTACTAACGTAGCGCCTTGCATGGCTCCCGCTCGCTGGATCGAGAATCTAAACGAAAGCGCCGGCGTGGGCCGGCGCGGACGGATTGTAGCAAAGCAGGGATTCGCCGGGGTGGCTTGGCGACAAGCCGCGACAGCCTGTCACGTAGCCCGGATGCAATCCGGGAATTGCCAACGGGTTCCCCCTGATTACAACCGAGCTACATCAATGACCGCCGCGGCAGGTCGGCGAAGCCGGCGCCACGCCCTGCGCCGCCCACTCCTCCAGGGTGTAGGTATGCAGCGCCAAGGCATGGATCTGTCCCATCAGCTCGCCGACCGTCGCATACACTTTCTGATGCCGCTTGACCGCATTCAGGCCGGCAAACGCCGGGCTGACGATCACCGCCTTGTAGTGGGTTTCCAGACCGCGGCTGTGCATATGGCTCTCGTCCAGCACTTCGAGGTGCTCGGGTTGCAGCGCGGCCAGGGCGGTGACGATCAGGTCTTGCTTGGACATCTTGGGCTCCATCAGGGCTGTTTAGGCAGGCCGAGCTCGTTGCTCATGTCGGCCAGCAACTTGTTCACCTCAGGCACGGCGGACTCCAGCTTGCTCTGGGTGATCTGCGCGGACTGTGCGGTGAGAGTCGGCATTTTCTGCAGTACCTTCTGTCCCAGCGGCGACTCGTAGAAGGCGATCAGGTCCTTGAGCTCCTGTTCGTTGAAGTTGCTGGTGTAGAGCTTGACCATGTCCGGCTTGAGCTTGTCCCAGCCGACCGCCTTGTCCAGCGCGGTATTGGCCTTGGCCTGATAACTCTCGAGCACCGCTTTCTTGCCATTCGGCGCCTCGGCGAAACGCTGGGCGAACATCTGCTGCACCTGGCCGTAGACCGGCACGGTCAGCTTGTCGGCGTGAGCCAGCTTGAGAAAGCGCTCGGCATCGGCGGCGTGACTGGCAGCATCGGCCATGGCCAGGGATGCGCTCGCGCTGAGCAAAACGGCGGTGCAGAGTTTGGAAAAACGGAGCATGGAGAGCGTCCAGAGGTTGTGAATGAGTCTGGGTAGACTACGAAGGCGGCATTTTGTGCCCTGTGCGGAAATCCCTCAAGCGATGCGCGTTGTGCGCTGGCTCACACCCGTCATGTTGACGGGCGCACCCACTGGTCAGTTGCCAAAATGCCAGTACTTGCTCATGCTCGGGTGGGCTCGGCATTCTTTGCGACCTCCCCACTATTATTCAACAAGGCGTGCGCACCTCAAGAGCCGGCAACTGATCGCCAGCCCGCGCACACACACGGACGTGCCCAATGACCAGCCTCACCTCACACGCGCCCCTTCCGCTCCAGCCGCTTTGCGACAGCAAAGGCCGATTGCTGGACGAGGCCATTGGTTGGTCCAATCGACCGCAGGTGGACTGTACCCTGCATGGCCACGCCGGGCGGCGCAAACGCTGGAATCACTGGTGCATCACCACGCCGCAGTGGATGCTCTCGCTGACCCTGGCTGACCTCGACTACCTCGGCTACGGCGCCGCCTACTTCCTCGACCTGGACACCGGCCAGGCCGTCGCCCATACCCAGCTCCGCCCCTTCGCTCTGGGCTGCCAACTGCCAGACCTGCCACTGGAGAGTCACTCCTTCAGCCACTCTCGCCTGCAACTGCGCATCGATGAGCACCCCGGACGCCTGCGCCTCACCGCTGCCGCCCCGGATATCGGCGGCCAGCCCCTACAGGTTGCCCTGGACATTCAGCGCCCTGCCCATCTGCAATCGGTCAATCTGGTCGCACCCCTGCAGAATGGCGGCTTTCACGCCACCTGCCGCCAGCTTGGCCTGCCCACCGCCGGCAGTCTGCAGTTGGGCGGCAAGCATTACAGCTGCATGCCGGGCCAGAGCTTCGCCGCACTGGACTTCGGTCGCGGTGTCTGGCCGCTAAACACTTACTGGCAGCGCGCGGCCTTCGCTGCAGCGGGCGGCATCGCCGGTAACTTCGGTGCTGGCTGGCTCGATCACAGCGGCCTGTCGGAAAATTCCCTGTGGTTCGGCGGTGAAGTGCAATTGCTCGACAGCCCCCTGCATATCGAGCGCAGCTCGCAGGCGCCGCTGGCTCCTTGGCGTCTGGACAGTGAAGATGATCGCGTGGCCCTGCGCTTCACGCCCCGCCAACTGCACAAGGCCTGCCCCAAACTCGGTCCGTTCCACGCCAACACAGTGCAGCGCTTCGGTCATTACGACGGCGTACTGCGCGGCCCTAAAGGCGAGCGCGTACCGGTAGACGGAGCACTGGGCTGGCTGGGTGAAACCCACGCCCGCTGGTAGTTGCTCTTTCAAAGGCTCCAATCAACCTGATAGATAAGTTGTGGAACCAGTCTTCGGTGGCGCGACCTAAACTGCCAGCAACCTTGCACTTGCCCCGGAGAACGCCATGAGCCGCACCGAAACCGACAGCATCGGCCCCATCGAAGTCCCTAACGACGCCTACTGGGGCGCGCAGACCCAGCGCTCGCTGATCAACTTCGCCATCGGCCAGGAGCGCATGCCGCTGGCCGTGTTGCATGCTTTGGCGCTGATCAAGAAAGCCGCGGCACGGGTCAACAGCCGCAGCGGCGAGCTGCCGGCGGATATCGCCCGACTGATCGAACAGGCTGCCGACGAAGTGCTCGAAGGCCAGCACGACGCGCAATTCCCCCTGGTGGTCTGGCAAACCGGCAGCGGCACGCAGAGCAACATGAACGTCAACGAGGTGATCGCCGGCCGAGCCAACGAACTGGCCGGCGGCCAACGCGGCGGCAAGACCCCGGTGCACCCCAACGATCACGTCAACCGCGCGCAAAGCTCCAACGACTGCTTCCCTACTGCCATGCACATCGCCGCTGTGCAGGGCGTTCGCCACGCCCTGCTGCCGGCGCTGGCCGAACTGCGTGACGGCCTGCAGGAACAGGCGCAGCGCCACACCAACCTGGTCAAGACCGGGCGCACCCATATGATGGACGCCACCCCCATCACCTTCGGCCAGGAGCTGTCGGCCTTCGTCGCCCAACTCGGCCATGCCGAGGCCGCGATTCGCGCTGCCCTGCCCGCCGTCTGCGAGCTGGCCCAGGGCGGTACTGCCGTCGGCACCGGGCTGAACGCACCAGCCGGTTTCGCCGAAGCCATCGCTGCTGAACTGGCCGCACTCTCCGGCCTGCCGCTGACCAGCGCCCCGAACAAGTTCGCCGCGCTGTCCGGCCACGAGCCGCTGGTGCAGCTCTCCGGCGCGCTGAAGACTCTGGCCGTGGCCCTGATGAAGCTGGCCAACGACCTGCGCCTGCTCGGCTCCGGCCCGCGCGCCGGCTTCGCCGAAGTGCGCCTGCCAGCCAACGAGCCGGGCAGTTCGATCATGCCTGGCAAGGTCAATCCGACCCAGTGCGAAGCGCTGTCGATGCTGGCCTGTCAGGTGCTGGGCAACGACGCGACCATCAGCTTCGCCGCCAGCCAGGGCCACCTGCAGCTCAACGTATTCAAGCCGGTGATCATCCACAACCTGCTGCAATCGATCCGCCTGCTCACCGATGGCTGCCGCAACTTCCAGCAGCATTGCGTCGCCGACCTGCAGCCGGATGCCGCGCAAATGGCTGCGCACCTGGAAAACGGCTTGATGCTGGTGACAGCGCTCAACCCCCACATCGGCTATGACACAGCCGCCGAAATCGCCAAGAAGGCCTACGCCGAAGGCAGCACGCTACGCCAGGCCGCACTGCAGCTCGGCTACCTGAACGAAGAGGAGTTCGACCAATGGGTACGACCGCAGGACATGCTCGGAGCCGGGCGGCATGACTGAAGGCAAGAGTGGCGCCACACCGCTGGAAGGCGATGGCAAACGCATCCTGCTGATTCTCGGCAACCCCAAGAAGGACAGCCTCTGCCACGCCCTGGCCGAGGCCTACAGCCTGGGAGCACGTAGCAAGGGGCACGTGGTGCGCCAGCTCAGACTGGGCGAAATGCAGTTCGACCCAATCCTGCGTGAAGGTTACGAGCAGAGCCAGAATCTGGAGCCGGACCTGCTCGAAGCTCAGCGTCTGATTCACTGGGCCGAGCACCTGGTGTTCGTCTACCCCGTCTGGTGGGGCGGCATTCCTGCGCTGCTCAAGGGCTTCTTCGACCGGGTGTTCCTGCCCGGTTTCGCCTTCAAGTACCGCAACCGCTCGCAACTCTGGGACAAACTGCTCAGCGGGCGCAGCGCTGACCTGCTGGTGACCATGGACACGCCACGCTGGTATTTCCGCTGGATCTACGGTGCCCCGGCGCACCGACAGATGGTGCGTACCATCCTCGGTTTCTGCGGGATCAAAACGCGGCGCCTGAGCGAGTTCGCCCCGGTGCGCCCGTCCAGCGAAGAACAACGCCAGAGCTGGCTGCGCAAGGCCGAGACGCTGGGCAGCAAAGCGTAAAATCCACCACACAGGCCCGGTAGCCCTGACTCAGAGGCGCGAGCGTTCCTCGCGCCCTTTACCCGCCCACCACAACGCCAGCGGCCCGAGGGTCAGCAACAGGCCCATCAGCGCGAACGCCGCCCACCAGCCGAGCAACTGCTGATCGCCCAAAGCATCCAGAGTCATGCCGAACAGCAACGGACCTAGGAACGCGCCGGTAAAGCCGGTACAGGAATACAGCGCCATCGCCGCGCCACGGTGGCTGGCCGGGGCGACGCTGACCAATCCGGCGGTCAACGAAGCCGAGTCGGCGGTGACGGTCACTGCGTAGATCAGAATCAGCCCCAGCATCGCCCAGAACGGCAGCGCCGCGCCCAGGCCGACCACGGCGGCCAGCAGCGCGGAGCTAAGCATCACACCGATCAGCCAGCGCTGACGCCCGAAACGCAGCGCCAGTTCATTGCCGAGGATGCTCGACGGCATACCGATGAGCGTCGCCAGCATCGCCACCCAGGTGCCCGATAGCCAGGGATCGACGCCCTGCTGATGCCCGGAGAACACCACGAAGGCCACCAGCCAGGCACGCAGGGCGAATAGCTCCAGGTTGTGCATCGCATAGGCCAGGCAGTAAGCCAGCACCGCACGATTTCTCAACGGCGCCAGATCCAGCAGATTGCGCGGCGCATGTGCCTCGACCGCTTTCGGCGCCAGCCCCCAGTACACCAGCCCCCAGGCCAGTAGTGCGCAGGCACCACTGAGCAACGCCGGCAGTTGCCAGCCGCCGAGCTTGGCCAGCTCGCCAGACAGGGTGAAAGACAGAGCTGTACCCAGGCCAAAACTGGCGGTGTAGAAGGCGATGGCACGTGACTGCGAGGCACCGTCGATACGTTCCGACAGCGCCTTGAGCCCCGGCATGTAGGTGCCGGCCAGGCCAATACCGGCGAGCACACGCCAGAGCAGCGCCGACCAGAAACCACCGGCAAAGACGAAACCGGCACTGGCCACGGCCGTCAGCAGCATGGCCGCCAGGTAGATCAGCCGGGCGTCGTGACGGTCGGTCAGGCCGGTGAGCACAGGCACGGCAAGCATATAGCCAAGAAAGAAGCCGCCGCCGATCCAGCCGGCCTCGGTATTGCTCAAACCCCAGAGTGACTGGAATTGCGGTAGCAGCGCGGCGAACAGGGCGAAACCGGCCATGCCAAGGGTCTCGGCCGTACACAACAACAGGGTAATGCGGCGGGCGTTCATGCAACCTCTTGGCTGGCGGCAAACACGTTGGAAGGCCCAGCACTGTAACGGCAAGCCCGGCGAATCTGAAAACTTTGGTTACAGATAGCAGCGTGGACTCACAACACCAGACCATCGCTTGCCAGCGTCACGCATGGCGGCAAGGCGTCGGGATGCTCCAGCAGCCAGGCATCGAAGCTGTGGCCGATATGGGTCAGCACAGTTTGCGTCGGTTGCAGGCGCTCGACGACCTCCAGCGCACGGGTCAGGTCGTTGTGGTTGCGTGGCGCGACGGGTTGCGGTGCGGTGGAGCAATCGAGCACCAGCAGATCCAGCGGCGCGCGCTGTAGTTCGGCACAACTCGCTTCCGGCACGCCGACGGTATCGGTGAGGTAGGCGATGCGCCTGCCCTGCCCCTCTAGTAGGTAGCCGAAGGTCGGCTTGGAATGCGTCAGCGGTAATGCGGTAACGCTCAGCTCACCCAATTGGCGACGCTCGAAAGCGGCGAACGGCTGGCTGAAGTCGAGAATGCCCGGATGCTTGTACAGATCGGCCAGCCCCTCAGGGTCGTCCGGGCCATGCACGGGGATGATCAGCCCCTGCCCCCAGCGTAGGTGCAGCAGGCCCTGGGCGTGATCGGCATGGTAGTGGGTCTGCAGGATGCCGCTGAGGCTGTGTGGCGCAAAGCGCTCGGTGAGATCGGTGAGGCCACTGTCGATCAACCAGCGCTGCGCGCCGCATTCGATCAGCGCGCAACAGGGGCCACGGCGACGCGCCGGATAGACACGGGACGCATCGCAGGCCGGGCAACTGCAGTTATAGACCGGCACCTGGCGGGCATCACCGGTGCCGAGCAGGGTCAGGCGCATCGGCGGGTCTCGTCGAGCAGGTGCAGCAGGCAATTCACGGTCTGTTGCAGTGGGCCGGAGTTGTCCAGAACGCAAATGTGCTCCTGCGCAACAGTCGCCGCTGAAGCGCCTCCCACAACAGCAAAACTGCGACTGCGAGCGAGGCGCTGCTCGATCTGCTCCGGCGTCTCGCGACCGCGGGCCAACAGACGCTGACGCAGCACCGCTTCGTCGACCTGCAGGAGAATCGCCAGCAGATCCGGGTAGCGTTGCCGCGCTGTGTCGAGATGACCGCGCGAACCGTTGATCAGCACATCCTGCCCGGCGCTCAACCAGTCATCGATCTCTCGCGGGATGCCGTAGGCCAGACCATTGGCGCGCCAGCTCAGGGCGAAGGCGCCCTCGCCCTGCAGGCGCTCGAATTCGGCCGGGGTCACCCCCAGCGCATCCTCGCCGACGGACTCGGCACTGCGGGTGATCACCCGCCGGGCGAAACGGCAGCCGTGCGCCTCCAACGGCGCACGTGCAGCTTGCAACAGGCTGTCCTTGCCCGAGCCCGAAGGCCCCATAAGATAGATCAACCTGCCCTGCATCAGAACACCCTTCGTGCTTGGCGCCACACCTGCTGGATCACCGGCTGCTGGCCATGGGCCCTGGCTTGCACCAGGTCGGCGCGCAGGCCGACGCGAATCTCGCCGCGGTCATCCAGTCCGGCCGCCCTGGCCGGTGCGCGGCTCACGGTGGCGATGGCCGCAGGCAAATCATAGTCGTTGTCCTGCCCGGCGAGCAGCCAGGCCGCATGCAACAGGCTGGCCGGGTAGTAGTCGCTGGAAAGGATATCCAGCACGCCATGCTGAGCCAGCTCGGCGGCGGCGATATTGCCCGAGTGCGAACCGCCGCGCACCACGTTCGGTGCGCCCATCAGCACTTTAAGGCCCAGATCGTGGCTAGCCTTGGCCGCTTCCAGGGTGGTGGGAAACTCGGCGATGGCCATGCCGAAGTCAGCCGACTCCTGTACGTGGGCCAGAGTCGCGTCGTCATGGCTGGCCACCGAGATGCCCCGGCTGTGGCAGTCCTCGACGATGGCCTGGCGCTGACGGTCGCTGTATTGGCGCGAGTTGGCGATCTGCTCCTGAAGGAATTCCTCCATCTCCGCCGGGCTCAGGTGGTACTTGCCCATGTAGTACTCGCGGTACTTCTCGACCTTGGCGAACTGACGCTGGCCGGGCGAATGATCCATCACCGACACCAATGCCACCAGCGGGTGCTCCACCAGATCGCGATAGATGGTCAGGGCATCGGGGTGGCACAGCTCGCAGCGCAGGTGCAGGCGGTGCTCGGCGCGGGTCTGCCCGGCCGCCTCGCTGGCGGCAATGGCCTCGATCATTGCCGGCAATTGCTGCATGCGCCGGCCACGCGGGTTGATGTCGCCGATGGACAGCGCATCGAACACCGTGGTGATGCCGGCGGCAACGATCTGCGCATCGTGGGTCAGCACCGCCGAGGCCGAAGGCCAATCCACGCCAGGCCTGGGGCTCATGTGCTTTTCCAGGTTGTCGGTGTGCAGCTCCACCAGCCCCGGCAGCAAGTAATCGCCTCCCAGGTCCTGGGCTTGCGGCAGGTGGCTGGCGCCCTCGTCCACCGCAGCGATCAGCCCGTCGCGCAGTAGCAGGGTGCCGAGGAACTCGCGTTCAGCAGTGACGACGCGCGCGTTGCTGAGAATCTGTTCAGACGACATAGACGTACTCCGGTTGCGCCGCGGCGGCGCTCATGTCGAGGTAACGGTCGGCCACCGCCTCGCGGGCGATGCGGTCATGGAAGATGCCGATCAGCGCGCTGCCGGCCGCCTTGGCTTCGAGGATCAGCTCCAGCACCACCTGGCGGTTGGCGTCGTCCAGCGAGGCGGTGGGTTCGTCGAGCAGCAGCACCGGCCACTCGACCATGAAGCCGCGGGCGATATTGACGCGCTGCTGCTCGCCACCGGAGAAGGTGCCCGGCGCCAATTGCCACAGAGCCTCGGGAATATTCAGCCGGCCTAGCAGCGCCTTGGCCCGCGCCTCGGCGTCGCCGCGCGCCCAGCCGCGTGACAGTGCCGGTTCCATCACCACGTCCAAGGTCGACACGCGCGGGATCACCCGCAGGAACTGGCTGACGTAACCCAGGCTTTGTCGGCGCACTGCGAGCACCTGGCGCGGCTCTGCGCCGACCAGCTCCACTGGCGAGCCCTGGTGACGGATGCGAATACTGCCGCCGGCGGCCAGGTAGTTGCCGTACAGCGTGCGCAGCAGGGTCGATTTACCGGCGCCGGACTGGCCGTGCAGCACCAGGCACTCGCCGCCGCGCACGGCGAAACTCAGGTCACGCAGCACCTGCAGGACGACGCCGTTCTGCTGGTGCAGGGTGAAGGTCTTGCTGAGGCCGCTGACCTCGATCAGATTGTTCATATACACCTCGAATACGGTAGGCACGTCTGCCCCCTCTCCCATTTATTGGGGGCACGCCGAGTGGAGAGAGCTGGGAAGAGGCTGGTAACCGCGACTCGATGCAAGCGAAGCCCCTCTCCCCCGGCCCCTCTCCCGCAAGCGGGAGAGGGGAGACAAGCGCTCATTAGGGTTGCAAGACGGACGACACCAACAGCTGCGAATACGGATGCTGCGGGTCGTCGAGAATCTGGTCGGTCAGCCCCGCCTCCACCACGTGCGAACGGCGCATCACCATCAGCCGGTCGGCCAGCAGACGTGCCACCGCCAGGTCGTGGGTGACGATCACCACCGCCAGGTCCAGCTCGCGCACCAGGCCGCGCAGCAGATCGAGCAGGCGCGCCTGCACCGACACGTCCAGCCCTCCAGTCGGCTCGTCCATGAACACCAGCCGCGGCGCCGAGACCAGGTTGCGGGCGATCTGCAGGCGCTGCTGCATGCCACCTGAAAACGTGCGCGGCAGGTCATCAATGCGCGCCGGGTCGATCTCCACCTGGCTCAGCCAGTCGAGCCCGGCGGCGCGCAGCTCGCCGTAGTGGCGCACACCCTGCGCCATCAGCCGCTCGCCGATGTTGGCGCCAGCCGATACCGCCATACGCAGGCCGTCGCGAGGGTTCTGCTCGACGAAGCCCCATTCAGTGCGCAGCAACGTGCGCCGCTCGGCCTCGCTGGCGCTGTACAGGTCGAGCCACTGGCCATCGCGGCCGCGATAACTGACCGCGCCGCGATCCGGCGGGCAACGCCCGGAGAGCAGGCTGAGCAAGGTGGACTTGCCCGAGCCGGACTCGCCGACGATGCCCAGCACTTCACCGGGATAGAGGTCGAAACTCACGCCCTGGCAGCCCTTGTTCGGGCCGTACAGGCGGGTCAGGTCACGCACCGAGAACAACGGCTCGGTCGCAGCCACGGCAGGTTGCAGACGTTCGGCGGCGCTCATTGCAGGTTCTCCTCGGTACGCTGACGGCAGTAGTCGGTGTCGGAGCAGACGTAGCGCTTGCTGCCGGCGTCGTCGACGATCAGCTCGTCGAGGAAGGATTCCGTGCTGCCGCAGAAGGCGCAGCACTCGTCCCACTGCTGCACGGCGAAGGGGTGATCCTCGAAGTCCAGGCTGACCACGCGAGTAAAGGGCGGCACCGCGTACAGGCGCTTCTCACGCCCCGCGCCAAACAGCATCAGCGCCGGGCTCATGTCCAGCTTGGGGTTGTCGAATTTGGGAATCGGCGACGGGTCCATCACGTAGCGCTCGTCCACCGTCACCGGGTAGGCGTAGGCGGTGGCGATATGGCCGAAGGTGGCGATGTCCTCGTACAGCTTCACGTGCATCACGCCGTAGTCCTCCAGCGCATGCATGGTCCGCGTCTCCTGCTCGCTCGGCTCGATAAAGCGCAGCGGCTCGGGAATCGGCACCTGATAGACCATGATCTGCCCGGCCGACAGCGGTGTTTCCGGAATACGGTGGCGGGTCTGGATCACGCTGGCCTCAAGCGTGCGCTCGGTGGTGGCGACGCCTGCGGTACGGGCGAAGAAGCGGCGAATCGACACCGCATTGGTGGTGTCGTCAGCGCCCTGGTCGATTACCTTAAGCACATCGTCTGCACCGAGAATGGCGGCAGTCAGCTGCATGCCGCCGGTGCCCCAGCCATAGGGAAGCGGCATTTCTCGACCGCCGAAGGGCACCTGATAGCCAGGGATCGCTACCGCCTTGAGCAAGCCACGGCGGATCATGCGTTTGGTCTGCTCATCCAGATAGGCGAAGTTGTAGGCCGACGCCTCACGGGCGCCGCTTGCGGTGAAAGCGTTCATCAGCGGTTCTCCTCTGCCGGCGCCTGGCGGCGCAGCTTGCGGATCAGTTCCAGTTCGGCCTGGAAGTCGACGTAGTGCGGCAACTTGAGGTGCGAGACGAAGCCGGCGGCTTCGACGTTGTCGCAGTGCATCAGCACGAACTCCTCCTCCTGCGCCGGGCCCTGCACCTCTTCGCCGTACTCGCTGGCGCGCAGCGCGCGGTCGACCAGCGCCATGCCCATGGCCTTGCGCTCGGCGTAGCCGAAGGCCAGGCCATAGCCGCGGGTAAACTGCGCCTGCTCGGCACTGTCACCGACGAACTGGTTGACCATCTCGCACTCGGTGATTTCGATATCGCCCAGCGGCACAGCGAAACCCAGTTCGGCGGGCGTCATCCACACCTCGACATCGCCGATGCGGATCTCCCCGGCGAAGGGGTGATTACGCCCGTAGCCGCGCTGGGTCGAGTAGCCGAGAGCCAGGAGGAAGCCTTCGTCACCACGGGCCAGCGCCTGCAGGCGCTCGGCGCGGCTCGCGGGAAAGGCCAGCGGCTCGCGGGTGATGTCCGGCACCGGTGCGCCGTCGTCCTGCTCGCGGGCCATCAGCCCTTCGCCTGCGAGAAAATCCAACACCCGAGGACAGGGCTTGGGCTCGTCGGCGAGCGTGGTATCCGGCGCCGGATACTCGCCTTCGGCCAACAAGGTGAAATCCAGCAGACGGTGGGTGTAATCGAACGTCGGACCGAGCAGTTGACCACCGGGCAGATCCTTGAAGGTGGCGGATATGCGCCGCTCCAGCTGCATCTTCGTGGTGTCCAATGCCTCGCTGGCACCGAAACGTGGCAGCGTGGTGCGGTAGGCGCGCAAGAGGAAGATGGCCTCCATCAGGTCACCAGCCGCCTGTTTGATCGCCAGTGCGGCCAGCTCCTCGTCGTACAGCGAGCCTTCGCTCATCACCCGGGCCACGGCCAGCGGCAGTTGCTGGCGGATCTGTTCAACGCCCAGTTCAGCGATCGTGGTATCGCCACGGCGACGGCTGGCCAGCAGTTGATGAGCATTGTCGATGGCGCGTTCGCCACCCTTGACGGCGACATACATCAGGCAGCCTCCTCGGCTTCGATCAGCACGCGGGTGCTGCGCGGCAGGCCGATGACTTCGCCGCCTGCGGCAAAGAAGCAATCCAGGCCACGGGGAAAGGCGCTGCGCGCCTGACGCTGCTGCCAGAACGAGGCCGGCAGCGGCAGGTTGACGCCGCGCACGTCCTTGATACCCGGCCCGCGCCAGCGCAGAGGGACGCCGGCGCGCAGATCGTCGAGCTGGATCAGCAGCGTGCAGGACTGGTCCGGGTAGCGTTCGCTGCCATTGTCGAAGTCCGACAGATCGCTCAACTCGCCCTCATCAAGCAGGGCGAACAAAGCGATCTCACGCTCGGCGACGATCGGGCAGCCGCAGTGGAACGCCAGGTTGGCGCGAATCAGCGGTGTGTCGAAACGCGGCGCCAGCCAAAGAGGCGTATCACTGTCGAGGAAGGCCAGACACAAACCATAAGTAGCAGGGGCCAGGTCGCCCAAGGCATGGGCACGATCCATGGCGCGTGGCAGCCCCGGTTCGGCCAGGGCTCCGAGGGCCGCGCGGAAGCTGACCTGGGCGTCCAGCACCGGGTCGTCAAAAGCCGGTTGCAGCCAGTGCGAGCTGTGCGGCGTAGTCATCAGTCCTCTCCTCTGACCAGGGTGAAAAATTCCACCTCAGTGGTGGCGGTACGGGCGGCCCGGTTCAGGCGCTGTTCGCGCTGCTCGCGGGCCAGGGGTTCGATCAGGTCATCCAGCCAGCGCGCCTGGTCGTTGCCCTGCAGGTGCGCGTCGGCCAGGGCGGCCAGCTCGGCGCGGCGCTTGTCACGGCCTGCCAGATAGCTGTAACCGGTTCGGCCGTCGGCAAGACGCACCACACAGCGGGTCACGGTCATCTCGCCGAGGTTGAAGGCGCTACCGGTGCCGCCCATGCGCCCGCGCACCAGGGTCATGCCGACCTCGGGGGAGCGGATCAGTTGGTAGGCGCTGTCCTTGAGCGCCGCTTCATGGGGGTCGAGAGCGCTGCCGGCGCGGGCCAGGACGCCCATCCAGCGCTGACGCGCGGCGATGTTCGGATCGGTTTCGTTCATGCGGGTCTCCATCAGGTCGCTACCTGGTACTGGAAGCGGTCGGCGCGGCTGCTGGACTGCGCCAGCTCCACCGCCCGGCCAGCGGGATCGCGGGACAGGGTGAGTACGCTGAGCAGCGGCGCATGGCGCGGCATCAGCAGATGCGCGGCCTCGTCGCGGCTGGGCAGGCGTGCGCCGATCAGGCTGAAGGTGCGCGCCAGCGGCAGGTCGCGCTCGGCCAGGTACTGGCGCAACGAACCGCCCTGGTAGTCGGCCAACAGTGGCGCCAGGCTGGCGCAGAAACGGTGACGGATCAGGCTCAGCGGCTGGCCGTCGAGCAGGCGCAAGGTGGCCAGTTCGATCAGCTCGCTACCATCGGGCAATTGCAGGTGGCGGCACTCCTCGCTGCTGCCGCTACGGCGCAGGCACTCGATCAGTATTGCTTCAACGCGGTGGCCGAGCGCCGACAGCGACTGGCTGAAGGCACTGCCCGCCTCCACCGGATACACCAGCGGCTTGGCCAACACCTGGGTGCCCTTGCCCTGGCGGCGCAGCAGGCGGCCTTCGAGCACCAGCTCGTCCACCGCGCGGCGCAGGGTGTGGCGGTTGACGGAAAAACGTGCGGCCAGTTGCATCTCGCCCGGCAGGTAGTCGCCCGGGCTCATGCGTTGCAGGTCTTCGCGCAACACGGCGGCCAGCTCGCGGTACAGCGGTTCGCTTTGTCTAGACAAGTTCATCGCTTGAAAAGGGCGCCCGCAGGCGCCCTCCTCCTCCTTCAGATAAAGAGCTTGCGCAGGCGCTGTGACAGGATGTCGATGGCGCTCACCACCAGAATGATCACGATCAGCAGTGCGCAGGTCTGGGCGAACTGGAAGCCGCGAATCGCCTCCCAGAGAATCACCCCGATGCCGCCGGCGCCGACCATGCCGACCACGGTGGCCGAGCGCACGTTGGACTCGAAGCGGTACAGCGAGTAGGAGATCCACAGCGGCAACACCTGTGGGATGACGCCGAAGATCACTTCCTGCAGGGCACTGGCACCGGTGGCGCGCACCCCCTCCACCGGGCCAGGGTCGATGGCTTCGACCGCCTCGGCGAACAGCTTGGCCAGCACCCCGGTGGTGCTGATGAACAGCGCCAGCACGCCGGCGAAGGGGCCGAGGCCCACCGCGACGACGAAGAGCATGGCGAACACCATTTCGTTGATCGAACGACAGGCATCCATTACCCGGCGTACCGGCTGGTACACCCACCAGGGCACGATGTTCTCGGAACAGAGGATGCCCAGTGGAATGGCGCAGAGAATGGCCAGCACCGTGCCCCACAGGGCGATCTGTACGGTGACCACCATCTCCTTGAGGTAGTGCTGCCAGTTGCTGAAATCCGGCGGGAAGAAGTCGGCGGCGAAGGTGGCCATATTGCCGGCATCGCGCACCAGCGCCAGCGGGTTCATTTCCGCGCCCTGCCAGGACCAGGCGAGCACGGCGAAGAACAGGCCCCAGCCGATCAGTTGCAGCCAGCTGCGTTTGCTATCGGCGGTCGGGGTATGGGTGGTCAAAGTGGTCATCAAGGCATCTCGGGGAAAACGACTGCAGTCAGCCCCTCGGTCGATACCGAGGGGCTGTCAGGATCAACCGGCGCTGGCGCCGCCCTGCTTCTCACGCTCGGCCATGCGCTGCTCGAGCTTGGCCAGCTCGGCGTCCAGCTCCTTGAGCTGAGCCTGCTTGTCGGCGTCCTTGAGCTTGTCGTTGTTGGCCACTTCGGTGCGTTTCTTGAACAGCTCGAGCTGACGAATCGGCAGCAACTGATCGTTGTCCGAAGGCTTGAACTGGCCCCACTGCAGGCCTTCGAGCACCTTCTTCTCCTCCGGTTTGGCGCCGTAGGTCATGAAGAAGTTGCGCAGCTTGTCGCGGGTTTCCTGCGGCAGGTTCTTGCGCCAGACGATGGGGTCGGACGGGATCAGCGGCGATTGCCAGATCACCTTGAGCTGCGCGGCCTTGTCCGGTGCGGTCACCTCAAGACGCTCCATGCCCTCGCTGTTGAAGGTGCCGACATCGACCTGCTTGTTGGCTACCGACAGCGCGTTGACCTCGTGGCTGCCATTGAGCGAGCGCTTGAAGACCTTGCCGGCGTCGACGTTGTTCTGGGCGAACACGTAATAGCCCGGTACCAGGTAGCCGGAGGTGGAGTTGGGGTCGCCGTTGGCGAAGGTCAGGCTCTTGGCGTTCTTGAGCATGTCCTCGACCGAGTTGATCGAGCTGTCCTTGTGCGCCACCAGCAGGCTGTAGTAACCCTGCGCGCCGTTGGCCGCCACGGTCTGGGCGAAGATCTCGCCACCGGCGCGATCAACCGCCTCCATCGCCGACTTGTTGCCATACCAGGCCACATCGACCTTGTCGAAGCGCATGCCCTGGATGATCCCGGCGTAATCAGGCGCGAAGAAGGCGTTGATCTTTACCCCGGTCTGCTTGCTCATGTCAGCCAGGAAGGGATCCCACATGGCCTTGAGGTTCTGCGAAGACTCGGTGGAAATAATGCCGAAGTTGAGTTCCTCGGCGGCCTGGACCGAGCCCAGCAGGGAACCGGTGACGAGCGCGGAAGCAGCCAGCACCTGGCCGATGCGTTTGAACATGGAGCACACTCCTGTTGCTAGTTGGCGTTGTTGTTTCGAATGAGGGTGCTGAGATCAGGCCTTGGCCAGTGTCAGCGGACGTTCCACGGCCCGTGGGCGCTGCCCTTGCGGCAGCAGCAGGCTGATATCGAGATCGCCGCCGTAGAGGTCATTGAGGAAATCGGGGTTGAAGCCCGCGGTCGGGCCGTCGAAATGAATTCGCCCACCCTTGAGCGCCACGGCGCGCTGGCAATAGCGCACCGCGTAATCGACCTGATGCAGGGTCACCACCACCGTCTTGCCGTCGCGACGGTTGATGTCGGCGAGGATCTCCATCACCTTGCGCGCCGACTCCGGGTCGAGCGAGGCGATCGGCTCATCGGCGAGAATCACCTCGGCCTGCTGGCACAGCGCACGGGCGATGGCCACGCGCTGCTGCTGGCCACCGGACAGGGTCGAGGCACGTTGCGCGGCGAACTCGGCCAGCCCTACCCGCTCCAACGCCTGCAGCGCACGCTGCTTCTCTTCGGGATTGAACAGGCTGAGGCTGCCACGCCAACGCGGCATGCGCCCCAGGCCGCCGAGCAGCACGTTCTGCAGCACGCTGAGACGGCCGACCAGATTGAACTGCTGGAAGATGTAGCCGATATCGGCGCGCTGGCGGCGCACATCGCCATTCAGGCGCCCGTCGCTCTGCACCTGGCGCCCAAGCACTTCGATGCTACCGGCGTCACCGCGCGCCAGTCCGGCCAGATGCCGCAGCAGGGTCGACTTGCCCGAGCCCGAGGCACCGATCAGTGCCACCATCTCGCCCGGCTGCACGGATAGCGCCAGATCGAACAGCGCCTGCTTGCGGCCGAAACTTTTATTCAGACGATCGACTCGAATAGCTACGCTCATGTGCTGGCCCTCTACTATCATTTCGATAAGAAGGCCGCTAGCCGGCGCCTTCTGGTGTAGACCAAGGTAGGCGCACGCTGTGTCAGACCCGTGAACCGGGGATGACGATTGAGTGAACGAAACTTGAAACTTTTATGCTCGAGCGAAGCAACAGGATGAGTTCTGCCGAGTACCACGCATTTCAGACAATCGGTGCTGGCATAAAGCCGCTACCTGAATCACAATGTGACACGTATTTGGCGTCAAGGAACTGTTCAGATGACCTGAAGGTCATAATGACGCAGAACGCGGTACCGGTTGAACGGCTAGTGCGAAACACTGTCAAACCGGTGACAATCTCGACACTGACTACCAGTATCGCTCCCTGAACTAACCGGTAATGTATGCGCCCTATGAAACAGGCTATTTATTCCAGCCGCACGGCTGACAAGTTTGTCGTTCGCTTGCCAGATGGCATGCGTGAGCGTATCGCTGACGTAGCACGCAACCATCACCGCAGCATGAACTCGGAAATCATCGCCCGTCTGGAGCAAAGCATGCTTCAGGAAGGTGCTCTGGATGACGATCTCAGCCTGCGCCTCGACAGCCCCGAACTGAGCCTCCATGAGCGTGAATTGCTGCAGCGTTTTCGTCAGTTGTCGCGCCGCCAGCAGAATGCACTGGTCGCTCTGATTGCCCACGACGTGGAAATGGCCGCCGAAGAAGCCTGAAGCGAGCCCATAAAAAAACCGGCCTTGAGCCGGTTTTTTTATTGCCTGCCATTCCTGACGGCGGTCATGACATCCCTTGCTCAGCCAACGAAGCTGAGCAGTACCCCCGCCGCCACGGCCGAGCCGATCACCCCAGCCACGTTCGGCCCCATGGCATGCATCAGCAGGAAGTTCTGCGGGTTGGCCTCCAGGCCGACCTTGTTCGATACCCGAGCCGCCATCGGCACGGCCGACACACCCGCCGAACCGATCAACGGATTGACCTTGTTGCTGCTGAACACGTTCATCAGCTTGGCCATCAATACACCGGCCGCCGTACCTGCGCAGAACGCCACCATGCCCAGCATCAGAATGCCCAGGGTCTTGAGCTGCAGGAAAGCCTCGGCCGACAGCTTCGAACCCACGGTCAGACCGAGGAAGATGGTAACGATATTGATCAGCGCATTGCGCGAGGTATCAGCCAGACGCTCGACCACCCCAGCCTCACGCAGCAGGTTGCCGAGGGCGAACATACCGATCAGCGGCGCGGCGTCAGGCAGCAGCATCCCGATCAGAATGCATAGCACGATGGGGAAAATGATTTTCTCGGTCTGCCCCACCGGACGTAGCTGCTGCATGACGATGGCGCGCTCTTCCTTGGTGGTCAGGGCGCGCATGATCGGCGGCTGAATCAAGGGCACCAACGCCATGTAGGCATAGGCCGCAACTGCAATAGGACCAAGTAGATGCGGCGCCAGCTTGGAGGTCACGAAGATCGAGGTCGGGCCGTCAGCACCGCCAATGATGGCGATGGAGGCAGCCTCCTTGAGGGTGAACTCCATACCGGGAATACCCAACGCAGTCAGTGCCAAGGCGCCGAGCAGCGTACCGAAAATACCGAACTGCGCAGCAGCACCCAACAGCAGTGTTTTGGGGTTGGCCAGCATCGGACCGAAATCGGTCATGGCGCCGACGCCGAGGAAGATCAGCAATGGGAAGATGCTGGTCGGCAGCCCCACTTCATAGATCAGGTGCAGAAAACCCGCCCCCTCCGCCATGTTGGCCACCGGAATGTTCGACATCAGCCCGCCGAAGCCGATAGGAATCAACAGCAAAGGCTCGAAGCCTTTCTTGATCGCCAGGTAGATCAGCAGTATGCACACCGCGATCATGAACGCCTGACCGGGTTCCAGGTGATACAGGCCGGTGCTCTGCCAGAGCTTGAGCAGCTTTTCCATTATGCGCCCCTCAGCCGATGGTCAGCAGGCTAGCGCCTACTACCACGGTATCGCCGACCTTGACGTTGACGGCACCGACAGTACCGGCCTTGAAGGCGCGAATCTCGGTTTCCATCTTCATCGCCTCGAGAATGATCACCAACTCGCCTTCCTCCACGGCCTGGCCTGGCTGCACCAGCACCTTGAAGATATTGCCAGCCAGCGGTGCCGCCTGCGGCTCGCCGCCATCCACTGCAGCCGGAGTAGCCGCCGGTGTAGCGCTCGCCGCGCCACCGACAGGCTTGATTCCCTCGATATCGCCGCCGTCGCTCACCTGCACGACAAACGACTTGCCATTGACCTCGACGGTGTAGACCTCAGGTTTGCCAGCCTCGCGAGCCGGCATTTCCTTACCAGTCGGAGCGGGCTCGAAGGCCGCCGGATTGCCGCGATTCTCCAGGAATTTCAAACCGATCTGCGGGAATAGCGCGTAGGTCAGGACGTCGTCGATTTCGTCGGCGGCCAACTTGATGCCTTTCTCCTGAGCGATGCCCTTGAGTTCGGCGGTCAGCTTGTCCATCTCGGCCTCGAGCAGGTCGGCCGGACGGCAGGTGATGGCCTCGGCACCATCGAGCACACGGGCCTGCAGCTCGGCATTGAAGGGAGCAGGGGCTGCGCCATACTCGCCCTTGAGCACACCCGCGGTCTCCTTGGTGATGGACTTGTAGCGCTCGCCAGTGAGCACGTTGATCACCGCCTGAGTGCCGACAATCTGCGACGTCGGGGTCACCAGCGGGATAAAACCGAGGTCTTCACGCACGCGCGGAATCTCGGCCAGCACCTGGTCGAACTGGTCCTGGGCGCCCTGCTCTTTCAGCTGGCTTTCCATGTTGGTGAGCATACCGCCCGGCACCTGGGCCACCAGGATGCGCGAGTCGACGCCCTTGAGGTTGCCCTCGAATTTCGCGTATTTCTTGCGCACCTCGCGAAAGTACGCGGCGATTTCTTCCAGCAGCTCCAGGTTGAGCCCGGTGTCGCGCTCGGTGTTCTGGAACATCGCCACCACCGACTCGGTCGGCGAATGACCGTAGGTCATCGACAGAGAAGAAATTGCGGTGTCGACGTTGTCGATGCCCGCTTCCACCGCCTTCAGGATGGCCACCGACGACAGCCCAGCCGTGGCGTGACACTGCATATGAATCGGAATGGCCAGGCTGGCCTTCAGACGTGAGACCAGCTCGAACGCCGTGTAAGGCGTAAGAATCCCGGCCATGTCCTTGATCGCCACCGAATCGGCGCCCATGTCTTCGATCTGCTTGGCCAGATCGACCCACATGTCCAGCGTATGCACCGGGCTGGTGGTGTAGGAGATGGTGCCCTGGGCGTGCTTGCCCTGCTGTTTGACGGCCTTGAGCGCCGTCTCCAGGTTGCGCGGATCGTTCATCGCATCGAATACGCGAAACACATCGACGCCGTTGACGGCGGCACGCTCGACGAATTTTTCCACCACGTCATCGGCGTAGTGGCGGTAGCCCAACAGGTTCTGCCCGCGCAACAGCATCTGCTGGCGGGTATTGGGCATGGCCTTCTTCAGCTCGCGGATACGCTCCCAGGGATCTTCGCCGAGATAACGAATGCAGGCATCGAAAGTCGCGCCACCCCAGGACTCCACCGACCAGAAGCCCACCTGATCGAGCTTGGGCGCGATCGGCAGCATGTCTTCAAGACGAACACGCGTCGCCAGGATCGACTGATGCGCATCACGCAGCACCACATCGGTGATTCCGAGTGCTTGTTTCACGGCAGTCATGCAGGTACTCCCTCTGAACCTGATCAACCGCGGCGTGCGCGGTGCTGGGCAATGGCGGATTGGATGGCGGCCAGTGTTGCTGCGTCCGGCTCATGGCTGGCCGACCTGGCACTCGGTGCTGGAGAAGAAATGGCCGGGCTCGGCGCGGGCGGAGCGAAGGTCGCGATCAGCCGTGACATCAGACTGACCACACCCACCAGCAACACCAGAAAGACAAAGACGAAGCCCATGCCGAACAGCATGAGTTCGACACCCTCGAGCAGCAGTTCACTGGGGGTCATCTTGGCTCCTTTGGCCAGCAGCTCGCGGGCTGCGTTCATTATTGATTAGGAGCGCCCAGCGTCAGCGCCTGGGCAAAGCTGGCGAACCTTAGCGTGAAACGAGCGTTTGAAGCAAACGCCAAAAGGGCCGCACGGGCTATTTATGTAGTGGTTTATCGGCATCCACTACCAAAGAAGCAGAAAGGCCCTGCGAGGGAAGTATCAGGATGCGGAGCGCGCCACGCCAGCAACGGCAGGAGCAAGCCTCAGCAGGGTCTTGAAGTGACGCGTCTCATCGCCAGGGGTACGCCCGAACAGGCGCTTGAACTCTCGACTGAACTGCGACGGACTTCCATACCCGACGCGCTGCGCTGCACTGAGCGCACTCATGTCGTTGCGGATCATCAGCAGGCGCGCCTGATGCAGGCGAATGGCCTTGAGGTACTGCAGCGGCGAGCGACTGGTCATCGCTTTGAAGTGCACATGGAAGACCGGAACGCTCATGCTGGCGATCTCAGCCAGCGAAGGCACATCGAGCGACTCCTGATAATCCCGGTGAATCCGCTGCAGGACGCGAGCGATACGACCGAAATGGCTGTTCTGCGCCAGGGTCGCGCGCAGGCCATTGCCCTGCTCACCCTGCAGCACGCGAAAGACGATCTCACGCAGAATCGATGGGCCGAGCAGGCGCACCTCGTCAGGGTCAGCCAGCGCCTCCAGCAGGCGCAACGTGGCATCACTCAAGTGTGCATCGATCGGGCTGGAATAAAGCGTTGCCGGTTGAGTGGGCTGGGGCTCGTCCCGATCCATGACCAGCTCGGCCACCAACAGCGGCTCGACACGCAGCGCCACACCCAGCATCGGCTCTTCGGCGCTGGCCTCGGTCTCGATGGAAAATGGTAAAGGCAGCGCCAGCACCAGATAGTGCTGCGCGTCGTAAACGTACAGGTTGCCGTCGTGCAGCCCGCTCTTGCGCCCCTGGATCACGATCACGATGCTCGGCTCATACAGTGCCGGGGTAACCGGTAGCGAGCGATTGGAGCGCATGAAGGTAACGCCGTCGAGCTGCGCCGCGGTGTACCCCTCCTCGGGGGCCAAGCGCAGCATCAGCTCGACCATGCGCTGCTTGATGCTCTCAGGACTCATGCTCATGCGCCGCTTTCGAATCGTTATCAATACCCGGACATTGTAGGAAGCATTCAATAGAAACAGGCAATATCGAAAGAGTAACGAGACTTAGCAGCCGGCCGCCCCCTGCCTAGCATGGACTCTCCAGAACGCAATGGAGATCGACATGAGCAAAGTCATCCTCGTCACCGGTGCCAGTAGCGGTATCGGCGAAGCCATCGCCAGACACCTGGCAAGCCTGGGCCATCACGTGGTACTCGGCGCCAGGCGCATCGAGCGCCTGCAGGTGCTGGTAGAAGAACTGCAAGCACAAGGTCAGCACGCCTACTGCCTCACCCTCGACGTCAGCCAACTGCATGAGATGCAGGCCTTCGTTGAATATGCCGAAGCGCAGCACGGCCCCGTCGACGTGATCATCAACAATGCCGGAGTCATGCCGCTGTCACCGCTCAATGCCCTGAAGGTGGACGAGTGGGACCGCATGATCGACGTCAACATAAGGGGCGTGCTGCATGGTATTGCCGCCGTACTACCAGGCATGGAAGAGCGCGGGCGCGGCCAGGTCATCAATATCGCCTCCATCGGCGCCCACGCCGTATCGCCGACAGCAGCGGTCTACTGCGCCACCAAGTATGCCGTCTGGGCGATTTCCGACGGCCTGCGCCAGGAAAGCGAGCGTATACGTGTCACTACCATCTGCCCCGGCGTGGTCGAGTCCGAACTGGCAGACAGCATTTCCGATGCCAGTGCGCGCGAGGCGATGAAAGCTTTCCGTCGCGTCGCCATCACTCCAGACGCCATCGCCCGCGCCGTGGCCTATGCAGTCGAACAGCCCGATGACGTCGACGTCAGCGAGCTGATCGTGCGCCCAACCGCCAGCCCCTATTGATGGAGACCACCATGTCAGCGAAGAACACCGTCGCGGCAATGCTGATCAGCGGTGCCCTGCTACCCGACGCGGTAATGGCAGAGCCCAAGCTCTCACATCCTTATGTTGGCATGTGGGTAACGGACGACGGCCATGTCCGCCATGAGCTATTGGCCAACGGCCGTTATGACGAGGCACGCGGGAATCGCGAGAGCGCCTACCAGGGCAACTACCACGTCACCGGCAACCACATCGACTACGTCGACGACACCGGCTTTACCGCCGACGGTGAATTCATCGACGACGTGCTCTATCACGGCGGCATGGTGCTGCGCCGCAAGAACACCTCAACTGACGAGTAACGCCCCCATCAGCCAAGGAAAAAACCATGAACACGCAAAAAATCATCATCGCACTGCTACTGAGCGCCTCACTCTGCTTCCCGGCCTGGGCAAACGACAACACCGCGGCCAATCAGGCAGTGATTCAGAAAGCCTTCGATGATTGGCGCGCCGGCCAGGGCGGTATCTTCCAGTTGCTCGCCGATGACGCCGTCTGGGTCGTGGCCGGTAGCAGCCCGTCCTCCGGGACTTACCGCACGCGTGAGGCGTTCATGGAAGATGCCGTCAAACCCATCACTGACAAACTGGCCACGCCCATCGTACCCACCGTTCGCCAGATAGTGGCGCAAGGGCCTTACGTGGTCGTGCACTGGGATGGCGAGGCGACTGCCAAGGACGGCAGCCGCTACGAGAACAGCTACTCCTGGCACATGCAGCTGGAGAATGGCCGGATCACTCGGGTCACGGCCTTTCTCGATACCTGGCGGCTGGTCGAGCTGATGAACTGATTACAGCAGGAAGATCGACGCCAGCCCCAGGAAGATGAAGAAACCACCGCTGTCGGTCATGGCGGTGATCATCACACTGGCCCCCATGGCCGGGTCACGCCCCAGGCGTGCCAGGGTCATGGGGATCAGCACGCCCATCAACGCCGCCAGCAACAGGTTGAGGGTCATTGCCGCGGTCATCACCACGCCCAGCGACCAACTACCGTAAAGCCCATAGGCAACGGCGCCGATCACACCACCCCAGAGGATGCCATTGATCAGGGAAACCCCCAGTTCCTTGCGTACCAAACGCTTGGTATTGCCGGTGCTGACCTGATCCAGCGCCATGGCGCGTACGATCATGGTGATGGTCTGGTTGCCCGAGTTGCCGCCGATACCGGCAACGATGGGCATCAGCGCCGCCAGCGCCACCAGCTTCTCGATCGAGCCTTCGAACAGGCCGATCACCCGCGACGCCAGGAACGCGGTGACCAGGTTGATCGCCAGCCAGGCCCAACGGTTGCGCACCGACTTCCACACCGAGGCGAAGATGTCTTCCTCCTCGCGCAGACCGGCCATGTTCAGCACTTCGCTTTCACTTTCCTCACGGATCAGGTCGACCATCTCGTCGATGGTCAGACGGCCGATCAGCTTGCCGTTCTTGTCCACCACCGGGGCGGAAATCAGGTCGTAACGCTCGAACGCCTGAGCGGCGTCGTAGCCGTCCTCGTCCGGGTGGAAACTCACCGGATCGTCGGCCATTACTTCGCCGACCTGCTTCTCCGGATCATTGACCAGCAAACGCTTGATCGGCAGCACACCCTTGAGCACGCCGTCGTAATCGACCACGAACAGCTTGTCGGTATGGCCCGGCAGCTCCTTCAGGCGGCGCAGGTAACGCAGAACCACTTCCAGGCTGACGTCTTCGCGGATGGTGACCATCTCGAAGTCCATTAGCGCGCCGACCTGATCCTCTTCGTAGGACAGGGCCGAGCGCACACGCTCACGCTGCTGAGCGTCGAGCGACTCCATCAGCTCATGAACGACGTCGCGCGGCAGTTCCGGGGCCAGGTCAGCGAGTTCGTCGGCGTCCATGTCCTTGGCTGCAGCGAGAATCTCGTGATCGTCCATGTCGGCGATCAGGGTTTCTCGTACCGCGTCGGAGACTTCCAGCAGGATGTCGCCATCGCGCTCGGCCTTGACCAGTTGCCAGACGGTCAGACGCTCATCGAGCGGCAGGGCTTCGAGGATATGGGCGATATCCGCAGGGTGCAGATCTTCGAGCTTGCGCTGCAGCTCGACGAGATTCTGACGATGTACCAGGTTCTCGACCCGGTCGTGATGCTGGCCTTCCTGACGGTGAGTCAGGTCTTCGACCAGTTTGTGCCGATGCAGCAGTTCGATCACCTGGGCCAGGCGATCCTGCAAGCTCTCTTGCGGCTTTTTGGCTTCTACTTCTGTCATAGCGCGCTCCACCCCCAGTTGGCGGGCACGCCAAAGGGGATCAATCAGGTCTTACACGATTGTGCGAGGGGAGTATTGAGTAACTACTGGGTAAGTCCATGGTGGTATTCCACAAGCCCCGGCGGGGCTGACGCGGCGAATCATAACACCGCAAAACAGCTTTGTACGTGACAAAAGCGCGGCAAGAACAATTGCTTGCATCGCAAACTTCGATCTCGCATGAAAACCTGGCTATGCGACGCCAGCTACCCG
Source organism: Pseudomonas sp. o96-267 (assembly GCF_003935465.1). Classification (NCBI taxonomy): domain Bacteria; kingdom Pseudomonadati; phylum Pseudomonadota; class Gammaproteobacteria; order Pseudomonadales; family Pseudomonadaceae; genus Pseudomonas; species Pseudomonas sp. o96-267. Next base: position 136,437 of record NZ_RHQP01000008.1, read on the forward strand.
CGTCAGGACACCCTGGCGAGTACGAAAAAACGGTCTAACCTGAAGCAGGCAAACGTCAGGGAGGACGACTCATGCGAGGACTGCATTTCGCAGCGCTATTGGCCGCTGCATTTCTCTACCCTATTGCAGACAGCTCGGCGGCCAGTGTGTTCCGCTGCGTGAGTGCAAATGGCCATGTCACCTTCACCCGCCACGGCTGCGCCGACGATCAAGAGCAGCACGTGCAGGATGCACGCAACCACACCCCCAGCAGCGGCAAGGCAATCCCTCTCGCGGACCCAGGCCGGCGTGCGGCAACCACCTCGGCCGGCAGTGGCGAGCTGGTCATCGTTGGCCAACAGGACGATGGTTGCGACAACCTGCTGACCAGCAGCGAGAGACGCCAGGCGATCATCCGCAAGGAAGTCCGCCTCGGCATGAGCCGCGCCGACGTGGAAAGCAGCCTGGGCAAGCCAGACAGAGTCACCAGCAGCAATGGGCAGCAGCGCTACCATTACCGAGAGAAACGCAAAGGCGGGAACAGCCGACAGGTCAGCTTCGACGAAGCCGGCTGCGTGAAGAAATAACGCACAAAGAAAAAGGGCCTGCATTGCTGCAGGCCCTTTCGGTATGGCGGACTCAGGAGGATTCGAACCTCCGACCGCTCGGTTCGTAGCCGAGTACTCTATCCAGCTGAGCTATGAGTCCATTTGGCGCTTTTTGACCAGATCACCACTGGCTGAAACAAAATGGCTTGCAACGATGCAAGCCATTTAATATGGCGGACTCAGGAGGATTCGAACCTCCGACCGCTCGGTTCGTAGCCGAGTACTCTATCCAGCTGAGCTATGAGTCCATTTGGCGCTTTTTGACCAGATCACCGCTGGTTGAAACAAAATGGCTTGCAACGATGCAAGCCATTTGAATATGGCGGACTCAGGAGGATTCGAACCTCCGACCGCTCGGTTCGTAGCCGAGTACTCTATCCAGCTGAGCTATGAGTCCGTTACAGATCACTCGAAAGCTACTGCGCTTGGGTATGCTTCGTTGAAACCGAACTCAGAATGCTCATTTAGAAAACTAAACTGCGCTTCTTCGCTCGCTTTCGCCTCGCCTCGCCTACCCTTCGCTCGCTACGCTTTCGCGAGATCTTTGGTGCTTTTATACCAGATCACCTCTGGTTGATTCGCCAGCCCGACTTACGCCTGACTCGCTGAATAATGGCGGAGAAGGGGGGATTCGAACCCCCGACACCCTTTTGAGGTGTACTCCCTTAGCAGGGGAGCGCCTTCGGCCACTCGGCCACCTCTCCGCAACACGGGGCGCATGATAAACATGTTTTCCCCGTTTGCAAACAAAAATTTGTAGAAAAATTAGTGGCTTGGTTCGTCACCCTTCTCTTTCTGGATGCGCTGGTAGATTTCTTCACGGTGCACGGCAACCTCCTTCGGCGCATTGACACCAATGCGCACCTGGTTACCTTTCACACCCAACACGGTGACAGTCACATCATCACCGACCATTAGGGTCTCTCCGACCCGGCGAGTCAGAATCAGCATTCCTTTCTCCTCACGGATTACATTTTTCAGGACAACAGTCTGCAAAAAAGAAAATGGTGCCGGCTTCCCGCTAAATCAAGCCCGAAAGCCTCCACCCAAGTATTGACCAGCCCGCGCAGAAAGAAAGTTCCCGCATGCAAGTCAAAAAGACGAAAGGCGCGGAACCAGCCGCGCCTTTCAAATCAGTGGAATCACTCGCCCTGCCGGGCCGGAGCATCCAGCTCGAAGGCGGTATGCAGTGCGCGTACCGCCAGCTCCAGATACTTCTCTTCGATCACCACGGACACCTTGATCTCGGAGGTGGAGATCATCTGGATATTGATGGTCTCCTTGGCCAGGGCCTCGAACATGCGACTGGCAACACCGGCGTGGGAACGCATACCGACACCGACGATGGACACCTTGGCAATGTTGGTGTCGCCGACCACTTCACGAGCGCCCAGCTCGTCTGCGGTCTTCTGCAGCACGCTCAGGGCATTGTTGTAGTCGTTGCGATGAACGGTGAAGGTGAAATCGGTGGTGTTATCGTGCGAAACGTTCTGCACGATCATGTCCACTTCGATGTTGGCGGCGCTGATCGGGCCGAGAATCTTGAAGGCGATGCCAGGGATATCCGGCACCCCACGGATGGTCAGCTTGGCTTCGTCGCGGTTGAAAGCGATGCCGGAAATGATCGGCTGTTCCATGGATTCCTCTTCATCAAGGGTAATGAGGGTGCCCGGGCCCTCCTGGAAGCTGTGCAGAACGCGCAGCGGGACATTGTACTTGCCGGCGAATTCCACCGAACGAATCTGCAGCACCTTGGAACCGAGGCTGGCCATTTCCAGCATTTCTTCGAAGGTGATCTTTTCCAGGCGCTGGGCCTTGGGCACCACACGTGGGTCGGTGGTGTAGACACCATCGACGTCGGTGTAGATCTGGCACTCCTCGGCTTTCAGCGCCGCGGCCAGGGCCACACCGGTGGTATCGGAACCGCCACGACCCAGGGTGGTGATGTTGCCGTGTTCGTCGACGCCCTGGAAACCTGCGACCACAACGACGCGACCAGCCTTGAGGTCGGCGTGAATCTTCTGGTCATCGATCTGCAGAATGCGCGCCTTGTTGTGCGCGCTGTCGGTGAGGATGCGCACCTGGTTGCCGGTGTAGGACACCGCCGGCACGCCGCGCTTGATCAGCGCCATGGCCAACAGGGCAATGGTCACCTGCTCACCGGTGGACACCATCACATCCAGCTCACGCGCAACCGGCTCGCCATCGGTGATCTGTTTGGCCAGATCGATCAGGCGGTTGGTTTCGCCGCTCATGGCGGAAACCACGACGACGATGTCGTCACCGTTCTCGCGGAACTTCTTCACCTTGTCGGCCACCTGCGCGATACGCTCGATGGTGCCGACGGAGGTGCCCCCAAACTTCTGTACGATCAAAGCCATTTCAAAAAGCCGCCTGATTCCTCGAAGGGCGCCCATTAAACCCGCATCGGGTCATACTGCCAAGGCCCGCCGGACGCACTGCGGGCCCCGCTTTCTCGCTCGTTACGAAGCCTGCTCGACCAGGGTTGCGGCCAGGGCCAGGGCTTCATCCAGCTTGCCGGCATCGACGCCGCCACCCTGGGCCATGTCTGGGCGACCACCACCCTTGCCGCCCACTGCTGCGGCGGCCTGCTTCATCAGGTCACCGGCCTTGAGCTTGGCAGTCAGGTCCTGGGTCACACCGGCGACCAGTACCACCTTCTCGTCGAACACGCCGCCGAGCAGGATCACAGCGCTGCCCAGCTTGTTCTTCAGTTGGTCGACCAGCGCCAGCAGCGCCTTGCCGTCCAGACCATCGAGACGCGCAGCCAGCACCTTGGTGCCCTTCACGTCCACGGCCGAACCAGCCAGGTCATTGCCAGCAGCGCTGGCGGCCTTGGCCTTGAGCTGCTCCAGCTCCTTTTCCAGCTGACGGTTGCGCTCGATCAGGGCCGAGAGTTTGTCCAGCACGTTGTCGCGGCTGCCCTTGACCAGGGAGGCGGCTTCCTTGAGCTGTTCCTCGGCACCGTTGAGCCAGGCCAGCGCGGCGGCACCAGTGACCGCTTCGATACGACGCACGCCAGCGGCCACGCCGCCTTCGCTGGTGATCTTGAACAGACCGATGTCGCCGGTGCGCGATACGTGAGTACCGCCACACAGCTCGACGGAGAAATCGCCGCCCATACTCAGCACACGTACCTGATCACCGTACTTCTCGCCGAACAGCGCCATGGCGCCCTTGGACTTGGCGGTCTCGATGTCGGTTTCTTCGGTCTCGACCTCGGAGTTCTTGCGAATCTCAGCGTTGACGATGTCTTCCAGCTGCTTCAACTGCTCGGGCTTGATCGCCTCAAAATGGCTGAAGTCGAAACGCAGACGCTGACTGTCGACCAGCGAACCTTTCTGCTGGACGTGATCGCCCAACACCTGACGCAGCGCGGCGTGCAGCAGGTGGGTCGCGGAGTGGTTCAGCGCGGTGGCCTGACGCACGCCGGCTTCGGCTTCGGCCTTGACGCTGGTGCCGACGCTCAGACCGCCCCTGGCCACCACGCCGTGGTGCAGGAAGGCACCGCCGGCCTTGGTGGTGTCGCGCACGTCGAAACGCACGCCAGCACTTTCCAGGTAGCCGCAGTCGCCGATCTGGCCACCGGACTCGGCGTAGAACGGGGTCTGATCCAGCACCACCACGCCCTCTTCGCCTTCGGCGAGGCTGTCGACCGCAGCACCGGCCTTGAACAGAGCGATGATCTTGCCGCTGCCGCTGGTGCCTTCGTAACCGAGGAAGCGGGTGTCGCTGTCAACCTTGACCAGGGCGTTGTAGTCCATGCCGAAGGCGCTGGCGGAACGGGCGCGCTCGCGCTGCGCTTCCATTTCACGCTCGAAGCCCTCTTCGTCCACTGACAGCTCGCGCTCGCGGGCGATGTCGGCAGTCAGGTCAACGGGGAAACCGTAGGTGTCATACAGCTTGAACACCACGTCGCCGGGGATTACCGAGCCCTGCAGGCCGGCCAGATCCTGCTCGAGAATCTTCAGCCCCTGCTCCAGGGTCTTGGCGAACTGCTCTTCTTCGGTCTTCAGCACGCGCTCGATGTGCGCCTGCTGCTGTTTGAGCTCGGGGAAGGCTTCGCCCATCTCAGCCACCAGCGCAGCGACGATCTGGTAGAAGAAGCTGCCCTTGGCGCCCAGCTTGTTACCGTGACGGCAGGCGCGACGCACGATGCGGCGCAGCACGTAGCCGCGGCCTTCGTTGGACGGAGTCACGCCGTCGGCGATCAGGAAGCTGCAGGAACGGATGTGGTCAGCCACCACTTTCAGCGAGGCCTGGCCTTCGTTGCTGCAGCCGATGGCCTTGGCCGAGGCGGCCAACAGGTTCTGGAACAGGTCGATCTCGTAGTTCGAGTTGACGTGCTGCAGCACGGCGCTGATGCGCTCCAGGCCCATCCCGGTGTCCACACTCGGCGCCGGCAGCGGGTGCAGCACGCCATCTGCAGTGCGGTTGAACTGCATGAACACGTTGTTCCAGATCTCGATGTAGCGGTCGCCATCTTCTTCCGGGCTGCCGGGTGGGCCGCCCCAGATGTGCTCGCCGTGGTCGAAGAAGATCTCGGTGCACGGGCCGCACGGACCGGTATCACCCATTGCCCAGAAGTTGTCGGAGGCGTACGGCGCACCCTTGTTGTCGCCGATGCGGATCATGCGCTCGGTGGGGATGCCAACTTCCTTGGTCCAGATCTCGTAGGCTTCGTCATCGGTGGCGTAGACAGTGACCCAGAGCTTTTCCTTGGGCAGGTTCAGCCACTTGTCGGAGGTCAGGAATTCCCAGGCGTAATGAATGGCATCGCGTTTGAAATAGTCGCCGAAGCTGAAGTTGCCCAGCATTTCGAAGAAGGTGTGGTGACGCGCGGTGTAGCCGACGTTTTCCAGGTCGTTGTGCTTACCGCCGGCACGCACGCACTTCTGGCTGGTGGTGGCGCGAGTGTAGGCGCGCTTTTCCAGGCCCAGGAAGCAGTCCTTGAACTGGTTCATACCCGCGTTGGTGAACAGCAGGGTTGGGTCGTTCGCCGGAATCAGCGAGCTGGAAGCGACACGGGTGTGCCCTTTTTCTTCGAAGAAGCTCAGGAAGGCTTCACGGATTTCTGCGCTTTTCATAGGGATATCCACGGAATCAGGCGGCCACGGCAAAGCCGGCGAAGCAGACCAAAGCGAGAACGTCGCGAGCGAAGGTCAGGCAAGGCAAAAGCCGGTGAAGGTGCGCAGTTTACAGGTTGTAAATGAGCATCCTGAGCCGGTTTTTAACACTGCATGACCGAGCGCAGCAGTTATCGCTGCAGTCTGCAAAGGGACGCATTATATCGGCCCTTTCGCCCGCGGCTAGTGCCTTGTTGATAGCGTGCGCCTATCGGCAGCGCACGCCTGACGCTTAATGCGAACGGAAAGCAGCAAATGCCCTGATCACCCGCTCGATTTGTTCGGCGCTGACGTCCAGATGAGTGACCAGACGCAGGCGTGGCGCGGCACTGACGGCGATGCCGTGTTCGGCCATGAAGGCCTTAACTTGCCCGGCACGCTCGCCAAGTTGCACATAGACCATATTGGTCTGCACCGGCTCGACGCTATAACCCAACTCGGTCAACGCCTCGCCCAGGTGTGCGGCCTTGGCGTGATCCTCGGCCAGGCGCTGAACCTGATGCTGCAGCGCATACAAGCCTGCTGCCGCCAGCACGCCGGCCTGACGCATGCCACCCCCGACCATCTTGCGCAAACGGCGTGCTTTGGCGATCAACGCCGTACTGCCACAAAGCACCGAACCGACCGGCGCACCGAGCCCCTTGGACAGGCACACCGAGACCGAATCGAAGTGCTGAGTGATCTCGCGCGCCGGCACACCGAGCTTGACCGCCGCGTTATACAGGCGGGCGCCATCGAGGTGCAGGCTCAAACCACGACGGCGAGTCAGTTCGCGGGCGGCAGCCAAATAATCGAGCGGCAGCACCTTGCCCTGCATGGTGTTTTCCAGGGCCAGCAGGCGAGTGCGGGCGAAGTGGAAGTCGTCTTGCTTGATCGCCGCCTCGACCCTGCTCAGATCCAGCGAGCCGTCGGCTTCACCCTCGATCGGTTGCGGCTGGATGGAGCCGAGCACGGCGGCGCCGCCACCCTCGTACTTATAGGTGTGCGCCTGCTGGCCGACGATGTACTCGTCACCGCGTTCGCAATGAGCCATCAGGCCGAGCAGGTTGCTCATGGTGCCGGTGGGGACGAACAGCGCCGCCTCGAAGCCCAGTTCATTGGCCAGCCAGACCTCCAGGCGATTAACCGTGGGGTCTTCGCCATACACGTCATCGCCCAGCTCGGCAGCCATCATGGCTTCGCGCATGGCAGCAGTGGGTTGGGTAACGGTGTCGCTACGCAGGTCGATCAGGGGCATGACAGGCTTTCCCGGCAATTGGCGAAAGGCCCATGCTAAAGAGGTCGCTCGGACGGTGGAAGATACAGTTGAAGGCAAAATCGCGGGCTGCCGTGGGAGGCGCTTTAGCGGCGACCAATACGACGCAACGTCGCGGCTAAAGCCCTGCAACATACGCCGCTATGCCAAACCGGCACCATCGTCGGGGACGATCAGGATGGCAGCGCGGTGGCCGTTCTTGACCTTGGGATTGGGGAAGATGATGCGCGCGCCCTGCTCTTCCACGATCCAGCGGGTATCGGCGATATCCTCGGCAAGCAGGTAGCCGGGCTCCAGCTCGGTGAAGTTCTCGATATCCGCAGGCAGGTGCAGCTGGAAACTATCGCTGTGCTTGATCACCTCGCGCGACACGGCGAACAGCTGCATGCCATCGATGGTCGGCTCACCACTGATTACCTCGCGCCCTTCGATCAGCGCGTGCAGCGCGTTCTCCAGCAGATCGAGGTTGACCAGTTCGTTCTGACCGAAAGCACGCGCCTTGCCCAACTCCAGGGTGAAGGCCTCAGCGCCGAGTTGCGCGTAGGTATAGGCGCTGAAGGTAATCGACGATTTGTTCTGCAGCAGTACCGCCTCGATGCCGGCAGCACGCAGACGCTCCAGCTCGCGACGGGAATGCGCACGCCCCTCCTGCCACGGATAGAGGGCGAACTGCTCGATTTTGGAAGCGCGGATGGCGGTATGCAGGTCGTAGTGCAGGCGCGTTCGACCGGTGTCCTTGCCGAAGAAATTGACGGCCAGGTGCTCGAGGTCGCAGGCTCTGATGGCTTCGAAGCCACTGGACTGCTCGTGACGGCCGCTGAACAGACGGTTGAGGTCCTGCTCGACGTAACGCTCGCCACGGCGCATGGCCTCAGGGTTGCCGAACAGAAAGAGAATGCGCGCCGCCGGATGCAGCTCGTTGCGCGCGATGCCGCGCAACAGACGATCAAGCAGCTCGATTGGCGCGGTTTCGTTGCCGTGGACGCCGGCCGACAGCAGCAGGTCGAGGCCATTGTCGCGCGCAGCAGGCGGAGTCACCTCCAGCGCGCCCTCATCGAGCCAGCGCAGACGCGTGCCATCGGGCGTCAGTTGAATCTTCGCCGACGGCTCGTGGCCGGCCAGGGTCAGTTCAAGCAGTTTGCCGAGGGCAAGCATCGAGCACTCCTCAAGACTTAGTGATTGCAGTCCGGGCCATGAACATGATCGTCCTCATCGGCGATCATCGGCTCCATCTCCAGTTGCAGGCTGACCAGGTTGGTGGCCTGCGGACGCAGCAGCAGGTTGACGTACTCGGTATCGCCCTCCTCCACGTCGACGCCGATCAGCAACTGATCGCCAACCGCCTGGACCCACAGTTCCTTGCCCTGCCAGACCACGGCAAAGCGGCTGCAGGAGGTTTCCAGCTGAGTGCCATCGTTGTCTTCAAGAATCAGTTGCAGCGCGTCGCTCATACAATCTCCGGGAATCGAGGTCAGGGTCAGGCTATCTGGAAAGGATAGACCGAGCCCAGTTTAAGGATCTGCGTCAGTTCATCCAATGCCGTGCGGCACTCGGTCAACAATTGCGGGTCGGCCAGATCGGCTTCGCTCAAGCGGTCGCGGTAATGCTTGTCGACCCAGACCACCAAGGTATCGTGCAGTGCGTCGCTCATCACCACACCTGGATTGACCGCTGCCAGCTCCTGCTCGTTGAGCGCCACGCGCAGGCGCAGGCATGCCGGGCCACCGCCGTTCTGCATGCTCTGCTTGAGGTCGAACACGCGCACCTCGCGGATCGGCCCGCCGCTGGCCGTCAGCTGCTGCAGATAGCGCCAGACGCTGGCATTGTTCCGGCACTCCTCCGGCACCACCAGCAGCATGCTGCCGTCGGCACGGCTCAGCAGTTGGCTGTTGAACAGGTAGGAGCGCACCGCGTCCTGCACGCTGACGGCAGAGCCTGGCACGCATACGGCCTGAAAGTTGCCGCCACGACGAGCCAGCTTGTCGCCCAGCTCGGCCAGCACTTTGTCGGTTTCGAGGAAAGCATCCTGGTGATAGAACAGCACCTCGCCGTTACCCACGGCGATCACGTCGTTGTGGAACACGCCCTGATCGATCACCGCCGGATTCTGCTGGGCGTAGACCACACCCGCCTCGCTTAGCCCATGCAGACGGGCGACCGCCTGGCTGGCCTCCAGGGTCTGTCGCGCCGGATAGCGCGCCGGCGCCGGATAGCGAGCGTCGAAGGCGCTGCGCCCGTAGACGAAGAACTCCACCCCGGCGTCGCCATAACCCTTGCAGAAGCGCGTGTGGTTGGCTGCGCCCTCGTCACCGAACTGCGCCACTGCCGGCAGCGCCGGGTGGTGAGCGAAGTGCGCCGGGTTGGCGAACATCGCCTGCAGCACGCGACTGGTGGTCGGGTGCTCGATGCTGCGGTGGAACTTGCAGTTGAGGTTGGCCGCGGTGAAGTGCACGCGCCCGTCCGCCGTGTCGGCACTGGGGCTGACGGTGCAGGCATTGGCCGTCCACATGCTCGAGGCCGAGCAACTCGCCACCAGCAGTGGCATGGCCTCACGTGCAGCGCGCTGGATCACCTCGACATCGCTGCCGGTGAAGCCCAGACGGCGCAACGCCGCGACATCCGGGCGCTCCTGCGGGGCCAGTACGCCCTGCTTGAAACCCATGTCCATCAGCGCCTTCATCTTCGCCAGGCCCTGCTTGGCAGCCTCCTTGGGATTGGATGCCGCCTGACTGTTGCTCTGCGAAGCCACGTTGCCGTAGGACAGCCCGCCGTAGTTGTGAGTCGGCCCGACCAGGCCGTCAAAGTTCATCTCATAGGCAGCCATTACAGGGTCACTCCCGGAGTCAGGGTCGCGGGCAGGCTCAGGCTGTCGCTTTCCAGCCCGGCCCCCGGGTAGGCGCAGTAATCCGCCGCGTAGTAGGCACTGGCGCGGTGGTTGCCCGACGCCCCGATACCACCGAACGGCGCGGTGCTGGCAGCACCGGTGAGCTGCTTGTTCCAGTTGACGATGCCGGCGCGGCTATGCAGCCAGAACTGCTCGAAGCGCGCCTTCGAGTCCGACAGCAGGCCAGCGGCCAGACCATAAGCCGTGGCATTGGCCTCGGCGATGGCCGATTCGAAGCTGTCGTAACGGATCACCTGCAACAGCGGGCCGAAGAACTCTTCGTCAGGACGGTCGCTCACGGCCGTGACATCGAGGATTCCGGGCGTCAGCAGCGCAGCATCGACCTGCGGTTGCGTCATCGCCAACAACGCCGTGGCGCCGCAGGCCAGCAAGTCCTGCTGGGCCTGCATCAGCTGCGCGGCGGCCTGTAGGGAAATCACCGAACCCATGAACGGCGCCGGCTGCTCGTCGAAGCGACCGACCTTGATCTGCCCGACGACCTGCACCAGGCGCGCCAGCAGCGCATCGCCCCACTCTCCTTGCGGCACCAGCAGACGGCGCGCACAGGTGCAGCGCTGGCCGGCAGAGATGAATGCGGATTGGACGATGGTGTAGACCGCCGCGTCGACATCCGCGACCTGATCGACGATCAGTGGGTTGTTGCCGCCCATCTCCAGCGCCAGGATCTTGTCCGGGCGCCCGGCGAATTGGGCGTGCAGCAGATTGCCGGTGCGGCTGGAGCCGGTGAAGAACAGCCCGTCGATGCCGGGGTGGCCAGCCAGGGCGACGCCGGTTTCGCGACCGCCCTGCAACAGGTTGAGCACGCCCTCGGGCAGCCCGGCCTCGATCCAGCATTGCACGGTCAGCTCGGCCACCTTCGGCGTCAGCTCGCTGGGCTTGAACAGTACGCAGTTACCGGCCAGCAGCGCCGGCACGATATGGCCGTTGGGCAGGTGCCCCGGGAAGTTGTAGGGGCCGAACACCGCGACCACTCCATGTGGCTTGTGACGCAACACGGCGGTGGCGTCGCCCAGCGGGCCGCTCTTCTCGCCAGTGCGTTCACGGTAGCTCTGAATGGAAATGGCGACCTTGCCCACCATGCTGTTCACTTCGGTGGCGGCTTCCCATAGCGGCTTGCCGGTCTCCTCACCAATCGCTCGGGCGACTTCGTCAGCACGTGACTTCAAACAGGCGGCGAAACGCTCCAGCACGGCGATACGGCCGTCCAGCGAGTGCGCGGCCCACAGCGAAAACGCACCCCGTGCAGCGCTAACGGCGGCATCGACCTGCGCCGCCGTGGCGCCCTGGCCCTGCCACAGCACGGCCTGGCTGACCGGGTCGAGCGATTGCAGCGACTCGCCCTGACCGGGCTGCCACTGACCTGCGATGTAATGAGTGTTCATCTTGTTTTACCACTCCCAGCATTTTCCGGCGGCCGCCTTGGGCCGCCGCGCAAAACCAATAACTCAGCGGTGCGCCGACAGCGTCACAGCACGCACCTGATCACCCGCGGAAAGGCGCAGACGCTTGGCCGTCAGCGGATCGACCACCAGGGTGCCGGCAGCCAGGCGTGCAGGCGCAGCGGTGATGCGGCAATCCTGGCGCTTGCGGTTGTGTATCAGGAAAGGCTCGGCGTCATCGCCTGGCGTGCCAATGGCCAGCACCAGGTTCTGGCTGCCCTGCACGGCGCGGATCTTCGCGGTTTCCGCCTCGATAGCCGGGCCGGCATCGAAGATGTCGACATAGCCCTGGTAGCTGAAACCCTCGGCCTTGAGCATGGCCAGCGCCGGCGCGGTGTCCGGGTGTACCCGACCGATCACGGCGCGCGCATCTTCGGACAGGAAGCAGGTATAGAGCGGAAACTTGGGCATCAGCTCGGCGATGAAAGCCTTGTTGCCAACGCCGGTGAGGTAGTCCGCCTGGGAGAACTCCATCTTGAAGAAATGCCGACCAAGGCTTTCCCAGAACGGTGAACGCCCGCGGTCATCGGACATGCCACGCATCTCGGCGATCACCTTGTCGCCGAACAGCTCGCGAAATTCGGCGATGAACAGAAAACGCGCCTTGGACAGCAGGCGGCCGTTGAGGCCCGTGCGGTGATCGGCATGCAAGAACAGCGAGCACAATTCCGAGTTGCCAGTCATGTCGTTGGCCATGAACAGCGTCGGCACCTGGCGGTGGATGTTCAGCTCCTGCGAGGCGCTGACGGTCAGGCCGACCCGGTAGTTGTACCAGGGCTCGCGCAGGCCGACGGCACCGGCCACCGCAGAGATGCCTACCACCTTGCCGGCATCGTCTTCGAGCACGAACAGGTAGTCGGCGTCGGCGCGTTCGGCCTCGCCACGAAATGCCTTCTCCGCCCAGCCGACCCGATGCGCCAGGCGCTCCTCGTTGGCCGGCAGCGTGGTCAGGCCAGCGCCGGTACTGCGAGCCAGGTCGATCAGGGCCGGCAAGTCGGCACTGCGCACGGGACGAACGATCATAAAACCTCCAGATTCCTCAAGAGCACCGCCGGCACTCTCCTCTGCCCATGAAGGGCGCCCTCTCCTGCGGAGCAGGGGTTAAACCGCTACCAACCTGACACTGGCACCCTCACCGACCCCCAGCGCTTCGGCCGCCTGCGCACTGAGTACCACGGGTTTGCCCGGCACCCAGTCGAGGTCGGCAACGATGGCGCGGAAGTCCTGCAACTGACCGTTGCTGACCAGATACTGGCGGCCACCGGCCTCGGCCTCACCGATCTTCACCGGCACCAGGCGGCTCTGCGCGATGCTACGAATGCCCGAGGTGCGCGCATGCAGGGGCGGGCCGCCATCGAAGATGTCGATGTAATGGTCGGTCTCGAAGCCTTCGCGCATGAGGATGTCGAAGGTGATCTGCGCACGCGGATGCACCTGGCCCATGGCCTCCTGCGCCTCGTCCGAGAGCAGCGGCACATAGATCGGGTAATGCGGCATCAGCTCGGCGAGGAAGGTGCGGCTTTTGAGGCCGCACAGGCGCTCGGCCTCGGCGTAGGTCATGTCGAAGAAATTGCGCCCCAGCGCGTCCCAGAACGGCGAATCACCGTTCTCGTCACTGTGGCCGACGATCTCCACCACCACGGCATCGGCGAAGCGCTCCGGGTGACCGGCCATGAACAGCAGGCGCCCGCGCGAATTGAGCTCGGCGAACACGCTGCTGACCAGCGGGCGCTCGACGTAGAAGCTGGTGAGCAGGCTGTTGCCGGTCAGGTCATGACACAGCGACAGCACGTGGATCTTGTTGTGGATCTTCAGCTCGCGCGAGTTGTGCACGAAGGTTTCGTTGCGAAAACTGTAGAAGGGCTCGGAGTAGCCCGCCGAGGCAACGATGCCGGAACAGCCGACCAGGCGGCCGCTCTCGGTGTCCTCGAGCACGAAGAAGTAGCTCTCCTCGCCGTTGAAACTGACTTCGGCGGCGAACGACGCATCCGAGGCGGCGATCTTGTCGCCCAGCCGGCCTGCATCGTCCGGCAAGGAAGTGACACCCACCGGGCTGTCAGCAGCCAGTCGCTGCACATCCGCCAGGTCCGCCATTTGCGCAGGGCGCATCACCAGCATGGGTCACTCCTTCTAAACAGGGAATTCGTAGCCCGGGTCGGGCAAACAGCCGTGGGAGGTGCTTCGGCTCAGGCATCCTGCTTCGCTCTAGCTCCTGCATCCATGCAGGAGCAGCCGCGATTGTCGCGGCTAAAGCTCCACCCACAGCAAGTCAGCGACGACTCAGGCTGCCGTCAGTTTGCTCAGCGCACGCTCGAAACGAGCCAGGCCTTCGTCGATATCGGCCTCTTCGACCACCAGGCTCGGGGCGAAACGCACCACATCCGGGCCGGCCTGCAGAATCATCAGCCCCTCGGCGGTGGCGGCATCGAGTACCTGCTTGGCCTTGCCCATCCAGGCGTCATTGAGCACGCAGCCGAGCAACAAGCCCATGCCACGTACCTGCTCGAACAGGCCGTACTGCTTGCCCAGCGCCAGCAGGCGGGTCTTGAACTGTTCGCTCTTGGCTTTGACGCCGTTCAGCGTCTCGGCAGTGTTGACGATATCCAGTACCGCCTCGCCCACCGCACAGGCCAGCGGGTTGCCGCCGTAGGTGGTGCCGTGGGTACCAGGCGAGAAATGCTTGGCCAGGTCAGTGGTGGTGAGCATCGCCGCGATGGGGAAACCACCGCCCAGGCTCTTGGCGCTGGAGAGGATGTCCGGCACCACGCCGTAATTCATGTAGGCGAACAGCTCGCCGGTACGGCCCATACCGCTCTGCACTTCATCGAATACCAGCAGCGCGTTGTGCGCGTTGCACAGCTCGCGGGCACCTTCCAGATAAGCTTTGTCGGCTGGCAGCACGCCGCCCTCGCCCTGGATCGGCTCCAGCACCACCGCGCAGGTCTTGTCGGAGATGGCGGCTTTCAGCGCCTCCAGATCGTTGTACGGCACATGGGTGATGCCCTGGATCTTCGGCCCGAAACCGTCGGAGTACTTCGGCTGGCCACCGACGCTGACGGTGAACAGGGTACGGCCGTGGAAACTGTTGGTCGCCGCGATGATCTCGTGCTTCTCCGGCCCGAAACGGTCATGAGCGACACGCCGCGCCAGCTTGAACGCGGCCTCGTTGGCCTCGGCGCCGGAGTTGCAGAAGAACACGCGCTCGGCGAAGGTCGCCTCGACCAGCTTCTTGCCCAGGCGCAGGGTCGGCTCGTTGGTGAACACGTTGGAGATGTGCCACAGGGTATTGGCCTGCTCGGTCAGCGCCGCGACCAGCACCGGGTGGCAATGGCCAAGCACGTTGACGGCGATGCCGCCGGCGAAGTCGATCAGCTCTCGACCGCTCTGATCCCAGACTCGCGAACCCAGGCCGCGCACGGGTACGAAGGCAGCAGGGGCGTAGTTGGGGACCATGAACTGATCGAAATCGGCGCGTTGCACCGCATCGTGCTGAACGGACATCAAAGCTCTCCTGATGAGAAATACCGGCCGCTGGCAGGCGGCAAAGCGCCCGAAACGACAGGGAATGCAAGGATTGTAGGGACTGAATCGGGGCCGGCATTGTCGCCATGCGACAACTTCTTACAGCGCCACCCCAGGTTTTCCGCGGGTTTTCGTCCAAGCGACAGAAAGCGTCGGAAAGGCGCAGTTTAATCGCAGATCGCCGCCTGGAGCACGCTGCCAGAAAAAATCTCCGCAGGCTGACCGGTCGGTATCGAAATTCACGCCTGCGTAGCCAGGATGCAATCCGGGCTACGGCCACCGCGGCGTAGGAGCGAGCTCTGCTCGCGAACCGAGGGCAACACCAGAGTTTCGCGAGCAGAGCTCGGCCCCCCAACGCGGCGCACCCCCCCCCGCCGCCGGGCGGCGGCGCCAGGAACGGGGGGTGGCGGGGGGGGGGGGTGGGGTGGGGGGGGGGCGGGGGGGGGGCGGGGGGG
>NZ_RHQP01000008.1:151756-174147 GCF_003935465.1 Pseudomonas sp. o96-267
CCCCCCCCCCCCCCGCCCGGGCCGCCGCCCCCCGGCCGCGCGCCCCCCCCGCGCCGCAGCCCCGGGGGCACCCCCCGGGGTTTCCGCCCCCCGCCCCCGCTCCCACAAGGCGTCTCAACCCCGCTCGACCGGCGTCGACGTCAGCTCGAAGGGGCTGTTGCTGCGGCGCTGGTTGCGGTCATCGCGTGGCGTGGCGCCGAAGAAGTTGCGGTAGGCGCTGGAGAAATGCGGCCCCGAGGAGAAGCCGCAGGACAGGCCGATCTGGATGATCGACTTGCTGGTCTGCATCAGCAGCTGGCGCGCCTTGTTCAAGCGCAGCTCCAGGTAATACTGGCTGGGCACGCGATTGAGGTACTGCTTGAAGATGCGCTCCAACTGACGACGCGACACGCACACATGCTGGGCGATCTCGTCGGTGGTCAGCGGCTCCTCGATGTTGGCTTCCATCAGCAGCACGGCCTGGGTCAGCTTCGGATGACTGGAGCCCAGGCGATTCTGCAGTGGAATACGCTGACGCTCGCCACCCTCGCGAATGCGCTCGACCACCAGCTCCTCGCTCACCGCACCGGCCAGCTCGGCGCCGTGGTCGCGCGCCAGCACCGCCAGCAGCAGATCGAGCACGGCCATGCCGCCACAGGCGGTCAGACGATCGCGATCCCAGTCGAACAGGTGGCTGGTGGCGATGACCTTGGGGAAGCGCTCGGCGAAGTCGTCCTGCCAGCGCCAGTGCACCGCCGCGCGATAACCATCGAGCAAACCGAGCTGAGCCAGCGGATAGACTCCGGCAGACAGCCCGCCAATCACGCAACCACTACGCACCTGCTGCTTGAGCGCAGCCGCCAGGCCGGCGGACACCTGCGCCGGCGGCGTATCGGCGAGCAGGAACAGCTTGTCCAACCCTTCCAGATGCCCGGCCCAGGGCTCGCCCGGCAGACGCCAGTCACCCGCAACCAGCGGTTCGGCCTGGAGGAACACCAGCTCGTACACCACTTCCGGATGCACGCGCTGGGCAACACGCAGGGCTTCCTCCGCCAGAGACAACGTCAAAGCCTTGGTGCCGGGCCAGTATAGAAAGCCGATTCGATGAGGGGTCATGAAAGCCTGTTCACAGTTTGCTGCGCGTCGGGCCTGCTGCGTTAAAAACAGGCTCGGAATGCTCATGTACAAAAGTACACTCCGCTTCCTCGCCTGTTTTTGCCTTGCATGCCTCTAGCTCGCAAGACTTTGAACAGGCTTTGAAACGCAGTCTAGCTTCTTATTATTTGAGACTGCCGGAAAGAAACTGCTGCAGTCGTTCGGATTGCGGATTGGCCAGCACTTCCTTCGGGCAACCGCGCTCTTCAACCAGCCCCTTGTGCAGGAATACCAGCTGGTTCGACACCTCGCGGGCAAAACCCATTTCGTGGGTCACCACCACCATGGTGCGACCTTCGGTGGCCAGGTCCTGCATCACCTTGAGCACTTCGCCGACCAGTTCCGGGTCGAGCGCCGAAGTCGGCTCGTCGAACAGCATCACCTCCGGCTCCATGGCCAGGGCACGGGCGATGGCCACGCGCTGCTGCTCACCACCACTCATGTGCGCCGGGTAGGCATCCTTGCGGTGCGCGACACCGACCTTGGCCAGGTAGTGCTCGGCCTTGTCGCGGGCCTCGGCCTTGCTCACGCCGAGCACATGCACCGGCGCTTCCATGACGTTTTCCAGAGCGCTCATGTGCGACCACAGGTTGAAGTGCTGGAACACCATGGCCAGGCGCGAGCGCATGCGCTGCAGTTGCTTGGCGTCGGCTGCACGCAGCGAACCGTCCTTTGCCGGCACCAGCTTCAGCTCTTCGTTGTTGAGCAGAATCTTGCCGGCATGCGGCTGTTCGAGCAGGTTCAGGCAGCGCAGGAAGGTACTCTTGCCCGAACCGCTGGAGCCGATGATGCTGATCACGTCGCCCGCCTTGGCCGCCATCGACACGCCCTTGATCACCTCATGGCTGCCGTAGCGCTTGTGCAGGTCCTGAACTTCGAGTTTGTACATGTTCGGGTTCTCTTGAATCGTCATGGCATCAGCCCTTGCGCGGGGCCATGTAGGCCAACCAGCGACGTTCGGCCAGCTTGAACAGGCGCACCAGGATGAAGGTCAGCGCCAAGTAGAACAGGCCGGCGGTGATGAAGGCTTCGAACGGCATGTAGTACTGCGAACTGACGGTACGCGCCGCGCCAGTGATGTCGATCAGGGTCACGATCGACGCCAGCGACGTGGTGTGCAGCATCATGATCACTTCATTGCTGTACTGCGGCAGCGCACGGCGCAGCGCCGACGGCAGCAGGATGCGCCGGTACAGCTTGGCTCGCGACATGCCCATGGCCTTGGCCGCCTCGATCTCACCCGGCGGCGTGGCCTTGAGGCTGCCGGCGAGGATTTCCGCCGTGTAGGCGCTGGTATTGATGGCAAACGCCAGGCAGGCGCAGAAGGTGGCGCTGGAGAAATACGGCCACATGAAGCTGTCACGGATGAACTCGAACTGAGCCAGGCCGTAATAGATCAGAAACAGCTGCACCAGCATCGGCGTGCCGCGAATCACATAGGTGTAGAGCCAGGCCGGGAAGTTGACCCAGGGCGATTTCGACACCCGCATCAGCGCCAGCGGCAGCGCCAGGCTGAGGCCGACCGCCAGGGAGATCAGCAGGATTTTCACGGTGACCAGCACGCCGCCCCAGTACAGCGGCAGGTTCTCCCAGATCATTTGATAGTCGAAGATCATAGGTCAGCCGCCTTGGTACCTACCGAATACCGTTTCTCGAGGAAACGCAGCGCCAGCAAAGACACGCTGGTCAGCACCAGGTACAGCCCCGCCACCGCCAGGTAGAAGGTGAACGGCTCACGCGTCGCATCGGCCGCGCTTTTGGCCTTGAACATCATGTCCTGCAGGCCGACCACGGAAATCAGTGCGGTGGCCTTGGTCAGCACCAGCCAGTTGTTGGTGAAACCGGGAATGGCGAAACGGATCATCTGCGGCACTAGAATGCGGAAGAACACCTGCATCCCGCTCATGCCATAGGCCGCGCCGGCTTCCGCCTGCCCCTTGGGGATCGCCATGAAAGCGCCGCGGAAGGTTTCCGACAGGTAGGCCCCGAAGATGAAGCCCATGGTGAACACGCCGGCGACGAAGGGGTTGATGTCGATGTAATCGTCATAGCCGACCATGGGCGCGATGCGGTTCACCATGTCCTGGCCGCCGTAGAAGATCAGCAGAATCAGCACCAGATCGGGGATGCCACGAATCACCGTGGCATAGGTATCACCCAACGCCGCCAGCCAACGCACCGGTGACAGGCGAAAGGCCGCACCCAGCAGGCCGAGGAAGATCGCCACTGCCATCGACGTCAGCGCCAGAAGCAGAGTGAGCCAGGCACCATCGAGAATGGTCGAGCCGTAGCCTTGAAGCATGCGCTAATACCTCTCAGGCACCCCAGGCGCCGCCTAGCACAAAGAAAATTCATGTCGCTCACGCGACGGGTCGTACGGTTGGCATTCAGCCAAAGCCAACAAGAACCGACTCCGCAGAACCAAGAAAAAAGTGGCACAAACCTTTTTCAGGTTGTGCCACTTTTTTTGCCTGGGACGCTTACTCGCCGTAAACGTCGAAGTCGAAGTACTTGTCCTGCACTTCCTTGTACTTGCCGTTGGCGCGGATGGCCAGGATGGCAGCACTGATCTTGTCGGCCAGCGCCTGGTCACCCTTGCGCACGGCAATGCCCTGACCTTCGCCGAAGTACTTCACCTCGGTGAAGTCCGGGCCGGCAAATGCGAAGCCCTTGCCAGCGTCGGTCTTGAGGAAGCCGTCGTCGATGTTCACCGAGTCAGCCAGGGTGGCGTCCAGACGGCCGGACTGCATGTCCAGGAACACTTCGTTCTGCGAGCTGTAACGGACGATCTCGGCGCCGGCCGGAGCGAAGATGTCGGTGGCGTAACGGTCATACACGGACGAACGCTGCACGCCGATCTTCTTGCCTTTCAGGTCGACCAGCGGGTCCTTGATCTCGGTACCGGCTTTCATCGCCAGCTTGGCGGGGGTGGCGTAGTACTTGCCGGTGAAGTCCACGGACTTCTTGCGGTCTTCGGTGATCGACATGGACGACAGCACGGCGTCGAACTTGCGCACTTTCAGGGCTGGGATCAGGCCGTCGAACTCCTGCTCGATCCACTTGCACTCGACCTTCATCTCTTCGCACAGGGCGTTGCCGATGTCGTAGTCGAAGCCAGAAATCTGACCATCGGGAGTCTTGAATGCGAAGGGCGGGTAGGCCGCCTCGATGCCAATGCGCAGCGGCTTCTCGGCCATGGCCAGGGGCGACATCAGGGACAGCGCCAGGGCGCCAAGCAGTGCGATCTTCTTCATTCTTTGCTCCTTCGAATTGGGTATGACATCGATGGCAGTGAGGGGCCCGGGCCTTTTATGGATTGTAGAAGGCGGTGCTGCGCTGTCGTGGTGGACGAGCGACAAAGGGGCCTTGGCTGGGTGTGCGGCATTCTAGCGGCAGGCAATGAGGCGATATTTCCTCAATGCGACAACTAATTACAGAAGCACCAGAAGCGCCGGGCGCAGATATTGACAGCCTGCAAAAGGAGTGATCAAGCAGAAAAGGGTAAACGGATATCTACAGCAATACTCAGGCCATCAATCAGCAAAAGTCCGTTTCATGGGCTTCAACGCCGCTTTCGTGTGTCATCCAGTGTTGTAAATGGCACCGTATCGGCGCACCAACGTTCCCTAACCGCCCAACCGGGTGCGCACTGTTACCGTGGCGCCACGCAAACCGTAGGGGGCGCATAGGTACACGACCACGCACTGGAATAGCCGTCATTCCCGCGAAGGCGGGAAACCAGGCGTTACGCAATACCTGGGCTCCCGCCGTCGCGGGAGTGACGATCAATAGCGCACGAGTCACTCACCCACACGCAAGCTAAGCCGCGCTATCACGCGGTTTTCCTCGGCGCGGTCCAGCCCGGCTTCCTCGACGCGCACGCCCTGCTCTTCCAGCGCCTGAATCCAGCGCAGCAACTGAGCGAACGCCACCGGCTGCAGGTTGACCTGCACCGCGCCGTAGCCCTCGGTATCCAGGCGCTCGATCACCAGCCCCTGCTGCGCCGCACTCGCCGTGACAACGCCCTGCAGGCGCGCCGGGTCGAGGCTGGCGCGCGGCTGCAGGTCACGCCCCTGCACCTGCGGCGCACGACTTTGCAGATAGGTATAAAGCGCGCGCTGCTCCTCGAACGCAGCGCGCGCGGCCTGGGCATGGCGCTGCGCCGGTTGCCACAACGCCAGGTAGAACACCACCAGCAGCAGGAAGACGCTCAGCGCCGCCAGCGCCAGGCGATCACGCGTCGGCAGCGCCTGCCAGCGTTGCGCCAGCGGCGAACGCTGCCAGTGCAGTTGCAGACTCTCGCTCAACCCTGTTCTCGACATGCTGCTCATCCTCCTATTACCACGCGCGCGCTGACGCCTTCGGCCTCGCGGCTGGCCGAGCCCATTTGCACCGACAATCCTGCCGCCTCCAGGCGCTCACGCAAACGCTCCAGCTCGGCGAAGCCCGGTGCCTGCAACTGCAGAGACATATCGGTACGGGTCGCGCTGTAGTCGAGCTGATTGACCTGTACCTGCGGCGCGCCCGCGGCAGGCCGCGCCGCCGCCACCTCGGCCAGCAGGCCGAGCACCGGGCTGGCGCTGCCCGAAGACTGCGCCAGATGCTGGTCGAACTGCGCGCGCAGATTGATCAGCTTGCTGTCCTGCGGAAACAGCTCTCGGTACAGCGCCTCGCTGGACGCGGCATAGGCATCGACCTCACGCTGCAAGTACCAGCCCTGCGCGAGGTTGAAGCCCCACTGCAGCACAAGACACAGTGCCAGCACCCCGGCCAGCGGCCGCCAACGCAGCCAGCCGTCACCGCTCTGGCGCAGGGCGAACTCCCCTTGCGCGAGGTCGACACTCGCGTGCTGACGCACCAGCCACTGATGCGCATCTTCCAACAGGTGCACTTCATCGACCGATTCGGGCAGCGCCTGCCCCGCCGGCGCACTGGCGATATGCGGCGTGGGGCAGCGCCCTGCCAGCACCGGCCAATCCTCGCGCTGCAAGGCCAGACGCCAAGGCGCCTCGCCACCGAGCAACCAGCGTGAGTGCAGCCAGAGCAGTTGACTGCCCTGGGGCGGCAACAGATCGGCATCGACCCGGATCGCCTGCGGCGGCTGCGCCGCGAACAGCGCCAGACACTCGCGCAACCAGCTGGCGCGCAGCGCGTAGACACGGTGACGGCCATCGGCCAGTTGCTCACCCAGGGCCAGGTGCATCAGTTCGACATCCTCGGCCAGCAGCTCCTCTACCGCGAACGGCAGCGCCTGGCGCATCCAGCGCGCCTTCTGCGTCGGCAATTGCACGGCGCAGGCGGTGACGGCCTCAACCGGTAGCACCAGTTGCCAGTGTGCCGGCAGATCGGCCAGTGCCTCGGCCAGGCTCAAGGCGCGACTGTCATCTGCCGTAACGCGCATGACGGGCAGGTCCACTGACAGGTCGTGACACGCCTCGGGTGGCAGGAATATCCATGTCGGGTTCATTCTTGTTCTTCCTCAATAGGACGTGGCGGCATACCGCCCTGCCCCAGATCACGCGCCAGGACACTGACCTGGCCATCATTGCTGCGCTGCAGCAGGCTACGCAATACCACCCGGCGTTCACCCAGGCTCACTTCGCTGAACACCTCGAAATACTGGCTGCCGACCGCCAGCCCCTGCACCACCTGCTCACCCAGGCCAGCAAGCGCAGGCTGGGCAGCGAAGGCCGCAGCGCTGGGATAGCCTTCGGCGCCGCGCCCGGCAATCAGCGACACGGCCGCATCCGGGCTCAAGCCGTCGGACAGACTGGAGAGCACCATCGCACTGGCCGTGTTGACGTTGAGCAGCGCCTCGCTCGGCAGCGCGCTGACGAAGGGTTGCAGGCGGCGGTAGTCGGCCTCCTCCATCTCCAGCAGCAGGCGCAGTTCGGACACATCAGTGATCTCGCGATTGGCCGTGCGGTAAGGTGGTGTCGCCAACAGGTACTGGCCATCCTCCGCGCCATTGCCGCCCTGCAGTTCGCTGTCGCTATCGAGCCAGTCCAGCAGGCGCTCGGCATAAGGTTTGTCGATCCCCAGGCGCAGCAGCAGGCGACGCAGGCGCAGCACCGCCAGCTCGTTCGGTCGGCCCTGGCGCACCAGACTATTGAGATTGAAACGACCGCTGGGGTCGACGATACGCACACGCAGCTCGCCGCCCTCATCCAGCGGGAACGGCGCCAGCGGCCGGGCCCAGGGCTCCAGCGGATGGTCCACCGGCTGGCGCGGATCACCCTGACGCAGATCGCGTTCGAGAATCGCCTTGGCCAGGGTCTCGCCGCCCAGTGCGTAGTGCCAGGCCTGGGTCATGTGCAACTGGTTGGCGCTGCTGCGGATCGACAGCTGCTGACGAGCGATCAAACCAGCGCAGACCACCGTCACCACGGCGACCACCAGCAGCACGGTAATAAGCGCCACCCCACTCTGCCGCCTCATGCCTGCGGCACCTCATTCGGCTCGTCCGGCGACCCGCCAGCACGGTTCTCTGCCGGCAAATCCGGCAAGCGCAGCAGGCGACGCAATTCGCCATAACGGCGATGCTGCAGGCGCAGCTCGATGGCGCGCGGCAAGTCGGTGAGCAGGCCATCGCCAGAGGCATTGGCCGGCGGCCAGTCGGGCTGCCACTGCCCGTCCTTGTCCAGATAGCGCAGGCTCAGCGATTCGACGCCATCGAGTGCCTGCTGGATTTGCGGTGCGCTGTCCTGCGCGCGGTCCAGCACGCGCCAATAACGGCGCTGCCATTGCTCGCCACTGAGCTGCCAGCGCACTCGCTGCACCTCCGCTCGCGGTTGGCCCAGCGGATTGCGCCAGCCAGCGCGGGTCAGCTCCAGCGCCGTGGCATCGGTCAGGTCGCTGTGCAGCGCTGGCTGAGCATCGCCGAAACCATCGCGAATCGGCCGCACCGTCACCTGGCGCAGGTCGCGCTCGAAAGCAGACAGGGCGCGGGTCAGCTCGCGCAACTGGCGTTCGTGCTCGCGGGTAACGGCATCGGCGCTGAGCACGCTGTCGAGCATGCGGTAGGTGGCCAACCCCAGCAGGGCGAAGATGGCGATGGCGATCAGCAGCTCCAGCAGGGTGAAGCCGCGCTGCGGACGAATCACTGCGGCGCCCCCAGAAAACCGCTGAGCGTGACCTGCGCGCGCTCACGCAGATCGCCACTGGCGCCGCGCTCTTCGGCGGCGACCCACAGCGTCACACGGCGCATGGCAGGCTCGCTGGTGGCCTGGATTTCGCTCTGCCACGACCAACGGCGCCCAGCGAATTCCACCTGGCCCTGATCGCGGCCATCGGCGGGCGGGGTCTCGGCCAGTTGCAATTCCGTCATGCGGTTATCGGCCACCCACATGGCCAGGGTCTTGTCTTCCAGCTGGCTGGCGGTACGCACGCTACGTGCACTGGCGGTCAGCACGCTGGCGGCGACCAGGGCAAAGATCGCCAGCGCCACCATCACCTCGAGCAGCGTAAAACCGCGCACCCCTTTCATCCGGCACGCCCCGCGCCCAACTCCTCGACACGCGGCAGGCTGAAGCCATCACTGGACAATTGCAGGCGCAGGCCGTCGCGGCGGCGCTCGGCCAGGCGCAAGCGAAACGGCGTCAGCTCGCCGCTTGAGAGAATCAGCAACTGCGGCGTATCAGCACCAGCCTCGGTCGTCAGGCTCAGGGCTTCGCCCTCCACTTCAAAGGCCAGCTCGGCCCACTCCGGCAGGCGATGAACCTGACGATCCAGCGCCTGCCACTCGGCGCGCTGCGGGTCATAGCGCAGGACTCGATAGCCTTCACGGGTGAAGCTCAAGCCGTACTCGCGGTTGTCCAGCACCGCCTCGTCGAGCAGCACACCGATCAAGCCACTGAGGCGTTCGGCCTCGCTGCGCAGCTCACGCCCCGGCCCGGCGATGCCGGTGCTGAACACCGCCAGACCGATCAGGCTGCCGAGTATGACCAGCACCACCAGCAGTTCGATAAGGGTGAAGCCGCGTTGCGCCTTCAATGTAGGAGCGAGCTCTGCGCGCGAACATGGACGATGTCGAACGCTTCGCGAGCAGAGCTCGCTCCTACAGGCGAACGGCGGCATGGTCGAGTCAGAGATCCCAGTTGCCGATATCGGCGTTCAGGTCGCTGCCGCCCTGCTTGCCGTCGGCGCCGAGCGAGTAAAGATCGAAGGCGCCCTTGGTACCAGGTGCCAGGTATTGGTAGGGGTTGCCCCACGGATCGATGGGCAGGCGCTTGAGGTAGCCGTCCTTGTTCCAGTTCTTCGCCTGCGGATTGCCGCTCGGCTTGCTCACCAGCGCTTCCAGGCCCTGCTGGGTGCTGGGGTAGTTGTGATTGTCGAGCTTGTACATATCCAGCGCCGCACCGATGGCACGGATGTCGTTCTGCGCGGCGGTGACCTTGGCCTGATCCGGCCGGCTCATCACCTGCGGCACCACCAGCGCTGCCAGAATGCCCAGAATGACGACAACCACCATGATTTCGATGAGCGTGAAACCTGCTTGTCTGCGTATCACCTAATTACCCCACCATTTGGTTCAAAGAAAGAATCGGCAACAGGATGGCCAGCACGATCACCAGCACCACTGCCCCCATGAAGACCAGCATGAACGGCTCGAATAGCCCGACCAGCAGGGCGATCTGCGCGCTGAGGTCGTTTTCCTGGTTCTTCGCCGTGCGTGCCAACATCTGATCCAGCTCGCCGGAGCGTTCGCCACTGGCGATCATGTGCAACATCATCGGCGGGAACTGCCCGGTGGCCTCCAGCGAACGGGTCAGGCTGCCGCCCTCGCGCACCTTCTGCGCCGCCACCAGCACCTCGCCGCGGATCACCCGATTGCCGATCACCTCGCCGGCAATTGCCAGCGCCTCCACCAGCGGCACGCCACTGCGGGTAAGGATGGCCAGTGTGGAGGCGAAACGCGCGCAATCGGTGGCGCGGCCTAGCCGGCCTATCAGCGGGATACGCAACAGAAAACGATGCCAGCGCAGACGGAAGGTCTCGTCACGCAGCGCGGCGCGCAGGGCGATCACCGCCAGTACCAGCGCCACCAGTGCAAGCAGCCCCCAGGCCTTTACCCAGTCACTCAGGGCGATCAGCCCGCGCGTGAGCGCCGGCAATGTCTGCCCGGAATCGACGAACACCTTGACCACGTCCGGCACCACGTAACCGAGCAGAAAGCCGACGATCAGCAGCGAGGCGCACATCAAAATCACCGGGTAAAGCAGCGCCAGCTGCACCTTCTGCCGCGATTGCTGACGCTGCTCGGTGTAATCGGCCAACTGCTCCAGCACCGGGCCGAGATGCCCGGCATGCTCACCTGCTGCCACCGTGGCGCGATACAGCTCTGGAAAAGCGGCCGGGAACTCCTTGAGGCTGCCGGCCAGGCTGTGCCCCTCCAGCACGCGAGCGCGCACCGCCAGCAACATGCCCTGGATACGCGAATTGGTGGATTGCGCGGCGGCCGCACGCAGCGCCTCTTCGATGGGCAGCGCCGCCTGGATCAGCGTCGCCAACTGGCGGGTGACCAGTGCCAGATCACGTGCCGACAGGCCACGGGCAAAACCCAGGCGAGCCTGGCCACTGCCCTGCTCGCGGCTGCGCGTGGCCTTGACCTCCAGCGGCGCCAACTGGCGATCGCGCAGCAACTGGCGTACCTGGCGCGCGCTATCGGCCTCCAGCACGCCCTTTTGCTGACGGCCACGCCCATCCAGGGCGATGTATTCAAAGGCCGCCATCGACAAATCGCTCCGGTTGTTCCTGTAGGAGCGGCTTCAGCCGCGATGTACACCGCCTCGCGGCTGCAACGGCATGCCGCCCCGCCGCTCCCACAAGAGCCATTGCCAACGCCCCTATCGCCATCATTCTTCTCGCGTCACGCGCAGCACTTCCTCGACCGTGGTCACCCCTTCCAACACCTTGCGCCGACCATCCTCACGGATGCTCGGGCCCAGCGTGCGGGCGTGGCGGGTCATGTCCTGCTCGGAAGCGCGGCTGTGCACCAGGGTGCGCATGGTTTCGTCGAACACCACCAGCTCATAGATGCCGGTACGCCCGCGATAGCCCTGCTGATGGCAATGGGCGCAGCCGCGCGCATGGTAGAGCGTCGGCGGCGAGCTGGCCGGCACGCCGAGCAACGCGCATTCGGCCGCATCGGCGGCATAGGGTTCCTTGCACGATGGGCACAGCACGCGCACCAGGCGCTGGGCCAGCACGCCGAGCAGCGATGACGACAGCAGGAAGGGCTCCACGCCCATGTCCACCAGGCGAGTGATGGCGCCGATGGCACTGTTGGTGTGCAGTGTGGACAGCACCAGGTGGCCGGTCAGCGAGGCCTGCACGGCGATCTCGGCGGTTTCCTTGTCGCGAATCTCGCCGACCATTACCACGTCCGGGTCCTGGCGCAGGATGGCGCGCAGGCCCCGGGCGAAGGTCATGTCCACCTTGGTGTTGACCTGGGTCTGGCCGATGCCTTCGAGGTGGTACTCGATGGGGTCTTCGACGGTGAGGATGTTGCGCGTGTGGTCGTTGAGGCTGACCAGGCTGGCGTACAGCGTGGTGGTCTTGCCCGAACCAGTGGGGCCGGTGACCAGCAGAATGCCGTGCGGCTTGCGCACGGTGTCTTCCATCAGCGCACGATCCTCGGCGCGCATGCCCAGGTGCTGCAGCGACAGGCGCCCGGCCTGTTTGTCGAGCAATCGCAGCACCACCCGCTCACCGTTGGCCGAGGGTAGCGTCGACACACGAATGTCCACCTCGCGCCCGCCCACCTTGAGCGAGATGCGCCCGTCCTGCGGCACGCGCTTCTCGGCGATATCCAGCCGCGCCATGACCTTGACCCGTGACACCAGCAAGGCGGCCAGCTCGCGCTTGGGCTCGAGCACCTCACGCAGGATGCCATCGACGCGAAAGCGCACGACAAGACGTTTCTCGAAGGTTTCCAGGTGGATGTCGGAGGCGTTTTCCTTGATCGCCTCGCCGAGAATGGCGTTGATCAGGCGGATGATCGGCGCATCGTCTTCCTGCTCCAGCAGGTCTTCGGTTTCCGGCACCTGATCGGCCAGCGAGGCCAGGTCGAAGCTGCCGCCGATATCCTCGGCCAGTTGCATGGAAGCGGAGTCGTGCTGATAGGCCGCGCCCAGCGCCTGGGCGAACGCCTGGGTATCGAGCACCTGCAGCGGCAGGCTGCGCCCGGCGAAACGCTGCGCCTCGGCCAGGGCAGCCAGGTCGCAGTCGGCGCGATGGGCCAAACTGGCGCGCCCGTCATGCATGACGAACACCAGGCCATGACGCTTGGCGAAACTGAAGGGCAAGCGGCGCAATGGGGTTTCGAGCAGCGAAGCGTTCATGCGAGACCTTAGAACAGAACCTTATCCCGGTATTACAGCCTAACCTGGCCGTTTTGGCCCAATGGGCCACCTCTGGGACGGTCTTCTTGTATGTTTATGCGATTATCTTTAACACATTGCCAGGAGCAGCACACCCACCCTATTTGGGGGATGCCAAGCGCGTGCAGGCTGCTATGATCAGCGCGCGACGCCCCGCACATAAGAAGAACTAGAACGTCGTTTTCCGGAGTGATGCTTTTGCCCATGTCGGCCCTTTCCCAGCGGCTCAAGGACAATGCCCCGAGTCTGATCGGCATGCTCGTGCTGATCGCCCTGAGCGTCAGCCTGGCCTGGCAGAGCGCCGAACTGCTGCGTCTAGTGCGCGGCTCTGCGCAACAAGCGCCCAGCCAGAGCGCGCCCAGCCCCGAACAACGCGCGCAGGCGCCCATCGACCAGCTGTTCGGCACGCCACGCCACGCCGACAGCGGCCCGCCGCCGGCCACCAATCTGCAACTGACCCTGCTCGGCAGCTTCGTCCACAGTGACCCGCAACGTTCCAGCGCGATGATCCAGCGTCAGGGCCAGAGCGCCCAGCGTTTTGCCGTCGGCGCGGACGTGGATAACGGCGTGCGCCTGGATGCCGTCTACGCCGACCGCGTAGAGCTGGTGCGCAACGGCCGCCGCGAAAGCCTCACGTTCCCGCGCCCGAGCAGCAGCCAATACAGCTACACCCCGCCGGTCGAAACGGCAGCACCAGACTCGCTGCAACAGCTCGATCAACTCGACCAGGACAACCTCGAACAACTGCGCCAGCGCATGCAGGCGCTGCGCGAGCAGATGGAAGCCTCCGGCACCCAGCCTGTGGAAACGCCCCCTGATCAGCCCATGGAAAGTGACTGAACCGATGCATTTTTTCCGTAGCCGACTGACCCTCGCCCTCCTCGCCGCCGGCCTGGCCACCGCACCGCTGCCCCTGCTCGCGCAGATCCAGCAGGTGCCGGCCAGCGCCAACCAGCAGGAAGAAAGCTGGACCATCAACCTCAAGGGCGCGGACATCCGCGAGTTCGTCGACCAGATCGCCAGCATCACCGGGCAGACCTTCGTCGTCGACCCGCGCGTGAAAGGCCAGGTCAACGTGGTGTCGAGCACGCCGCTGGGGCTGTCCGAGGTTTACCAGCTGTTCCTCTCGGTCATGGCCACCCACGGTTTCAGCGTGCTGACCCAGGGCGACCAGGCGCGCATCGTGCCCAACGCCGAGGCCAAGGCTGAAGCCGATGCCGGCCGCCCGGCGCCGGATCGCCTGGAAACCCGCCTGATCCAGGTGCAGCACGCGCCGGTGGCCGAGCTGATCCCGCTGATTCGCCCGCTGGTGCCGCAATACGGCCACCTGGCCGCCGTCACCTCGGCCAACGCGCTGATCATCAGCGACCGCAGCGCCAATATCGCCCGCATCGAAGACCTGATGCGCCAGCTCGACCAGAGCGGCGCGCAGGACTTCAGCGTGGTCACCCTGCAGAACGCCTGGGTGATGGACGCTGCCGAAGTGCTCAACACCGCCATCGCCCGTGGCCAGGCCAAGGGCACCAGCGCCACCCAGGTGGTGGCCGATGCGCGCACCAATCGCCTGATCCTGCTCGGCCCGCCGGACGCCCGCGCCAAGCTGGCCGACCTCGCCCGGTCACTGGATACGCCCACCAGCCGCTCGGCCAACACCCGGGTGATTCGCCTGCGTCACAACGACGCCAAGTCCCTGGCCGAAACCCTCGGGGAAATCTCCGAAGGCCTGAAGAACCAGCAGAACGGCGAAACCACCGGCAAGCAGTCGAACATCCTCATCCGCGCCGACGAGAGCCTCAACGCGCTGGTGCTGCTGGCCGAACCAGACCTGGTGGCCACTCTCGAAGACATCGTGCGTCAGCTCGATGTACCGCGTGCACAGGTGATGGTCGAGGCGGCCATCGTCGAGATTTCCGGCGATATCACCGATGCTGTCGGCGTGCAGTGGGCAGTAGACGCACGCGGCAGTACCGGTGGCCTGGGTGGAGTGAATTTCGGTGGCACCGGCCTGTCGGTCGGCACCGTGCTGCAGATTCTGCAGGATGGCGAAATTCCCGACGGCACCACCCTGCCCGACGGCGCCATCATCGGCATCGGCAGCGACCGCTTCGGCGCGCTGATCACTGCTTTGTCGGCCAACAGCAAGAGCAACCTGCTGTCCACGCCGAGCCTGCTGACCCTGGACAACCAGAAGGCGGAAATCCTCGTCGGCCAGAACGTGCCATTCCAGACCGGCTCTTACACCACCGACGCATCCGGTGCCGGCAACCCCTTCACCACCATCGAGCGCCAGGACATCGGCGTCACCCTCAAGGTCACGCCGCACATCAATGAAGGCGCCACTCTGCGCCTGGAGATCGAGCAGGAAATTTCCTCCCTCGCTCCCAGCACCGGGCTCAACGCCCAGGCGGTCGACCTGGTGACCAACAAACGCTCGATCAAGAGCACCATCCTCGCCGACGACGGCCAGGTGATCGTGCTCGGTGGCCTGATTCAGGACGACGTCACCCAGGCCACCTCCAAGGTGCCGCTGCTCGGTGACATTCCGCTGATTGGCGGGCTGTTCCGCTCGACCCGCGACTCGCACATCAAGCGCAACCTGATGGTGTTCCTGCGGCCCACCGTGGTACGTGACGGCGCCGGCCTGGCTGCGCTGTCCGGCAAGAAGTACAGCGACATCCGCATCCTCGGCGATGGCAGCAACGGCCGCCCGAGCATCCTGCCCAGCACCCCGGGCCAGCTGTTCGATGGCCAGGGCGCACCGGCGGTGGATTTGCGAGAGTAAAGATAGGGCGCTGGGGGCAACACGCTGAATCGTGGAGTACCACAAACCGTGGGAGGCGCTTTAGCGGCAGCCGTCGCGGCTAAAGCCCATCCCACAAGACCGATGCAACCTGCCCCCTTTCCCATTTATGGGTCGTAGGGCGGGTGAAACCCGCCGAAATGGCAGTGGCGGGTTGCACCCGCCCTACACGCTGAATCGTGGAGCACCACAAACCGTGGGAGGCGCTTTAGCGGCGAAGATCTCTGCAGCCGTCGCGGCTAGAGCCCCTCCCCAGGGCCGCAGGGTTACCTCACAACACTGGCGTACGCGGTGGCACCAGGCGTTTGCTGCCGGTCGCCTCATAGGCTGCCGCCAGTTGCAGCAACACCGAGTCGTCATAGGCACGGCCGGCGAAGGTCAGGCCCACCGGCATACCGATATCAGCCATCACGCCCATCGGCACGGTGACGGTCGGCACGCCCAGGTGACGGATCGCCAAGTTGCCGTTGGCCACCCACACACCGTTGCTCCAGGCAATATCGGCGGAGGCCGGGTTCACATCGGCATCCGCCGGGCCAACGTCGGCCACGGTGGGGAACAGCACAGCGTCCAGCCCCAGTTGATCCATCCAGTCTTCCAGATCGATCTTGCGAGTGTGCTCCAGGCCGCGCAGGCCGTCAGGCAGCGTGGCGATCTGGTCCCAGGGCTTGATCCCACGCTTGGCCATGTTGACGTATTCGTCCATGCCCGCCGCCAGATCGCCCTCGCGATTTGGCAGCGTGCCGGGGTCGTGCGGGAATATCTGCGGGCCATCGACATCGGCCAGACGATTGAGCTTGGGATCGCCATTGGCACGCAGGAAATCGTCGAAGGCCCAACCACTGAGCTCCCACAGTTCGTCATGCAGGAACTCGGGCGTGACGATGCCGCGATTGAACACGGTCGGCGCACCGGGGCGATCACCTTCGCAGTTGGACACCAAGGGGAAGTCCACTTCCACCACCTCGGCGCCGGCCGCTTCCAGCGCCTGGCGCGCGGCTTCCCACAGAGCGATCACCGTCGGCCGGGTGTGAATGCGCTGGCCGGTCGGGCCACCGATGCCCGGGTTCTCGCTGGTACCGGCGGCTTCGTCCTTGTTGATGAACATCTTCGGCACACCCAGGCGCTTGCCCTTGAGCGTATCGGCCTTGGCCGCCAGCGCCAGGTAGGACGCGGGGCGTACTTCGGAGGCTTTCGGGATCGGCACCCAGGGCTGCAAACGCCACAGGTCGCCGCGGCTGTCGGCATCGTCGGCCACCACCACGTCGAGCACTTCCAGCAGGTCGGCCATGGTCCGGGCGTAGGGCACGACCACGTCCATGGTCGGCGTCAGCGGCCAGTTGCCGCGCACCGAGATCACCCCACGCGACGGTGTGTAGGCGCACAGGCCGTTGTTCGACGCCGGGCCACGCCCGCTGGACCAGGTTTCCTCGGCCAGGCCGAACGCGGAGAAGCTGGCAGCGGTCGCCGTGCCGGCGCCGTTGGACGAGCCCGAGGCGAACGGCGCCGTCAGGTAATCGGCGTTGTACGGGCTTTCGGCACGGCCATAGACGCCGCGCTGCATGCCGCCATTGGCCATCGGCGGCATGTTGGTCTTGCCCAGGCAGATGGCGCCGGCCGCGCGCAGGCGCTCGACGGTGAAGGCATCACGCTGCGCCACCAGGTCCTTGAACGCCGGGCTGCCGGAGGCCGCCGTCAGGCCCTTGACCAGGTAGCTGTCCTTGGCGGTGTAGGGAATGCCATCGAGCGGGCTCAGCGTCTCGCCGCGAGCGCGGCGTGCATCGGAGGCCTCGGCCTCTTTCAGCGCATCGGGGTTGCGCACCACCACCGCGTTGAGCCTAGTCGGCGTGTCCGCGCCGTCGTAGGCGTCGATACGTGCCAGATAGGCCTTGACCAGTTCGACCGCCGTGGTGCGGCCGGACTCCAGCGCGGCGCGCAGCTCGGCAATGGAAACTTCGGTTACCTCGATCATGGTGTCATCACTCGCAAATGGCGGGCCGCGTCTACGGCCACGGATACGAAAACAGCGTGTGCACGGCCGACGCTCACGGGCAGATTCAGTCATGCAACCATGTGCCCGATGATACATCCCACCAGGCCTTCGCAGCAGCCCGCGCCAATGGCCAGGACGCGCGCCACGCATTACAGTCTCGCCACCGATTACGCTGCATTGGGCAGAGCAGGCTTATGACCCGCGAAGAACGCATTCATCTGTGGTCGGCGCTGTCGGAGGTATTCGTCGACACCGAAGTCGACTACGGATACATCGCCCGTCAGGTGGCAGGTTTCGACCGTGCCACAGTACAAGCCGCCTTCTACCAGGACGTCGCTCCCGCGTGCTACTCCAACATGCTCGCGCCCATCCCACCGATCTGGACAGGCTTCGACAGCGCCTGGCTCAGCGAAACCATCGAGCAAGCCCAAGCGGCGCGACAGAGCTCCACACTGCGCCGCCTGCGCGACCGCCTCTTCATCGCCTACCTGCGCCGCGCACTGAGAGCGGAATGGGCGAAGATCGAGCAGGAGCTGGATCGCAGCCTTACAAAACCGTAGGAGCTCGCTGGCGGGCGATGCTCTTCTCAGGATCGCCCGCCAGCGGGATCCTACAGAGTCAGCGTCCTGCTATGTTCTCAGTCTCTGCACACGAAACAGGAGAACATCGCCATGCCCAACCTCACCGGCGGCTGCCTCTGCGGTCGGGTGCGTTTCGAAACCAGCGGCCAGCCTTATCGGGTCGGCGTCTGCCACTGCATGGACTGCCGCAAGCACCACGGCGCCCTCTTCCATACCTCGGCGATATTCCCGCAGGACGCGGTAAAGGTAGAGGGCGAAACCGGCCAGTACGCCGGCCGCCACTTCTGCCCGCGTTGCGGCTCGCCGGTGTTCGCGCGCTCGGGGGATGAAGTCGAAGTGAATGTCGGTTCGCTGGATGAGCCGAACCAGTTCACCCCCACCTACGAACTCTGGACCATCCGCCGCGAAGCCTGGCTACCGCCCTTGCCCTTCGATCGCCACTACCCAGGCGACCGCGACCGCAGCACGCGTCACGAGTAGTACCGCTCAAGCATCGGCTGCGCGCCGACTTACCCACCCGAGCATCAGCCCGGCCTGGAAGAACTGCACCGGTGCCTCGAAACCAGCGGCCTGGATGATGCCCGCCACCCGCTGCGCCGGTAGCACCGCCACATCGCGAGCGTAGGCTGCACGCACACGCTCCAGCATCTGCGCATCGACCCCGGCCGCTGACATCAACGTCATCCAGCCTGGCAGCAATACCTCATAGGCCGGCGACTGGATATCCGCTGCCAGGTCGACACTGGCCAGCAGCCCGCCGGGTTTCAGGCGCTGTGCGATCTGGCCGAAGAACCCGGTACGCACCGCCGGTTCGAGCAGAAACTGCGACACCAGAAAACAGGTCGCGCCATCGTAGGCCGCCCCAGGCGCCAGCGTATCCAGATAGCCCTCATGAAAGTCGCAGCGCTCGGCAAAGCGGCCGTGCTCCGCACGCTGGCGACACACCTCGAGCATCGCCCCGGACGGATCGAGCGCAGTGAAGCGCCAGCCCGGAAAACGCTCGGCCATGTGCGCGATTTCCGCCCCCGTCCCGGTGCCCACGCAGAGTATCCGCGCGTCGGACGGCAGGTCGATGAACAGCGCATCGAGCAGCAAATACAGCGCCTCACGAATCGGCGCCATCCCCGCCCATTGCTTGTCGTAGCCCGCCGCCTGCTGATCGAACAGCGCCTTGATTTCCTCGTCACGCATGGCCATGCCTCCGTCTCGAATGATCCCCTCACGCCTTCCAGTATCCCAGAGCTGTCAATCCCCCCAGCGAGCGACTACAAGCCCAATCCAACTTTGTGGGCACTTTGCCAGAACATCAGGGGACTAAGTGGCATGTCCCTTCCAAGCGAACCCGATATGCAGAGCCCGACCTTCGAACAGAAAGCCTTCATCCTCCTGCTCGTACTGGTGACCATCGCCTTCTTCTGGATACTGCTGCCGTTCTACGGCGCGGTGTTCTGGGCCATGGTCCTGGCCGTGGTGTTCGCACCGCTGCAGGAGCGCCTGCTGCGGCGCACTGGCGGCAGAGGCAACCTGGCCGCCCTGCTGACGTTGATCATCTGCTTGCTGGTGGCGATTCTGCCGGTGATCTTCATCACCTCCGCCGTGGTGGCCGAAGGCACCGCCCTGTACCAGAAGCTCGAATCGGGCGAGCTGGATACCGGCGCCTACGTCACCAGCTTCATCCAGATGCTGCCACCGTCGATCCAGGAACAGCTCGACCGCGTCGGCATAAGCAACCTCGAAGGCCTGCGCGAACAGATTTCCAAGGGCGCCATGGCCGGCAGCCAATACCTGGCGACCAAGGTGTTCGCCATCGGCCAGGGTACCTTCGAGTTCTTCATCGGCTTCTTCGTGATGCTCTACCTGCTGTTCTTCCTGCTGCGCGACGGCAAGGATCTGGTGCATAGAATCCGTACCGCCATCCCGCTGGCCGACACCACCAAACGCCGCCTGCAGATCAAATTCACCCGCGTGGTGCGCGCCACGGTGAAAGGCAACGTGGTGGTCGCTGCCGTACAGGGCGCGCTCGGTGGTTTCATATTCTGGGCGCTGGGCCTCTACAGCCCGTTGCTATGGGGCGTACTGATGGCGTTTCTGTCACTGCTGCCGGCAGCCGGCGCCGGCATCATCTGGGCGCCGGTGGCCATCTACCTGATGCTCAGCGGCAGCATGGTGCAAGGCATCATCCTCACCGCCTTCGGCGTGCTGGTGATCGGTTTGGTGGACAACATCTTGCGCCCCATCCTGGTCGGCAAGGACACCCGCATGCCCGACTACCTGATCCTCATCTCCACCCTTGGTGGTCTCTCGCTGCTGGGCCTCAACGGCTTCGTGATCGGCCCGCTGGTGGCGGCGCTGTTCGTCGCCAGCTGGAACCTGTTCGGGGCGAAGAAAAAGATCAGGTTGCCGGCGTGAATCGAGCCCGGTTCATTCCGGGGCTCGGACCCAGAAGGCAATGCGGCAGTTCGCCTTAGCGCGTATTCAGCAAGGTGGTGATAAAAGACCGAGACGCCACTTTGCTCGGAACTAGCGATGGACTTCAGCGAATACGGAAACCCGGCTGGCAAACCTGTCGTTTACTTCCACGGGGTGCCGGGCTCGCCTTCTGAGGCATCCGTATTCGACGCGCCAGCCCGAGAACAAGGCCTGCGTATTCTCTGTTTCGACCGTTTCACCATCGACCACTCCAGTACAGGCACTGACTACTACCGACAGATCGCTCAGGCGATCAGCGAGACCGTGCAAGGTGCTCGGGTCGACTTCATCGGCTTTTCCCTCGGCGCGCATGCCGCATTGGAAGTCGCTGCCCTTATGTCAGGCCAGGTTCGCAGCCAGCACCTGGTTTCCGCCGCCGCCCCGCTCGATGGTGGAGACTTCCTCGATCAGATGGCGGGCAAGGCCGTGTTCTCGCTGGCCCAGCGCAGCCCAGGCTTGTTCCAGTGGCTGGTGAAGTGGCAGGCGCTACTGGCCAAACGCGCACCGCAGCTGCTGTTTCGCATGTTGTTCGCCAGTGCTCAGGGGCAGGATCGGGAGCTGGTGAAATCACCGAAGTTCAAAGCGCTTATCTGCCAGGTACTGCAACAGTGCTTTGCCCAAGGTACGACCGGCTATACGCGGGACATACAGCAATATCTCCAGCCCTGGTCAGCCAGCGTCTTCACCAGTGAGGCAAATGCCTGCCTGTGGCATGGTACGGCGGACAATTGGTCGCCCGTCGCTATGTCGGCGTATCTGGCTGAGCGCCTCCCGGGCAACGCGCACGTCGAGCGGATGGAGGGGTTTTCTCACTATTCCTGTCTGTATGCGGCAGCTCCCAGAATTGGCGCGCAGATAGCCAATGAGTGACATCCAATCTGGCGTCTACTTCCACACACGGTATTTACTAGCTCAGTGATTGGGCTGTTTTCGGCCAATAGTAGCCTTCCAAGAGGCCCGAAACGGGCGTGTGATCGCTTGGTACGCCATCGCGAAGCCTGGGGGCTGGAAAATGCGGCATACAACGGGTTAAAGGTAGAAAGCACCCTGATAGGGAATTGGAAAACTGCCACGGCTGAGGCGTCGCCATCGATTGAGATTGGTCCAAAAGCGGACCGCAGCAAGTGTGAAGAAATTCTAAGGTTTCTGGAAAAATTATAGTCGGCTTCCCTGATCGTCATAGTGACTAAGAGCTTTCACCACCAGCAAAAAGCGAACCTTGCGCGACCATTGCAATGTGCATGATGGCCTTCTGACAGGTAGTGCATTTTGCACCGCGGTCTCAGGCTAAAAAATCTGAAATAGGCTATTAAATTCAATTGCTTAAAATCATACCAACGCTGGTACTTATCTTGCTAAACGGACTCCCGTCAATACAATGACTATGGAGTTAATACCGTGGAGCACGCAATTAACTATTTGCGCAAACATCTTCCGGAACATGAGGTTGCATTCAAAGCGCGACCTGATGGAAAGCTATTGATGTCAGTTAGCCAGAACGGCAGAAGCATTTACATGAGGGCTATTGATCCCTGTACTTTCATATGTGATCAAGATTTTAAAACGATAGTTGATGAGTTCAAGCTCAACCGAGAAATGGTCACGGGAAATATTCGCTGGGAAGAGATCGGCAAAAAGATACTTCAGTCCGCCCTTCCCACTTTTAGTGGTAGTCCAATCAATCCCACTGCCGCCAAGATGCTGTGGAAAAAACGCCAAGCGACGGCTCTCGCAGCCCGCTAGGGTGGCACCGTCTGCTTGTGGCCGATTCTGTTGAAAAACTAAGTTCTGCGGCAGCCTGCTGGTCAGCGGTGCCTGCTATCGAAGTGGCTGCAAGCCACTTCAAGTTGCCTCTTGGCGTTTCACTGAGCTTCACTGCTCAGGTTTGAGGGCTAATTCGAGGGTTTCTGCTCGTAGCAGACGTACCTATCCCGTGAGCGGTGGCCCTTGAGGCAAAAGCTTGGCCATGCGGCGCAGGTTCTGCACCGTCGCCGCCAAGGTGAATTCATCAGTCGCACCCGTCAGGCCACGCA
>NZ_RHQP01000090.1:0-1194 GCF_003935465.1 Pseudomonas sp. o96-267
GGTAAGCAGAGTTTTTGAAATGTAAGGCCTTTGAATAAGACAAAAGGCTGCCTCATCGCTAACTTTGCAACAGTGCCAATTTATGAGTAAAGGATTATGTCCACGATAAGCACCTGGGTCGATTCCTGGGAGGCGGCCATGAGGGTAGGGAAGCGCCGTCCCGTCAAGTCAGCGTAATGCTCTGCCAGTGTTACAACCAATTAACCAATTCTGATTAGAAAAACTCATCGAGCATCAAATGAAACTGCAATTTATTCATATCAGGATTATCAATACCATATTTTTGAAAAAGCCGTTTCTGTAATGAAGGAGAAAACTCACCGAGGCAGTTCCATAGGATGGCAAGATCCTGGTATCGGTCTGCGATTCCGACTCGTCCAACATCAATACAACCTATTAATTTCCCCTCGTCAAAAATAAGGTTATCAAGTGAGAAATCACCATGAGTGACGACTGAATCCGGTGAGAATGGCAAAAGCTTATGCATTTCTTTCCAGACTTGTTCAACAGGCCAGCCATTACGCTCGTCATCAAAATCACTCGCATCAACCAAACCGTTATTCATTCGTGATTGCGCCTGAGCGAGACGAAATACGCGATCGCTGTTAAAAGGACAATTACAAACAGGAATCGAATGCAACCGGCGCAGGAACACTGCCAGCGCATCAACAATATTTTCACCTGAATCAGGATATTCTTCTAATACCTGGAATGCTGTTTTCCCGGGGATCGCAGTGGTGAGTAACCATGCATCATCAGGAGTACGGATAAAATGCTTGATGGTCGGAAGAGGCATAAATTCCGTCAGCCAGTTTAGTCTGACCATCTCATCTGTAACATCATTGGCAACGCTACCTTTGCCATGTTTCAGAAACAACTCTGGCGCATCGGGCTTCCCATACAATCGATAGATTGTCGCACCTGATTGCCCGACATTATCGCGAGCCCATTTATACCCATATAAATCAGCATCCATGTTGGAATTTAATCGCGGCCTCGAGCAAGACGTTTCCCGTTGAATATGGCTCATAACACCCCTTGTATTACTGTTTATGTAAGCAGACAGTTTTATTGTTCATGATGATATATTTTTATCTTGTGCAATGTAACATCAGAGGGCACTGTTGCAAATAGTCGGTGGTGATAAACTTATCATCCCCTTTTGCTGATGGAGCTGCACATGAACCCATTCAA
>NZ_RHQP01000091.1:0-1113 GCF_003935465.1 Pseudomonas sp. o96-267
GGCGGCGGCAAAAACTGAGTGCAACACCTGACCTTTCCGGTACGGTGCTGCCCCTATGTCTTATACCGAACTCAGCGTTGAAGAGCGCGCCACCATTCAAATCGGTCGTATCCAAGGCTTCAGCCTGCGCAGGATTGCCTGCTTGATCAACCGATCCCCTTCGACCATCAGCCGTGAGCTGCGCCGTAACCGAGGTGCTTGCGGTGGCTACTCGGCCCGCCTGGCCCAGCAGCAAATGCAGGCCCGCCGCCAGGTTTGTCGACCGATGCGAAAACTGTTGCCGGGTAGCGAGCGCTTCGAACTGGTGACCCATATGCTGCGTGAGCGTTTGTCTCCCGAGCAGATTGCCGGCAAGCTGCGCAGCATGAACATACCCAACCTGCGAGATGCCTACGTCTGTCGCGAGACGATCTACAACGCGATCTATGCCCTGCCAGTGGGTGAGCTGCGTAAGGAGCTGATCATCTGTCTGCGCCAAGGCAAGACGACGCGCCGGCCGCGCTCTGGTGGCGTGGATCGGCGCGGCCAGATCCCCGAGATGGTCAGTATTCATGTGCGCCCGCCGGAGATTGAAGACAGGCTGATGCCGGGGCATTGGGAAGGCGACCTCATCAAGGGTAAGGCCAACGCCTCGTCCGTCGGTACGCTGGTGGAACGCACCAGTGGCTACCTGATGTTGGTGAAGATGAACGACGCGACGGCGACTTCGGCGCTGGAAGGCTTCAGCGCCGCGCTCAATAGCATGCCGCTGGAGATGCGCAAGAGCATGACTTACGACCAGGGCCGGGAGATGGCGCGACACGCCGAGATCACCCAAAGAACCGGCGTGGCGATCTACTTCTGCGACCCGCACAGCCCCTGGCAGCGCGGCAGCAACGAAAACATCAATGGCCTGATCCGCCAGTACCTGCCCAAAGGCACAGACCTGTCGGTACACAGCCAGGAGGAGCTGGACGCCATTGCGCTGCAACTGAACATGCGACCGCGCAAGCGCTTCGACTTCAAATGCCCCATCGAGGTGATGGGAGAGGTCATGCAAAATGCCATGGCAATGCGGCATGATGCTCCGGCTTCAATTCAATAACCGTGTTGCACTCAGCTCCTGCAACCGCC
>NZ_RHQP01000092.1:0-1080 GCF_003935465.1 Pseudomonas sp. o96-267
CCATGAACGCCTTGCGGCGCGGCTGGGAGCACTTCGAGGAAGGCTTTATCGCTTTCCTCCTGGCGACCATGACGCTGATCACTTTCGTCTACGTGATCCTCAACAACTTCTACACCCTGTTCTATTGGCTGGGTGACACCTTCGGCGGTAACGAGTTTCTGCTCAGCATCGGCGACTCCATTCTCGACATGGCCCAGGCGATGACCTGGAGCAATGCCCTGACCAAGGCCCTGTTCGGCTGGCTGATCTTCTTCGGCCTGGCCTACGGCGTGCGTACCGCCGGCCACATCGGCGTCGACGCCCTGGTCAAACTCGCTCCGCGCGGCGTACAGCGCGTGATCGGTGTGATCGCCTGCTCGGCCTGCCTGGGCTACGCCGGCCTGATCGCCGTCGGCAGCTTCGACTGGGTCAGCACCCTGTTCAGGGCGGGCATCGGTGCCGAGGACCTCGGCCACTACGGCATCCAGCAATGGCACATCGGCATGATCGTGCCGTTCGGCTACGCCATGGTATTCATCCGCTTCCTGGAAATCCTCGTCCGTATCCTGCGCAACGAGCAGACCGGCCTCGGCCTGGCTGACGAAGCCGCCGATGCGCTGAAAATCAATGAGCACGAGGAGCCCAAGCAATGACCGTTCTGTTCCTCTTCCTGCTGCTGTTTTTGCTGATGTTCATCGGCGTGCCGATCGCCGCGTCGCTCGGCCTGGCCGGCTCGATCACCATCATGCTGTTCAGCCCGGACTCGGTGCGCTCGCTGGCGATCAAGCTGTTCGAGACCTCCGAGCACTACACCCTGCTGGCGATTCCGTTCTTCCTGCT
This sequence comes from Pseudomonas sp. o96-267, assembly GCF_003935465.1. Lineage (NCBI taxonomy): Bacteria > Pseudomonadati > Pseudomonadota > Gammaproteobacteria > Pseudomonadales > Pseudomonadaceae > Pseudomonas > Pseudomonas sp. o96-267. The sequence goes on from NZ_RHQP01000092.1 coordinate 820, forward strand.
CTCCGGTGCGTTCATGACCACCGGTGGCGTGGCGCGTCGCCTGATCGACTTCGCCAACGCCTGCGTCGGCCACATCCGTGGCGGCCTGGCCATCGGTGCGGTACTGGCGTGCATGCTGTTCGCCGCGCTGTCCGGTTCGTCGCCGGCCACCGTCGCTGCGGTCGGCTCCATCGCCATCGCCGGCATGGTGCGTTCCGGTTACCCGCAGGCGTTCGGCGCCGGCATCGTGTGTAACGCCGGTACCCTGGGCATCCTGATTCC
>NZ_RHQP01000093.1:0-1078 GCF_003935465.1 Pseudomonas sp. o96-267
CAACTCGGCTGGCAATACCCGTAACGGCTTCAGTCGCAAGAAGCTCAAGGGCGAGTTCGGCGAGCTGCCCATCGAAGTGCCCCGCGATCGCCACGGCACGTTCGACCCGCAAATTGTCGAGAAGCATCAGACCCGCTGGTCGGGCTTCGACGACAAGATCCTCTCGCTGTATGCCCGCGGCATGACGGTGCGCGAGATCCAGGCGCACTTACAAGAAATGTACGGCGCCGAGGTGTCACCGAGCCTGATCTCCTCAGTGACCGACGCGGTAGCCGATGAGGTGAAGGCCTGGCAGTCACGGCCGCTCGATGCGGTTTACCCCATCGTCTACCTCGACTGCATCCACACCAAGGTGCGAGAAGGCGCGGTGCGGGTGAAGGCGGTGTACCTGGCGCTGGGCATCAACCTGGCCGGCGAGAAGGAAATCCTCGGCTTGTGGATCGCCCAGAACGAAGGCGCCAAGTTCTGGTTGCAGGTGGTGACCGAGCTGCGCAATCGCGGCGTGCAGGACATCTTCGTCGCCTGCGTGGACGGCCTGAAGGGCTTCCCCGAGGCCATCGAGGCGGTGTTCCCGCACACCAGCGTGCAGCTGTGCATCGTGCACATGGTCAGGCACAGCCTGAACTACGTGCCCTGGAAGCGCCGAGCCGAGGTGGCGGCCGACCTGAAGCGGATCTACCAGTCCAGCACGGCGGATGAGGCGGAACTGCGCCTTGGCGAGTTCGAGGCCAAATGGGATGACGACTACCTGCCGATTGGCCAGTCCTGGCGGCGCAACTGGGCCCGGATCACGCCGTTCTTCGACTTCCCGCCGGAGATCCGCAAGGTCATCTACACCACCAACGCCATCGAGTCGGTGAACATGAGCCTGCGCAAGATCACCAAGAACCGGGGCTCGTTCCCCAGCGATGAGGCGCTGCTGAAACTCTTCTACTTGGCACTGCGCAACATCAGCAAGAAATGGACGATGCCGATCCGCGACTGGAAGGCGGCGCTGACACGCTTTACGATCAGTTACGAAGACAGGCTGCCGCAGCAGTAACCCAAGCCCCGGTTACACAAAATTCTGCACACCCTC
>NZ_RHQP01000094.1:0-1026 GCF_003935465.1 Pseudomonas sp. o96-267
CACGCTTAAAAATAATAAAAGCAGACTTGACCTGATAGTTTGGCTGTGAGCAATTATGTGCTTAGTGCATCTAACGCTTGAGTTAAGCCGCGCCGCGAAGCGGCGTCGGCTTGAACGAATTGTTAGACATTATTTGCCGACTACCTTGGTGATCTCGCCTTTCACGTAGTGAACAAATTCTTCCAACTGATCTGCGCGCGAGGCCAAGCGATCTTCTTCTTGTCCAAGATAAGCCTGTCTAGCTTCAAGTATGACGGGCTGATACTGGGCCGGCAGGCGCTCCATTGCCCAGTCGGCAGCGACATCCTTCGGCGCGATTTTGCCGGTTACTGCGCTGTACCAAATGCGGGACAACGTAAGCACTACATTTCGCTCATCGCCAGCCCAGTCGGGCGGCGAGTTCCATAGCGTTAAGGTTTCATTTAGCGCCTCAAATAGATCCTGTTCAGGAACCGGATCAAAGAGTTCCTCCGCCGCTGGACCTACCAAGGCAACGCTATGTTCTCTTGCTTTTGTCAGCAAGATAGCCAGATCAATGTCGATCGTGGCTGGCTCGAAGATACCTGCAAGAATGTCATTGCGCTGCCATTCTCCAAATTGCAGTTCGCGCTTAGCTGGATAACGCCACGGAATGATGTCGTCGTGCACAACAATGGTGACTTCTACAGCGCGGAGAATCTCGCTCTCTCCAGGGGAAGCCGAAGTTTCCAAAAGGTCGTTGATCAAAGCTCGCCGCGTTGTTTCATCAAGCCTTACGGTCACCGTAACCAGCAAATCAATATCACTGTGTGGCTTCAGGCCGCCATCCACTGCGGAGCCGTACAAATGTACGGCCAGCAACGTCGGTTCGAGATGGCGCTCGATGACGCCAACTACCTCTGATAGTTGAGTCGATACTTCGGCGATCACCACTTCCCTCATGATGTTTAACTTTGTTTTAGGGCGACTGCCCTGCTGCGTAACATCGTTGCTGCTCCATAACATCAAACATCGACCCACGGCGTAACGCGCTTGCTGCTTGGATGC
>NZ_RHQP01000095.1:0-885 GCF_003935465.1 Pseudomonas sp. o96-267
CGTCTTGCTCATGGTGTCTCCGGTTCGGAGCGACAGTGTCGCTCATGAGTCGGTTACACAAAAATTCGTACACCCTCAGGCCCTCGTTCGTGTTTTTGGCGCTACGGCCCGGTCAGTGGTGACCCCTACATCAACATCGCCTTCCCTGACGCCGGAACATTCTATTGGGGAGCAGCTTTCTCGGTGCCGAAGGGCGCGAAGCTGCATTTAGAGGGCAGTTTTCCGCATGCTCGCTATATGTCCCTAATCAGCTATGACCGTTTGGGTGCTCCTCTCGACTCAGTGGCCGACTACCTGATCGCGCCGAAGCCAGGTGCTAGCAACCCATATCTCTTCGGTGCAGACCGCAACAGTAAACAGCGCGGCTATAAAATCGAAGTGGTTAGCGAGCCGTTGAGCACTCCTATTCCATGGGGCGTTTACCAAGAAGCCAAGACCCGCGACAAGATCCATGCGCCTGGTCAAGCCGAAAACGGCCAGCAGCAACTGATTTATCGGATCTACGCAGGGGACAAAAAGGGGTGCCCGCAGAATTCGGAAAAAATCGTACGCTAAGGTTTTCCGGGCAATCGTAGCGGCCTGAACTTCCCGATCTCCAGCCTGCGGCTCTGCCGCCAGACGTAATCGCCAGTCAGGTTGATGTGCTCCCAGCCCAGCGGCAATAGGTATTGCAGCAGCTCGCCGCCCACCGACTTGCCAGCCTCGACCAGCCCCAAGTGATGCACTCCAGCGACGGAGGCTCTGTTGCAAAGATTGGCGGCAGTCAGAGGTAGGCTGTCGCTCTGCGCCGATCAGGCGGCTGCTGCGAAATGGTGGTTGAGCATGCCCATGGCCTCCGTCAGCGCCGAGGGCCCAATGCCAAAAGCTCTCTCCACAAGGCGCACC
>NZ_RHQP01000096.1:0-820 GCF_003935465.1 Pseudomonas sp. o96-267
GGCACTGTTGCAAATAGTCGGTGGTGATAAACTTATCATCCCCTTTTGCTGATGGAGCTGCACATGAACCCATTCAAAGGCCGGCATTTTCAGCGTGACATCATTCTGTGGGCCGTACGCTGGTACTGCAAATACGGCATCAGTTACCGTGAGCTGCAGGAGATGCTGGCTGAACGCGGAGTGAATGTCGATCACTCCACGATTTACCGCTGGGTTCAGCGTTATGCGCCTGAAATGGAAAAACGGCTGCGCTGGTACTGGCGTAACCCTTCCGATCTTTGCCCGTGGCACATGGATGAAACCTACGTGAAGGTCAATGGCCGCTGGGCGTATCTGTACCGGGCCGTCGACAGCCGGGGCCGCACTGTCGATTTTTATCTCTCCTCCCGTCGTAACAGCAAAGCTGCATACCGGTTTCTGGGTAAAATCCTCAACAACGTGAAGAAGTGGCAGATCCCGCGATTCATCAACACGGATAAAGCGCCCGCCTATGGTCGCGCGCTTGCTCTGCTCAAACGCGAAGGCCGGTGCCCGTCTGACGTTGAACACCGACAGATTAAGTACCGGAACAACGTGATTGAATGCGATCATGGCAAACTGAAACGGATAATCGGCGCCACGCTGGGATTTAAATCCATGAAGACGGCTTACGCCACCATCAAAGGTATTGAGGTGATGCGTGCACTACGCAAAGGCCAGGCCTCAGCATTTTATTATGGTGATCCCCTGGGCGAAATGCGCCTGGTAAGCAGAGTTTTTGAAATGTAAGGCCTTTGAATAAGACAAAAGGCTGCCTCATCGCTAACTTTGCAACAGTGCC
>NZ_RHQP01000097.1:0-723 GCF_003935465.1 Pseudomonas sp. o96-267
TGGGCTCTGTTGCAAAAATCGTGAAGCTTGAGCATGCTTGGCGGAGATTGGACGGACGGAACGATGACGGATTTCAAGTGGCGCCATTTCCAGGGTGATGTGATCCTGTGGGCGGTGCGCTGGTATTGTCGCTATCCGATCAGCTATCGCGACCTTGAGGAAATGCTGGCGGAACGCGGCATTTCGGTCGACCATACGACGATCTATCGCTGGGTCCAGTGCTACGCCCCGGAGATGGAGAAGCGGCTGCGCTGGTTCTGGCGGCGTGGCTTTGATCCGAGCTGGCGCCTGGATGAAACCTACGTCAAGGTGCGGGGCAAGTGGACCTACCTGTACCGGGCAGTCGACAAGCGGGGCGACACGATCGATTTCTACCTGTCGCCGACCCGCAGCGCCAAGGCAGCGAAGCGGTTCCTGGGCAAGGCCCTGCGAGGCCTGAAGCACTGGGAAAAGCCTGCCACGCTCAATACCGACAAAGCGCCGAGCTATGGTGCAGCGATCACCGAATTGAAGCGCGAAGGAAAGCTGGACCGGGAGACGGCCCACCGGCAGGTGAAGTATCTCAATAACGTGATCGAGGCCGATCACGGAAAGCTCAAGATACTGATCAAGCCGGTGCGCGGTTTCAAATCGATCCCCACGGCCTATGCCACGATCAAGGGATTCGAAGTCATGCGAGCCCTGCGCAAAGGACAGGCTCGCCCCTGGTGCCTGCAGCCCGGC
>NZ_RHQP01000098.1:0-646 GCF_003935465.1 Pseudomonas sp. o96-267
ACTCACCGACAAGGATCAATGCCATGACTATCGAAAACGTTCTCTACCGTGCAACCGCTGAAGCCTTTGGTGGCCGTGAAGGCCGCGCTGTGTCCTCCGACGGCATCCTCGACATCGCCCTGACCACCCCGAAAGAACTTGGTGGCGCTGGCGGTAACGGCACCAACCCGGAGCAGCTGTTCGCTGCCGGCTATTCCGCCTGCTTCCTCGGCGCCCTGAAATTCGTCGCCGCCCGCGACAAGCTGAGCATCCCGGCTGACACCTTCATCGAAGGCACCGTTGGCATCGGCGCCATCCCCACCGGCTTCGGCATCGAAGTGGAACTGCGCATCAGCCTGCCCGGCCTGGCCCCGGAAGCCGCACAAACTCTGGTGGATCGCGCGCACATCGTTTGCCCGTACTCCAACGCCACCCGCGGCAACATCGACGTCACTTTGACCATCGTCTGACAGATAGCAGCCAGCGCTCGCGGCCAGCGCCCGCGCGCGGTACCAAGAGGAGAACCACCATGAAAACCCGCACCGTGTTCGCCACCGCACTGACCGCCATCGCCCTCAGCGCGTCGCTCACCACCCTCGCCCACAGCGCCGAGGCCACGTCCTACCGCTACGGCCAGAACCTGGATATCGCCAAAGTGATTTCCATC
>NZ_RHQP01000099.1:0-623 GCF_003935465.1 Pseudomonas sp. o96-267
AATGCTTAGGAAATCACTACGCCCAGGAGCAGTGGGCTGGGGCATACAAGATGCGAAAGTGTTTTTACACACTCTGGACCGGTTGCTGCCTGTCGCGACCGGCAGCTTGGGGTCGACTTAGGCCGGTCGTCACTACGGCGTGTATTGGTCAAACCGCATGCAATCGAGTGGTCAATGCGAATGCAATTCGGTGGTCAAGTCAGTGCAATTTCGCAACTTCCGTGACGCCGACCAGTGTGGCTGCGAGCAATACCTACAAGTATTGATGGATTTTATCGGCGCCCCCGGGTGCGTCCTGTTTGTTTGATTTCTTCAAGCGAGACAGGTTGTTCATGCTTGAACAGCTCAGCGATTTGGCGTGTGGCACCAAGTGCTGTAGCGACCAGAACCAGAGCATCAAGGGTGATCTGACCATTGGACTCGAACCGCTTAATGGTCGATTCGGAAATACCCGCCATCTTCGCCAAGGACTTGCGGGAGAGGTTCTGTGCGAGTCGCGCTTCTCGAGCGTTGGCACCGACCTTCTGGGCCAGTTCGCCTGGAGCGGAGGGTGTGCAGAATTTTGTGTAACCGGGGCTTGGGTTACTGCTGCGGCAGCCTGTCTTCGTAACTGATCGTAAAGC
>NZ_RHQP01000009.1:0-117436 GCF_003935465.1 Pseudomonas sp. o96-267
GAAGCAGTTGAACACCTGGGTCAGTTTTCAGTCGGCAGAACAGCCTCTACTGGGTCAGTTTTCGGTCAGCGGCAACAGGGCTTACGGAAAAAGCCATTTGTTCCGGTCATTTCGACGGAAAATGCCACTTTATCTGGCTCAATCATGCCAATAATGGTGCCCATTTTTCATGTAAGTCATTGATTTTTATAGAGTGGCGAATGTCACCTTTATCGCCCGTCGACATGCGCTTGTGCTGCTGAAGTAGAGTCAAACAAACCCCGGCCTGTGTGCCGGGGTTCTCATTTTGGCCTCTATAGCAAAAAGCTTACACGGCAACGAGCAGAGGGCCTCTCCCCTTTTATGTGAGTCATGGCTAATCTACACACACCTGCCGGGAACTGGATGTCCCGGGTCACGGAAGACAGACCGCGCCAGGACGGCAAACGACAGAATGTTGGAAGGTCTTAAAAAACCCGCTTTGGCGGGTTTTTTGTTGCCTACAGAAAAGTAACAGGCCCTGAACATTCTCAGTCAGGCACGATTCAGCTCTACCAGAGGAAAGCGTTGGTCTCCGACAGACCAACGATCAGGCAGAAAGCACTTTTTAATCTGCCATAGCCAGAACCTGTGTGTTACGCCCGGCATGCTTGGCGTGATAGAGCGCGGTGTCGGCCTTGAGCAGCATGCCGGTGATGTCCTCGGCGACGGGGCTGGTGCTGCCGTAAACACCGGCGCTGAAGCTCAAGTCGATGGTTTTTTCGTCGACCTGCGCCGGGTGCAGGGTCAGGGATTGGCGGAGCTGATCGACCAGCTCCAGCGCGCCGTTGGCGTCGGTGCCGGGCAGGATCAGCAGGAATTCCTCGCCACCATAACGGCCGATGCTGTCGTTACGCCGCAGCCGCTGCTGAAGATGGTCCGCGCAGTGCCTGAGCACGTCATCGCCGACCAGATGGCCGTGGCTGTCGTTGATCTGTTTGAAGTGATCCAGATCGAGCATGGCGATGGACAGCGGTGTGTGCTGGCGGCGAGCGCGCTCCAGCTCGTCGGTAAGTCGTTCGAGTATCGCCAGGCGATTGGGCAGCCGGGTAAGCGTGTCGCGCAGGGCGGTTTGGCGCAGCTCCGATTCGATGCGCTCGCGCGACAGCAGCACCAGGCCGAAGGAGAACATGATGATGGTGGCGGCGCCAAGGGCGACCGATACGGTCTGCTTCAGGTTGCTGACGTCGTAGTGCATCTCCGCCGGCGCACCGCTGAGGATGACCACCACGCGAATGCCCAGGCCGAACAGGCTGATGCCTGCACCTATCATCAAGATGCGATGGGCGCGCCCACCCTGCACGGCATGGAGACGGCTCAAACGCAGGATCACCAGGCATTGGCTGAACAGCAGCAGGCAGGCCACCAGTTGGCGGGGTTCCTGAGTGTCGATTAGCAGGCTGAGCAGCACGCCCAGTAGAAGCGGGAAGGCAAAGGCCAGCCGCCAGGGCGGGCGCCGGCCATGGATCAGCGGCAGGCTAACCGTGTAGAACGCCAGCGCGATAGACAGCAGCGTATTGGCCACCACATAGGTCAGCCACATCGAGGCCTGCCCGAACAGAGTGAAGCCGATGTAGGCCAGTGCATGGGAGAGCATGCCAAGCCCGGTGGTGAGCATGCCGTCGCGATGACGCAATTGGCCAACCAGGATCAGGCAGCTGCCCATGATCACGGCGACCAGCGCGACGGCTCCGAATAGTGTCTGGGTATGGGCGACCATATCGGCCTTCTGGCTCTTGAGGATTGCTTAACTCTAGTGCAATCCCCAGCCACATTGCTCGCGTTCGATCAGGACCACCAGTAGCGCACCATATGGAAGAACACCGGTGCGGCGAAACAGACCGAATCAAGGCGGTCGAGCATGCCGCCGTGGCCTTCGATCATGTGGCCCCAGTCCTTCACTCCACGGTCGCGTTTGATCGCCGACATCACCAGGCCGCCGGCGAAGCCGAGGATACACACCAGCAGTGCGAACAGAGCGGCCTGCCAGAACGCGAAAGGTGTGATCCAGCACAGCATGGCGCCGATCAGCGTGGCCAGGGCTACGCCACCGACAAAGCCTTCCACGGTTTTCGAGGGCGAGAGATTCGGCGCGATCTTGTGTTTGCCGGCCAGCTTGCCGCAGACGTACTGCAGCACGTCGGAGAGCTGCACGACGATGATCAGCCAGGCGATCAGCAGCAGATTGCGCCCCTCGTAGCCGGGAATGTCCAGGGTCAGCAGCGCTGGCACGGAGGAGATGCAAAACACCGCGATCATCAAGCCCCACTGCACCTTGGCCGCGCGCTCCAGATAGCGTGTGGTGTCGCCGCCCAGCGAGGCGAGGATCGGCAGCAGCAGGAACAGGTAGACCGGGATGAAGATGGCGAACAACCCGTACCAACCGAAGGCGATCAGCAGGTACTGCATCGGTAGGGCGAAATAGAAGGCTGCCACCAGAGCCGGGTAGTCGCTGCGCCGGGTCGGCGTCAGCGTCATGAACTCGCGCAGCGCATAGAAGGAGACGAAGTAGAACAGCAGGATCACGCCATTGTTGCCGAACAGGAAGGCGATGCCGATCACCAGCACCATCACCCACCAGGCGTTGATCCGCGCGTTGAGGTTGTCGATCACCGGGTTGGGCTGATCGCCACTGCGCCGCTTGAGGACGAAGCCGACCAGGCTGGCCAGCAACAGCAGGGCACCGATACCGGCGAACAGCAGCAAAGTGTTGTTATCCATCTCAGGCCTCCTCGGGTGCCAGTGCCAGCAGGGCGTTACGCGCGCGTTCCAGGAAGGCGTCTTTGCCCTCCCCCTCGATGGGCTCCAGCGCCGCACCGAAGCTCAGGGTGCACAGCAGCGGCAGTGGCAGCGCGCGGCCCTTGGGCATCACCCGGTTGAGGTTGGCGATCCACACCGGCACCAGCTCCACGTCCGGCCGCGCTTGGGCCAGGTGATAAAGGCCGCTCTTGAACGGCAGCAACGGTTCGTCGCCGAGGTTACGTGTGCCCTCGGGGAAGATGATCAGCGAGTCGCCGCCGTCCAACGCATCGAGCATCGCCTGCAGCGGGTTGACCCCTTCCTCCTTGCGCTCGCGGTCAACCAGCACACCGTTGAACACCTTGTTGATCAGAAAGCTGCGCACCCCTGGCTTCTGCCAGTAGTCGGCGCCGGCCACCGGCCTGGTGCGCTTGCGCAGCTCCGGTGGCAGTGAGGCCCAGAGCAGGACGAAATCGCCATGGCTGCTGTGGTTGGCGTAGTACAGACGTTGCGTCGCCTGCGCGGTGCTGCCGAGCCACAGGGCTCGGGCACCGGTCAGCAGGCGAGCTGCCGAGGTGATGGCGAAAGCGGTCAATGCAGCGAGCATGGCGACTCCTTAAGCGAAAACGATGAAGAACCCGAGTACGACGATGACGATCTGTAGCAGCAGACACAGCGCCTGTTTGCGTAGCAGGCCGAGTGCGCCCTGAGAGCGAAGGCTCCAGGTGCGGCCAGCCTGCTGGGCATTTTGCAGGCCCAGATTCTGTAGGGCCTGATCCAGTGCGTGAGTCTGGCTGTCGAGTTGTTCGCCGGCTTCAGCCAAGCATTGGAACAGCTCGGCATCCAGTGCCACGCGCAGCGCCCAGTACTTTTCGGCCAGGCCGGCGATCAGCAGCGACGCGCAGATCAGCGCCAGGATCAGGCTCGCGGGGGCGCAAAGCCAAGGCGCCAGGCCAAAGACCACGGCGACCAGGCTCAGCGCGCTGGAGCAATGATCGAGGCTGCGCCCCCGTCGCAACAGTGCCGCGACCAGCATGAGATCAGCCTGCATGGGCGACCTCCAGTTTCGCTCCGGCATCGAGCATGTCCTGCAGCGCGGCCAGGTGCTGCGGGCCAAGCACGATCTGCGGCCGCGCCTGGCGGATCAGCTCCACGGCCGCTTCCACGCTCTGGCAGCGGCCGCTATGCAGCAGCCAGGCCGCCACGGCGGTGGCGCTGCGCGAGTAGCCCAGCGCACAGCAAACCAGTACTGGGCCCTTGTGGCGTAGCCGTTCGATAGCCTCGGCGGCGTGTTGGCAAGTGAGCGCATCCGGCGCCACCAGATCCAGTGACGGCAGGCTGCAGTAGTGCTGTGGCGGGTGCCACAGCGGCAGTTCGGCGCAGAGATCGACCACGGCTGCATAGCCATCGAGATCGCCCGTGGCGGGCAGACGGCCGAGGTCGATGCCTTCCACCACCTGGCTTGGCCCAGGCTGGCGGTATGTCCACAGCCGCGAATTGATCCAGGCGCCGAGCAGATAGGGGGCGAGCAACGCCGTGGCGGCCGGGCTGAGGCGGCCGGAGGCCTGCTTCTGGAAACCGCCAGCACCGAACAGCAGGTAGTTGAGCGCAACCAGCGCCAGTGAAGCCGCCGGCCAGAACAGCCACAGCCAGGTACCGCCCAGCTTGACTGCGAGCACGGCGCATAGCGTTGCGCCAAGCCCGTAGCGCATAGCCAGGCGCCAACGGCGCGGATCGCTGGCCAGGCGTGTCTGCTTCAGCGGCGTATCATCCTGCAGCGGTAGCAGCCACAGGCAGAGGAACCCGGCCAGCAGCCCGGTGGGCACGTCGATGAAGTGGTGCTGCCAGGTGGTCAGCACGGAAATGCCGATCAACGCCATCCACCCGTGCAGCAGGCCACGCCAGAACGGGCCGCGGGTGTGATTGGCGAACATCGCCCAGATGATCACCAGCAGGGTGATATGCAGCGACGGCGCCTGGTTGAAGGGTTTGTCGAAGCCCATCAGTACGTCGAACATCAGACCGAAGGTGCCGTCCAGCGGCGGCCGCTCGAAGGTGAAGCGCAGCGGCCAGAGCAGGAAGCAGGCCACGCAGATCACCTGCGCGGCGAGCAGGCGCAGGGCATGGCGATCCATCTCGCGGCGGCAGGCCGGCAACAGGAAGGACAGGCCATAGAGCAGGTCGATCGACCAGTACGGCACGATGCTCCAGGGCCACAGCGGTATCTGCGGCTCCCAGGCGAAGACCAGGCTGCCGACATCCTCGCGTTGCCCGGTGAACCAGTTGGCGAAGCCGTAGCTGGCGAAGAACAGCGGGCCGAGCAACAGCAGCCAGAGTACGCCGCGCTTCCACAATCCTTGTTCGCGGGCGTGCTCCATCACTTCACCCGTTGTGCCAGGGACACGCTGAAGATGCCCCACTGGTCGATGCGTTGTGCCACCTTGCGGAAACCGGCTGCTTCCACCAACTGGTCCATTTCTGCCTGGCTGCGCCGGCGCATGACCCAGGCCTGGCCGTCGCGGTGGCTGGTCAGGGCGCGGGCGATCAGTTCCAGCTGCGGGTGCCAGGGCTGGCCGGTGTAGACCAGATAACCGCCCTCCTCGACCGCCGCTGCCAGCCCTGCCAGCGAGTCGCCGACCATCTGGTTGCTGCCGAACAGCTCGTACAGGCCGGAGACCACCGCCAGGGTCGGTTTCGGCTCGAGCGCGGCGAGATCCTCACGGTCGAAGGCATCGCCTTTGACGAAGCGGGCGATGTCGCCCAGGCCCTTCTGCTCGATCAGCGCATTGCCGTCGCGCACGTTGATGTCGCTGTAGTCGCGCAGCAGGATCGAGTCGGGGCGCTGCTGCTGGCCTTCCAGCGATTCGAGGATGTAGCGGCCGTGGCCGGCGGCGATATCGACGATGCGCACTGCCCTGCCCGCCTCGCGCAACCTGGCCATGGCCAGGCGCAGCAGTTCCTCGGCGTGCAGCTTGCGCTGACGAATGCCGCGCCAGCCGATGGAGTCCAGGTAGTTCTGGTCGATCAACCGGCCCAGCGCACCCTTGCCGGTGGGCTGGTTGCGGTAGACGTAATCGAGCGTACTGCCGGAGTCGAAACCGGTGTCGAAGCCCAGCTTCACGCCGGCTGACAGGCTGCTGCCCAGGCGCATGCCGGCGCGGGTGGCGCGCCAGTAGAGGTCGCGCAACGAGCGTTTTGGCAGCGGCGCGGCCAGCTCTTCGGCTTCGGCGCAGGTGGCGCCCAGACGATCGGCATCGAGCAGCGAGGGGCGCGTTAGCGGTTCCTCGAAGTTGCGCAGGATGAAGCGCCGCGCGCGGCTCAGGGCGTGGGCGCGGTCGCGTTCACCGAGGGTGTCGTGGAAGAAGCCCGGTAGCAGGTGCTTTTCCTTGCGCAGGCTGCCGAGGCGCTCGAAGAAGTCTTCCTGCGGCTTGCGGTGGACGACGAAGTCGGCGCCGGAGATCAGCAGCTGGGTCGGCACCTGGATCGCCTGGGCGTCGGCGACGATGCGGTCGGCGGCCTCGTACAGGCCGAGCAGCATGGTGACCGAGATGGGCCGGGCGATCAGCGAGTCATTCTCGAAGGAGGCGATGCGCTCGGGATCATGGCTGAGATAGCGCGCCTTCACGTAGCTGTTGACGAAGAAGTTGCCGCGCCAGGCGTGCAGCAGCTTCAGACCGGGGCGGGCGAAGGGCACGTAGAGCTTGACCTTGAAGGCCGGCGAGGCGAGTACCAGGCAACGCACCTTGGGCGCGTAGTCGTGGGCCCAGGTGGAGATGATCACCGCGCCGACACTCTGCGCCACCACCGCCAGGTCCTGTTCGGCGATGCCGTGTTGTGCGCCGATATGCTCGACGAAGGTCTGCACGTCACGCACGTTGGTGGCGAAGCTCGGACTGTCGCCGCGTGCGCCGGGCGAAAGTCCGTGGCCACGGGCATCCCAGGCGAAAAAGTCGCAGTGCGGCAGCTCCAGCTCGTCCACCAGGTGGGCCATGCGTCCACCATGTTCATGGCCACGGTGAAACAATACGACAGCCTGGCGTGGGCCATCGGCGGGCGCTGTCGCCGACCAATGTCGATAGCTCAGCTCGACGCCGTCATGAGTGGTAAAGGTGTGAAGCTGTACGGGGCGCATGGAATCTCCTTATTCCGTAGAACGGGTCAGACCGCTTCGGCCAACCCGTGGCGAACGCGGTTGTAGAGGGTATAGAGCAGCAGGGCGAGGATCAGGGCCAGCAGCAGGTTGATCCACAAGGCTGGGAGCAGGCCGCTGGCGACGCCAGCGCCGAGCACGCCGAAGCAGAAGGCGCGGTCACTCTTGCCCATCGGCCCGTCATAGCGGCGTGAGGCGCCGACCATGGGCCCGAGCACGCCAGCGTATTCGCTGATCACCGCCATCACCACCACGACAATCACCAGCAGCGGCGAGACGCCTGCCAGCAAGGCGAAGGGCAGATACAGGGCGCTGTCGGCGATCACGTCGCAGAGTTCATTGAGGTAGGCGCCGAGCTTCGATTGCTGGCCGAATTCGCGGGCGAGCATGCCGTCGACGGCGTTCAGCGCCATGCGCAGCAGCATCCACAGGGGAATCAGGGCGAACAGCCAGGTGATGTGACTGAAGGCCGCGAGCAGGGCGCCCAGCAGCACGGAGACGAGGGCTGCAGCCAGAGTGACCTGATTGGCGGTGACGCCGCGTGCATAAAGACGTTCGACGCCGGGGCGCAGCAGGTTCTGGAAGGCGGGTTTGAGCTGGTAGATCGATGGCATGGCAGTGAATTCCCTTTACTGATCCAATCTTCGGCCATTGCCGCAGGTGAGACTGTGAGCCCATCGAGGTAGACGCGGCTTTATCGACGGCGGGTGCCCGCTGGAAGCCAAATCGCTACATCTGAGCCACAACTTATACCCCGCCGCGGGATTTTCCTAGCGCTGGTGATTCGCCAGGAAAATCAGTTTGATGCAGGCAATGATGGCGCTTTGATTGCATTTCCTGCACAGCTTATCCACAGATCAGGCGGTTTCGCCCAGGCGGCTCAGCTGCGGCTCTTCGCCGCGCAGTTCGGTCTGTTGCTGGCGTACCCACTGAAAAGCACGTTCGTTGAGCTCGGCGATGGCGCGCGGGCCTTCACCCTCGGCGTACATCGGCTGGCCGATGATGACCTGAATGGTGCCCGGGCGCTTGCCCCAGCCGGCCTTGGGCCAGAATTCACCGGCGTTGTGGGTGATGGGCAGTACCGGCAGGCCGGCATTCACTGCCAGGGCGGTGCCGCCACGGGAGAACTTGCCGATCTGGCCTGGCGGAATTCGCGTGCCCTCGGGGAACACCAGCACCCAGGCGCCCTGCTTGAGGCGCTCATCGCCCTGCTTGGCCAGTTGCTTGAGCGCTGCCTTGGGGTTGCTGCGGTCGATGGCGATGGGCTTGAGCAGCGCCATGCCCCAGCCGAAGAAGGGCACGCGCAGCAGTTCACGCTTGACCACCTGCGACAGCGGCTCGAAGAAGCCGGAAAGGAAGAAGGTTTCCCAGGTGCTCTGGTGGTTGGCGAGGATCACGCAGGGGCGCTCTGGGATGTTCTCCAGGCCGCGCACTTCATAGCGAATACCGACGATCACCTTGGCCAGCCACACGGCGCAGTTGCACCAGGCCTGGACGACGAAGCGGTAACGCCAGCGAAACGGCAGCAAGGGCGCGACCACCAGGCTGATCAGGCACCAGAAGAACGAGCTGGCCGACAGCAGCAGGTAGAAAAGCGTGACTCTGAAAGCCTGCACTATCGCCATGAAACTTCACACCTTATGAGAGCAGTTGATCGGCGACAGCCGCCAGATCATCGAATACCAGAGTTCCTGGCGGCAGTGGCTTGGCCAGGGTGCGTTCGCCCTTGCCGGTTTTCACCAGCACGGGCTGACAATCGACGGCCAGCGCGGCCTGCAGGTCACCGCTGCTGTCGCCGACGAACCAGATTCCTGCCAGTTCCGTGGCGTAGTGCGCGGCGATCTGCTGGAGCATGCCCGGTTTCGGTTTGCGGCAGTCGCAGCCGTCGTCCGGCCCGTGCGGGCAATGCACGATCAGACCGACCTCACCGCCCTGCTCGGCCACCAGCTGGCGCAGGCGCGTGTGCATCGACTCCAGGGTCGCCAGGTCGTAATAGCCACGGGCGATGCCGGACTGGTTGGTGGCCACGGCCACCGTCCAGCCCGCCTTCGACAGACGTGCGATGGCGGTGATCGACGATGGGATCGGAATCCACTCGTCGAGCGTCTTGATATAGGCGTCGGAGTCTTGGTTGATGACACCGTCGCGGTCGAGGATCAGCAGTTTCATGCAGCCACGCCAGAAGCAGAGGTGGAAACGAACGCTGGCCGCGAAAACCTTCGCGGCCAGCGCCTGGCGTCAGCCCAGTACCGAGATGTCCGCCACGCCAAGGAACAGCCCGCGCAGACGAGCCAACA
The DNA here is from genome assembly GCF_003935465.1 of Pseudomonas sp. o96-267. Taxonomy (NCBI): domain Bacteria; kingdom Pseudomonadati; phylum Pseudomonadota; class Gammaproteobacteria; order Pseudomonadales; family Pseudomonadaceae; genus Pseudomonas; species Pseudomonas sp. o96-267. Next base: position 9,205 of record NZ_RHQP01000009.1, read on the forward strand.
GGGCGTAACGGTTGGCGCGCACGCGCGCGTCTTCGGCATTGACCAGCACCGCCTCGAAGAAGGCGTCCACCGGCTCACGCAGGCTGGCCAGCTTGGCCAGGGCCTCGTTGTACTGGCGGGCGGCGGCCAGCGGTTGCACCGCGTGGTCGGCTTGCTGGATGGCGGCGTGCAGGGCGAACTCGCTGGGGTTGTCGAAGTAGTGCGCCTCGACCTGGGCGGCGATGCCACCTTCGGCTTTGCTCAGCAGGTTCGATACACGCTTGTTGGCGGCGGCGAGGGCAGCGGCTTGCGGCAGCTTGCGGAAGGCCTGCACGGCCTGCACGCGCTGGTCGAAGTCCAGCGGCGAGGTCGGGCCCACCGCACGCACCGCCTGGTACACGGCGACCTCGATGCCTTCGTCTTCGTAGCGCGCACGCAGACGGTCGAAGATGAACTCCAGCACCTGAGCTGCCAGACCGTCGCTCTTGATCTTGCCGGCATACTGGGCGACGGCGAAGTCGACCGCAGTGGCCAGGTCCAGATCCAGGCCCTTTTCGATCAGGATGCGCAGCACACCGAGGGCGGCGCGACGCAGAGCGTAGGGGTCCTTCGAGCCGGTCGGCAGCATGCCGATGCCGAAGATGCCGACCAGGGTATCGAGCTTGTCGGCCACGGCCACCGCGGCACCGGTCAAAGTGCTCGGCAGTTCGGCACCGGCACCGCGCGGCATGTACTGCTCGTTCAGGGCCAGGGCGACGTCTTGCGGTTCACCGTCGTTGAGCGCGTAGTAGTAGCCGGCAATGCCCTGCATTTCCGGGAATTCGCCGACCATCTCGGTGGCCAGGTCGCATTTGGACAGCAGACCGGCGCGGGCGGCGCGCTGGGCGTCGCCACCGACTTCGCGGGCGATGAAACCGGCGAGCGCCGATACGCGCTGGGCCTTGTCGAATACCGAACCCAGCTGGGCCTGGAACACCACGTTGGCCAGGCGCTGGTTGAAGTCTTCGAGCTTCTGCTTCTTGTCCTGCTTGAAGAAGAACTCGGCGTCGGTCAGGCGCGGACGCACGACTTTCTCGTTACCCGAGACGATCTGCGCCGGGTCCTTGGACTCGACGTTGGCCACGGTGATGAAGCGTGGCAGCAGCTTGCCGTTCGCATCGAGCAGGCAGAAGTACTTCTGGTTGTCCTGCATGGTGCTGATCAGCGCCTCCTGCGGCACCTCGAGGAAGCGTTCCTCGAACGAGCAGACCAGCGGCACCGGCCATTCGACCAGGGCGGTGACTTCATCCAGCAGCGCCGGCGGCACGATGGCCGTGCCCTGCTCGGCGGCGGCCAGTTCGTCGACGCGGCGGCTGATGATCTCGCGGCGCTCGGCGAAATCCGCCAGCACGTAGGCGCTGCGCAGGTCTTCGGCGTAGCTGGCCGGGCTGCTGATGCGCACATCGCGGTTGGCGTGGAAGCGGTGGCCGCGGGAGACGCGACCGGCTTTTTGCGCAAGGATCTCGCAGTCGACCACGGCGTCACCGAACAGCATCACCAGCCACTGGGTCGGGCGCACGAATTCGTCGCGGCGTGCGGCCCAGCGCATACGCTTGGGAATCGGCAGGTCGTTCAGCGAGTCCTGCACGATGGTCGGCAGCAGGTTCACCGCCGGCTGGCCGGGGATGTGCTGGGCGAAGCGCAGTTTCGCCCCGCTGCGGTCGAGCTCGGCGATGTCCACGCCGCACTTGCGGGCGAAGCCCAGGGCAGCCTGGGTCGGGTTGCCGTCGGCATCGAAGGCAGCCTGGATGGGCGGGCCGTCGAGGTTCATGCTGCGGTCGGCCTGCTGCTCTTCGAGCTGCTCGATCAGCACCGCCAGGCGGCGCGGCGCTGCATACACGCGGCTGGCGGTGTAGCCCAAGCCGGCGCCCTTGAGGCCTTTCTCGATACCGGCGAGGAAGGCGTCACCGAGGCTTTTCAGCGCTTTCGGTGGCAGTTCTTCGGTGCCCAGTTCGACCAGGAAATCTTTCGCACTCATGCTTGCGCCTCCAGGGTGTTGCCCAGTACTTCGTCTTGCAGGAGACCCGCATCCTTGAGCTTGGCCAGTACTTCGTCACGCAGTTCGGGGGTGGCCATGGGGAAGCCGAGTCGGGCGCGGGCCTGCAGGTAGCTCTGCGCCACGGCGCGCGCCAGGGTACGCACGCGCAGGATGTACTGCTGGCGCGCGGTCACGGAGATGGCGCGGCGGGCGTCGAGCAGGTTGAAGGTGTGCGAGGCCTTGAGCACCATTTCGTAGGTCGGCAGCGGCAGTTCCAGCTCGATCAGACGGTTGGCTTCGCTCTCGTAGAAGTCGAACAGCTCGAACAGCTTCTCGACGTTGGCGTGCTCGAAGTTGTAGGTGGACTGCTCCACCTCGTTCTGATGGAACACGTCGCCGTAGGTCACGGTGCCGAACGGGCCGTCGGTCCAGATCAGGTCGTAGACCGAGTCGACGCCCTGCAGGTACATGGCCAGGCGCTCCAGGCCGTAGGTGATCTCGCCGGTCACCGGGTAGCACTCGATGCCACCAACCTGCTGGAAGTAGGTGAACTGGGTGACTTCCATGCCGTTGAGCCAGATTTCCCAGCCCAGGCCCCAGGCGCCGAGTGTGGGCGATTCCCAGTTGTCTTCGACGAAGCGGATGTCATGCACTTCCGGGTCGAGGCCGATGGCCTTCAGCGAACCCAGGTACAGCTCCTGGAAGTTTTCCGGGTTGGGCTTCAAGACCACCTGGAACTGGTAGTAATGCTGCAGGCGGTTGGGGTTTTCGCCGTAGCGGCCATCGGTGGGGCGACGCGAAGGCTGCACGTAGGCGGCGTTCCAGGTCTCCGGGCCGACGGCGCGCAGGAAGGTGGCGGTGTGGAAGGTGCCGGCGCCCACTTCCATGTCGTAGGGTTGCAGCACCACGCAGCCCTGCTCGGCCCAGTAGTTCTGCAGGGCCAGGATCAGGTCCTGGAAGGTGCGCACGGCAGGCTTGTTCTGGCTCACGAAAAAATCACCTGTGGAGGCTTGCGAGGGAAAGCCGGGGAGTATATCGAAACTCGGCGCAGGCCGCAGGGTACGGCACATCGGCATCATCCCTTGTTGGTAATGACTGTATTTATATCCAGCTGTTTTGTGGTTATAGTCGCCGTTTCATCCTGACCGAGGCTTTCCGCCATGCCCCGTTGCTTCTGGTGTACCGACGATCCGCTGTACCAGGCCTACCACGACGAGGAGTGGGGCGTGCCGCAGCGCGATGCTCGGCAACTGTTCGAGATGCTGCTGCTCGAAGGCGCGCAGGCCGGGCTGTCTTGGATCACCGTGCTGAAGAAGCGCGAGCGTTATCGGCAGGTGCTGCACGGCTTCGATCCGGAGCGTCTGGCGCGCCTCAGTGACGAGGAAATCGAGGTTCTGATGCAGGACCCCGGCATCATCCGCAACCGCCTCAAGCTCAAGGCCGTGCGGCAGAACGCCCAGGCCTGGCTGAAGCTGGAAGACCCGGTAACCTGGCTCTGGTCGTTCGTCGGCGGCGCGCCGAAGATCAACCACTTCAGCGACCGCAGCCAGATGGTGGCGGTGACGCCCGAGGCCGAGGCGATGAGCAAGGCGTTGCGCAAGGCCGGTTTCAACTTCGTCGGGCCGACCATCTGCTATGCCTTCATGCAGGCCACGGGTATGGTGATGGACCACTCCACTGACTGCGACCGCTACGCGCAACTGAAGGGCTCATGACCACCATCACCACCCTGGACGAACTGCAGGCCGTTTACGGCGACAGCCACGAGCGCTCGCGGCGCAAGGAGCTGCCGCGGCTGATCGAACCCTACCGCGCGCTGATCCAGGCCTCTCCCTTCGTGGTGCTGGCCAGCGCTGGCCCGGATGGCCTGGACTGTTCGCCGCGGGGTGATGCACCGGGCTTCGTGCACATCCTCGACGACCAGACCCTGCTATTGCCGGATCGCCCGGGTAACAACCGCATCGACAGCCTGCGCAATATCGTCCTGAACCCACAGGTGGCGCTGTTATTCCTGATTCCGGGCGTCGGCGAGAGCTTGAGGGTCAACGGCCGCGCCGAAATCTCCCTTGATCCCGAGTTGCTGGAACTGGGCCGGGCCCAGGGCAAACTGCCGCGTAGCGTGCTGCGCATCCGCATCGACAGCTGTTACTTCCAGTGCTCCAAGGCGGCGGTGCGTTCCGGACTGTGGGATGCCTCGCGCCAGGTCGAGCGCGCCAGCCTGCCCAGTGCTGGCGATATCTTCCGCTGCATCTATGACGAGTTCGATGTCGAGGCCTACGAGCGAGACATGCAGCAACGCCTTCGGACGAGCCTGTACTGACTGGTCCGCCATGCGCCGCTACAATTGGCGCTTTTCTGAGCGGTTGGAGTCTGTTGTGGAAAAACTCAAGGGCGCCCTGGTGGTGGGTTTCCTGCGCCTGTTCGCGCTGCTGCCCTGGCGCGCCGTGCAGGCTGTGGGCAATGCCATCGGCTGGCTGATGTGGAAGCTGCCGAACGGCTCGCGCGACGTGGTGCGCATCAACCTGAGCAAGTGCTTCCCTGAGCTTAACCAGGCCGAGCTGGACAAGCTGGTCGGGCAGAGCCTCAAGGACATCGGCAAGACCCTGACCGAGAGCGCCTGCGCCTGGATCTGGCCGGCGCACAAATCGCTCGAGCTGGTGCGTGAAGTGGAAGGCCTGGAAGTGCTGCAGCAGGCCCTGGCCTCCGGCAAGGGCGTGGTCGGCATCACCAGCCACCTGGGCAACTGGGAAGTGCTCAATCACTTCTATTGCAACCAGTGCAAACCGATCATTTTCTACCGCCCGCCCAAGCTCAAGGCGGTCGACGAGCTGTTGCAGCAGCAGCGCGTGCAGATGGGTAACCGCGTCGCGCCGTCGACCAAGGAAGGTATCCTCAGCGTCATCAAGGAAGTGCGCAAGGGCGGAGCCGTGGGCATTCCGGCCGACCCGGAGCCAAGTCGTTCGTCGGGTGTTTTCGTACCTTTCCTCGGCACCACCGCGCTGACCAGCAAGTTCGTGCCCGGCATGCTTACCGGTGGCAAGGCAGTCGGTGTGTTCCTGCATGCGCTGCGTCTGCCGGATGGCAGCGGCTACAAGGTGATCCTCGAAGCCGCGCCGGAAGGCATGTACAGCGAGAACGTCGAAGAAGGCGTGGCCGCCATGAGCGAAGTGGTATCGCGCTATGTGCGCAACTACCCGAGCCAGTACATGTGGAGCATGAAGCGCTTCAAGAAACGCCCGGACGGCGAGGCCAAGTGGTACTGACGTACTGCCACTGAGCACGATGATGAACGAAGGCGCCTCGATGGCGCCTTTTTTCTGCCACATGCTGGGCGCCTGGACGCGAATGCGCTATTAAAGGCGACATCGCTCGTCCAATCACATGGAGCTGTCATGCCGAACCAGCGTCAGCAGGTGCGTACCCCGATGAAGTGCCGGATCAAGATCAGCCACCCCAGCTTTGGTGAGCTGTTGGCGCAGACCCGTGACCTGTCCGATAGCGGTGTCTATGTGAAGCACCCGGACATGACCGGCTTGACAGTCGGCACCGAGGTCACCGGCCAGGTGCAGGATCTGCCCTTTCCTGCGCCGGTATTGAAGATGGAAGTGATGCGCGTGGATGCCGAAGGAGCCGGCCTGCGCTTTCTCGGCGAAGCCTGAACGGCATAGCCGGCCGGACGTTCGCAATGAATGTTTCGGATAAATGGAACATTTTGTTACATCTACACTCTGATCAAGGCCTCACTCCGAGATGGCGTCCATCAGAGGCGTTTTCGACATGAGTCGAGCGGTACCCGAACTTCCCGTCCAGGGCGCTGATGCGCCTGATCTGCTTCCTTCCTCTCAACCTGGCTGGCTGCAACGCAATCGCCACCTGATCGGCCTTGGTCTGTCGCTGCTGTTATTCGGCCTGGCGCTGGTCGCCTGCTGGCACCTGGTGCGTGAGATCAACCCGGATCAGGTCCGTGAGTCCCTGGCGGCGGTGTCGCCGCAGGCCTTGTTCGGCGCCTTGCTGGCCACCGTGCTGGGTTTTCTGGTGATGCTCGCCTACGAGTGGTCGGCCAGCCGCTATGCCGACGTCGACCTGCCGCCGCCGACCCTGGCGCTGGGCGGCTTCTGCGCTTTCGCCATCGGTAACGCCGTGGGCCTGTCGGCGCTGTCCGGCGGTTCGGTGCGCTATCGCCTATACGGGCGCAATGGGCTGAGCGCGGGCGATGTGGCACGCATGAGCCTGTTCGCCAGCCTGTCGCTGGGCGTCAGCCTGCCGATTCTCGCGGCGCTGGCAGCCCTGTTCGATCTGGAAGATGCCTCGGGCGCGCTGCGTTTGTCCGAACCCGTGCTGGCAGTGCTGGCCGTTGCGATATTGCTCGCGGCACTGGTCGTGGGGCTGCTGGTCAGCCGTAAACGCCTTGCCGAGCGACCCGCACCCGGTTGCTGGCAAATCGATCTGGGCCGCTTCAGTCTGCGTCTGCCCGGTTTGCGCATGAGCCTGACGCAGCTGTTGATCAGCAGCCTCGATGTACTGATCGCTGCCAGCGTGCTGTATCTGCTGCTGCCCGAGGCGCCGCCTTTCTCCTCCTTCGTGTTGATCTACATGCTGGCACTGGCAGCTGGCGTGCTCAGCCATGTGCCGGGCGGTGTCGGGGTGTTCGAGGCGGTGCTGCTGGCGGCCTTTTCCTCGCGTATCGACCCGGCCGGGCTGGTCGCGGCCATGCTCCTCTATCGTCTGCTCTATGTGATTTTGCCGCTGGTGGCGGCTGGGCTCCTGCTGCTGGCCGCCGAGGCGCGTCGTCTGTGGTTCCCGCGGCAGGTGGCGCGCATGGCCAGTGGTATGGCGGTACCCCTGCTGGCGCTGCTGGTGTTCTGCGCTGGCGCGGTGCTGTTGTTCTCCGGGGTGACGCCGACCATGGACGAACGCTTGGAGGCGTTGGGTTTCCTCATGCCGCCGCAACTTGTGGCCGCCTCGCACCTGGCGGCCAGCCTGGTCGGCACGCTTTGCCTGCTGTTGGCGCAAGGGCTGCGCCGGCGCCTGTCGGCGGCCTGGGCACTGACCCTGGTACTGCTCTGCCTGGGCGTGGTGTTGTCACTGCTCAAAGGCTTCGACTGGCCGGAGGCCCTGGCGTTGGCGGCCATCGCCGGCTTGCTGGCGCTGTTTCGCCGCGAGTTCTACCGACGTAGCCGGTTGATGGACGTGCCGGCCTCCGGTCTGGTGCTGGCGGCCACCGCCGGTGTGATCGCGGCCTCGGTGTGGTTGCTGCTGTTCGCCTATCAGGATGTCGCCTACAGCCATCAGCTGTGGTGGCAGTTCGAGCTGGATGCCAACGCCCCGCGCGGCCTGCGGGCGGCGCTGGGCAGTGCCCTGGTGCTGCTGGCGGTCAGCCTGACCTGGCTGCTGCGCGCCACGCCGCCAAGTATCAGCCTGCCGGACAAGGAGGCGTTGCTGCGCGCCCGTGCCATCGTCCAGGCCTCGCGTCAGCCGGAGGGTGGCTTGGCGCTGAGCGGTGACAAGGCGCTGCTGTTCCATCCCGATAGCGAAGCCTTCCTCATGTATGCCCGTCGCGGGCGCAGCCTGGTGGCACTGTTCGACCCGATCGGTCCGCCGGCGGCGCGTGCCGAGCTGATCTGGCAGTTCCGTGACCTCTGCGACCGCCACCATGCGCGGCCGGTGTTCTATCAGGTGCGCGCGGAGAACCTGCCCGGCTATATCGACATCGGCCTGACCGCGCTGAAGCTCGGCGAAGAAGCGCTGGTGGATCTGAAGACCTTCGACCTGACCAGTAATGGCAAGGAGATGAAGGCGCTGCGCTACACCTGGAACCGTGGTCAGCGAGACGGCCTGAGCCTGGAATTCCACGCCCCTGGCCAGGTGCCGATGGAGGAGTTGCATGCGATTTCCGATGCCTGGCTGGAGGGCAAGAACGTGCGCGAGAAGGGGTTTTCCCTGGGCCGCTTCAGCCCCGAATACCTGGCGCATTTTCGTGTCGTGGTGGTGCGCTTCGAGGGCCGCGCGGTGGCCTTCGCCAACTTGCTGGAATGCGAGACGCGCGCTGTGGCCAGCCTCGATCTGATGCGCGTGCTGCCGGATGCGCCGAAGTCGACCATGGAGTTTCTCATGCTTGGCCTGATCCAGCAGTTTCAGAGCGAGGGCTATGCGCGTTTCAGTCTCGGCATGGTGCCGCTGGCCGGCCTGCAGACGCGCAAGGGTGCGCCGCTGCCGCTGCGTCTCGGCGCGATGGTGTTCGACCGTGGTGAGAGTTTCTACAACTTCCAGGGCCTGCGCCGCTTCAAGGACAAGTTCCTGCCGCAGTGGGAGCCGCGTTACCTGGCCGTGCCGGCCGGGCTCGACCCTTGGGTGGCATTGGCCGACACCGCCACGTTGATCGCGGGCGGCCTGGGTGGACTGGTGAGGCGTTGAGATGAGCAGGACGACAAGGACGCTGGGTGGCGTGTTGTTGGTGGTTGCCCTGGCTGCAGGGGCGGCGGGTTGGTGGTGGTCGATGCGCGGCGCCACGCAGTTCAAGACACTGCAGATTCAGGGTGCCTCGGCGCAACTGCTGAGCCAGGGCGAGGCGCGTCAGCGTGTGCTGCTGCTCGCGCCGGCCGACCAGGCGCTGGACGAAACCACGCTACGCCGCCTTGCCGAAGTGGGCGATCTGCGCCTGCTGCAACTGCCCTTCGTTGCGGGCGACTGCAAGGCGCAACAGCAGCTGATCAGTCAGGCCAGCGAGGCGCTGGGCGGCGCGCCGACCCTGGTCGCCGGTATCGGCCCGGCAGCAGCCTCGGCCTGGCGCTGGCTGGCGGCGCAAAGCGACGACCAGGCTCAGGCGCTGTCGGTCGGCTTCGACCTGGCCAAACCCGATTGCGCCGAGCCGCTGCCCCAAAGGGCGGAGCACGGTCACTGGATCGCCCTGTGGAACGACAACCCGGGTGACGACAACGCCCGCTTCCTGCGTGAACAGGCTAACGGCGAGCCACACATCGGCGCATTGGGCACGCCGCTGCCAACACTGCTGGCTGACCAGCTGCAACACCTGCTTGCTGGCCAGGGCGCGGCGATGCCGGTGATCGAGCATCCCTCGGCGCAACCGGCCGATACCCTGACCCTGTTCTATTCCGGTGATGGCGGCTGGCGTGACCTCGACCGCGCTTCCGCCGAGCACATGGCCGCTGCCGGTTATCCGGTGGTGGGTATCGACACCCTGCGCTACTACTGGCAGCACAAGAGCCCGGAACAGAGCGCCGCCGACCTGTCGCGGCTGATGCAGCAGTACCGCGACAAGTGGCATATCAAGCGCTTCGTGCTCGCCGGCTACTCGTTCGGTGCCGACGTGTTGCCGGCGATCTACAACCGCCTGCCGGCCAGTGATCAGCAGCAGGTCGACACCATATTGCTACTGGCCTTCGCCCGCAGCGGCAGCTTCGAGATCGCCGTCAGCGGCTGGCTCGGCAAGGATGGCGCGGAAGCGGCCACTGGCCCCGAACTGCGCAAGGTGCCGGCGGCCAAGGTGTACTGCATCTACGGCAGCGAGGAAGCAGCCGAGAGCGGCTGCACCGAAGCCGGTGCCCCGGGCGAGCACCTGATGATCAAGGGTGGCCACCACTTCGATGGTGACTACTCCGCGTTGGCGCAGAAGATGCTGGCGGCGATCAAGGCGCGGCGGCTGCGTTAGTTTCGCTGACGCATGCCAACGGATTGCCCTGATTCTGTAGGAGCGGATTCATCCGCGAAAAATCGCGGCTAAAGTCGCTCCTACGGAAACGGCAGAGCGCTCTGAGAGCCGCGACAGCCTTGCTACCCCGTCGCCGCTGAAGCGCCTCCCACAGTCCGTCTCAGTGCGCCTCGTTCACCGCGCTGAGGAACGCCTTCGTCCGTTCCTGCTGCGGGTTGCCGAATAGTTGATCCGGCGTGCCCTGCTCATGGATGCAGCCCTGGTGGAAGAAGCACACGCGGTCGGCGAACTCGCGCGCGAAGCCCATCTGGTGAGTGACCATCAGCATGGTCAGGTTGTGCTCGCTGCCCAGGCGGCGAATCACGTTGAGCACCTCGCCGCACAGTTCCGGGTCGAGTGCCGAGGTCACCTCGTCGAACAGCATCACCTTGGGCCGCATCGCCAGCGCGCGGGCGATGGCCACGCGTTGCTGCTGACCGCCGGAGAGCTGTGAGGGAAAATGGCGCAGCTTTTCGCCCAGACCGACCATCGCCAGCAGGTCCTCAGCGCGTTCTGTCGCTTCTTTCCTGCCCATGCCGAGCACCTGCATCGGCGCCTCGATCACGTTCTGCAGCGCGCACATGTGCGGGAACAGGTTGAAGCTCTGGAACACCATGCCGATCTTGCCGCGCACCTTGCGCTGGTGGCTGGCGCTGGCCGGCACCAGGCGGCCGTCGCGGCCGGGCATGTGGGTCAGCGGCTCGTCATCGACGGCGATCACGCCTTCGTCGATGCTCTCCAGGGTCATCAACGCGCGCAGCAGGGTGGACTTGCCCGAGCCGCTGGGGCCGATGATCGCCACCTTCTCGCCGGGAGCGACATCCAGATTGAGCTTGTTGAGTACGGTGAGGTTGCCGTAACGCTTGGTCACGTCGGTGAAGCGAACGATGGGCTGGGGCATGGAGGAACTCCCTGCAGCGTTTGTAGAGTTTAGAAAAGCAGTCATCGGGCAGTGACCTCCAGGCGATCTTCCACGCGCCGCACGCACCAGGCCAGGGCCAGGCTAAGCAGCAGGAAGAAGAGACCGACCATGGTGATGGGCTCGAGGTAGCGGAAGCTCTCCGAGCCGATGTTCTTGGCTTGTTGCATGATTTCCACCACGGTGATGGCCGACAGCACCGGGGTGTCCTTGAGCATGGCCACCAGATAGTTGCCCAGCGCCGGCAGGATCGGGCGCAACGCCTGCGGCAGGATGATCTGCCGATAGGCCGACAGCGGCGACATGTTCAGCGCCGTCACCGCCTCCCACTGGCCGCGCGGCACCGCGTCGAGGCCGGCGCGATAGACCTCGGCGGTGTAGCAGGCGTAGTGCAGGGCGATGCCGAGGATGCCTGCCTGCAACGCGGTGAGGTTCAGTCCGTAGTTGGGGAACACGTAGAACAGGAAGTACACCTGGATCAGCAGCGGCGTGCTGCGGATGAACTCGATCAGCCCGGCCACCGGCCAGGACAGCCACAGGTGCTTGCTGCGTCGGGCGATGGCCAGCAGCAGGCCGAGCACGATGGCAATGGCGAAGCCGGCGAAGGTGATCAGCAGGGTATTGAGCGAGGCCTTGAGCAAATCCGGGAGGATGCTCAGGGCGAAATCCCAGTCGAAGAAATTCATTGCAGGCCTCCGCGCATCCGGCCACGGCTCAGGCGTTTTTCCAGCAGGCGCATACCGAGGTTGATCACCTGGGCCATGAGGAAATACAGGACCAGGGCCAGAGCGAAGATCTCCAGGGTCATGAAGGTCGCCTGATCCAGCTGACGGGCGCGGAAGGCCAGGTCAGACAGGGTGATCAGCGACACCAGCGAGGTGTTCTTCAGCAACTCGATCAGCAGGTTGGTACCCGGCGGGATCGCTGCCAGCAGTGCCTGCGGCAGGATGATGCGCAGGAAACGCTTCGACGGCCGCATGTTCAGCGCGGTACAGGCCTCGTACTGACCTATGGCTACCGAACGGATGGCGCCGCGCATCACTTCCGCGCCATAGGCGCCGATATGCAGGCCGAGGCCGACGATGGCCACGGTGAAGGCGCTCATCTCGACGTTGAACGGTGGCATCGGCAGCACGAAGTACAGCCAGAACAGCTGCACCAGCAGCGAGGTGCCACGGAAGATCTCGATGTAGGTGATCGCCAGCCAGCGCAGTGGAGCGATGGGCGACAGCCGGCCGAGGGCGGCGATAACAGCCGAGACGATGGCCAGCAGCGAGCCCCAGAAGGTGACTTGCACGGTGACCCAGGCGCCTTGCAGCAGCAGGGGAAGAAGATCGGTCATGAATGTCTACCGCTCTATGCACGAAAGCGCGCCGCGCACCGGAGTGCGCGGCGTGGTCCGTTCATTACTGGCCGCAGAGTTCGGCGGCGGTCTTGTCGGTGATGTTGGACTGGTCGAAACCGAAGGGCTTGACCGTGGCCAGGTGCTCTTCGCTGCCCAGCCACTTTTTCAGCTCGGCATTCACCGCATCGCGCAGGTCCTTGTCTTCCGGGCGGAAGGCCAGGGCGCCATAGCCGGTGTGGGCTGGATCGTCCTTGAATTCGGCGATGGCTTCGACGCTGTCGCCGCCCTTGTCGGCCAGACCTTTCATGGTCAGCTGAGTGCCGACTGCAGCGTCGGCGCGACCGGCGCGCACGGCCTGCAGCTGTGCGGTGGTGTCCGGTACCTGGAGGATCTGATCGTCAGTGATGCCGGCGCTGCGGGCATAACCGAGGTTCACCGTGCCGGACATGATCGCCACCTTGGCACCGCTCTTGGCGATGTCCTCATAGCTGTGCAGGTCCTTCGGGTTGCCGGTTTTCACCAGCAGGGTATCGGGCAACTGGTAGTGCGGGTCGGTGAACAGCACCTGCTTGCAGCGCTCGGGGGTGATGTACATGCCGGCGGCGATCAGGTCGAAGCGGCTGGCGCGCAGGCCGGGGATCAGCGAACCCCACTCGGTGAGCACCGGGTTGATCTTCTCGACGCCCATGCGTTCGAAGATCTTCTTGACGATCTCTGGCGACTCGCCGGTGACGCTGCCGTCGAGGGCGGTATAGGCGAATGGCGTTTCATTGGCGTAGCCGATACGCACGCTGCTGCTGTCCTTGACCTTGTCCAGGGGCGAGGCCTGGGCACCGGCAGCGAGACCGGTGAGCAGGGCGCAGGCCAGTGCGAGGCGGCCGAAGCGGGAGGGGATAACGCTACTCATCTTGGTGTTCTCCTGTTTCTTGTAGTCCGCCAACGGCGGCGTGCTGTGTTAGGAGGCAGGTAAATCAAGAGCGTTGGTGCGCAGTAGGCCTGCGCCGGGTGGTGTTCTTTTGAGTTGCCTGAGGCACTGTTTTCCACCCTTGGGCCGAGCATACAAAGGCTTTTTTGGCTACGGCATTGCACTAGGACAATTGAATCGTAACGCCTCACGCGGGATGCTTGAACGCAGTTGCCGGAGGAGCCATCGATGCACAACTGGAAGAAGGCCCTGGCCAGCGCTCGCCCGGGCGAATCGAAATACAAGCTGCTGGTACAGGCAGTCGCCGCCGATATCGAACAGGGTACCCTGATCGACGGCCAACGGTTGCCGCCGCAACGTCAGGTTTCAGATGCGCTGGGCATCAGCGTGCAGACCGTGACCAACGCCTACAAGGAGTTGGAGCGTCAGGGCCGCGTGCGCTGCGAGGTGGGCCGTGGCAGCTTCGTCTCACGGCGCACCAGCGAGCGCGTGGCCACCAGCATGCTCGATCAAACCGAGCAGGCGCTGATGGACTTCTCCAACGCGCGCATCCTGCATACTGCCGATCACGACCGCTTGTGGCGACAGACCTGCCTGGAGCTGGCGCAGGAGCCGGACCAGCCGTGGATCCATGCCTTCCGCCCGATTGCCGGCATGCAGCATCAGCGCGAGGCCGCGGTGCGCTGGCTGGCGCGCCTGGGCATGGATGTCGGCATCGAGGATGTGCTGCTGACCAGCGGTGCCGCTCATGCCATCTTCCTCGCCCTAGCCACGCTTGCTGGCCCGGATGACGTGGTGCTCTGCGAAGGCCTGACCGATCACGGTGCCATCGGCAGCTCGCAGGTGCTCGGCTTCACCCTCAAGGGCCTGGAGATGGATCGCTACGGCCTGAACCCTGAGCACTTCGAGGACATGTGTGGCAACGAGCGGATCACCGCGCTGGTCTGCACGCCGAACCTGAACAACCCGACCAGCGCACTGATGCCCGACGAGCGCCGCCGGGAGATCGCCGAGATCGCCCGCCGCTATGGCGTGTACATCATCGAGGATGACGTCTACGGCCCGCGGCGGGCCGGCCCGCAGGCCACGCGGCCGCTCAGTCATTACGCGCCGGAGCTGTCGTTCTACTGCACCAGCATGACCAAGTCGGTGCTCACCGGTCTGCGGATCGGCTACCTGGTGATGCCCAAGCGTCTGGCCCTGCGCACCGAGAGCATTCTGCGGGTCAACAGCTGGATGGCGCCGTCGCTGCTCGGTGAGATCGCCACGCGCTGGATCGACTCGGGCGAGGCTGAGGATCTGGTGCAGTTGCAGCGGCAATTGCTGGCCAACCGGCAGGCGCTGGTGGAGCAGGAGCTGGGTGAGCACCTGATCGGCAACCACCCCTATTCGCTCAACAGCTGGCTGCGTGTGCCCGAAGGCTGGGAAACCGACGGCCTGCTGCGCGAACTGCGCCGGCGCAACGTCGCGCTGACCTTGCCCGATCCCTTCGTCCCGCCCGGTATGCCACGGCCGCGCGCGGTGCGCCTGTGCGTCGGCGCCGAATGCAGCGAAGCGAAGATGCGCCAGGGCGTGCAGATCGTGCGTGACGTGTTCGAGCAGTACCCGAAGGTGCATGATTTTTGATGGGCGTAGGGTGGACGTCGCTTTTCACGTCCACCGCAGCGGTGGATCGGTGAAGCGTGATCCATCCTGGTTACCGGCGCGGCAAGAGCTTCGCGGCTGAAGCCGCTCCCACAATTTCACCCTCCGTGCCGCTCAGCCCCCTCTCCCGCTTGCGGGAGAGGGTTGGGGAGAGGGGCTCTTGTAGCGCGGATGAAATCCGGGAGCGGTTTGCATCCGCTTACAGGCCGGTGCGCACGGCGCACCCTACGGGATTCGCGTCCGTAGGGTGCGCCGTGCGCACCGACTATCCCCGGTAAGGCACCTTCTTGAGCACCTAAATAAAAAATCGTCCTAGTACATTCAGCCGCTCAATTTCCCGCTCATACACTCGGCCGCACACCTTCACGGAACGTGCGCCATGCCCTCCACCATTGCCTTCGACGATCTGCTTCAGGCCCGCCAGCGTATCGCTGGCCTGGTGCGCCAGACGCCACTGGAGCATTCGCCCAGCCTGAGCCGCCTGGCCGGTGTGCCGGTGTGGCTGAAGCTGGAGTCGCAGCAGGCCACCGGCAGCTTCAAGCTGCGCGGTGCGAGCAATGCCGTGGCGCAGCTGGATGCCGAGCAGAAGCGTCTCGGCGTGGTCACCGCGTCCACCGGCAACCATGGTCGCGCGCTGGCTTTCGCCGCCTCGCAGCAGGGCGTGAAGGCCATTGTCTGTCTCTCCGAGCTGGTGCCGCAGAACAAGGTGCGCGCCATTCGCGAACTGGGCGCCGAGGTGGTGATCAGCGGCCGCAGCCAGGACGACGCCCAGCTCGAAGCCCTGCGCATCGCCCGCGAACAGGGCGCCGCCTTCATCCCGCCCTTCGACCACCCACACGTGATCGCCGGCCAGGGCAGCCTGGGTCTGGAGATTCTCGAACAGTGCCCGGACGTCTGCGAAGTGCTGGTGCCACTCTCCGGCGGCGGCCTGTTCGCCGGTGTGGCGCTGGCGATCAAGGCTGCCAGCCCGGCCATTCGCACCCACGGCATCAGCATGCAGCTGGGCGCGGCAATGCACGCCAGCCTGCAGGCCGGTGAGCCGGTCGAGGTGGAAGAACTGCCGACCCTGGCGGACTCGCTCGGCGGCGGCATCGGCCTCGACAACCGCTACACCTTCGCCATCACCCGCGAACTGTGCGACCAACTGCATCTGCTCGACGAAGCCGCCATCGCCCGTGGCATTCGCCACGCCTACCGCGAGGAGCGGCTGGTGGTCGAAGGCGCCGCCGCCGTCGGCATCGCTGCCCTGCTCGACGGCCTGATCGAACCGCGTGGGCCGGTGGTGGTGGTGATCAGCGGCCGCAATATCGATATCGACCAGCACCTGCGGGTGTTGGGCGGCGCCAACGCCTGAGGAGTCTCCATGGCCAAGACCCTGATTCTCAACCAGGCCGACCTGCGCGATTGCGTCGGCCTCGACGCCGACAGCCTGGCGGTGGTGGAAAACGCCTTCCGCCTGCTCGCCACCGCTGCCGTGGCGATGCCGCCGATCCTGCGTCTGGACGTGCCCGAGCATAACGGCGAGGTGGACGTGAAGACCGCCTACCTGCCTGGTGTGGCGCACTTCGCGATCAAGGTCAGCCCCGGTTTCTTCGACAATCCCAGGCTCGGCCTGCCCAGCCTCAACGGCCTGATGATGCTGTTCTCGGCGCAGACCGGCCTGGCCGATGCGCTGCTGCTGGACAACGGCTACCTCACCGCCGTACGCACTGCGGCCGCTGGCGCCGTGGCGGCCAAATGGCTGGCGCGTGAAGACGCCAGGGTGGTCGCCATTCTCGGTGCCGGCGAGCAGGCGCGCCTGCAGTTGCAGGCCCTGCGTCTGGTGCGTGACATACAGGAGGTGCGTATCTGGGCGCGCGATCCAGCCAAGGCCCGTGCCATGGCCGCCGAACTGGAGGATGCCTGCGCAGTGGACAGCATCGATGCGGCGCTGGAGGGCGCCGATATCGCCATCACCACCACGCCGAGTCGCGAGCCGCTGATCCAGCCCAAGCACCTGCGTCCGGGCCTGCATATCACCGCCATGGGCGCGGATGCCGAGCACAAGAACGAAATCGCCCCGGCGGTGCTGGCGCAGGTCGATGCCTATGTCGCCGACCGTCTCAGCCAGACCCGCGTGCTCGGTGAGCTGCATCACGCCATCGCCGCCGGCCTGGTTGATGCCCAGGTCGACTTCGCCGAACTGGGCCAGGTCATCGCCGGCCAGCGCGCTGGTCGCACCTCGAATGAGCAGATCACCCTGTGCGACCTGACCGGTACTGGCGCCCAGGACACCGCTATCGCCAGCCTCGCCTACCAACGGGCGCGGCAGGCCGGCAAAGGCCTCAACTTCGATTCATAAACCTGTAGGAGGGGCCGGACGGCGCTCCCACAGTCCAAAAAAACCACGGGGATTCATCCATGTCCGAAATCGTCGTCAACCTCCCCTTCAGTCGGGAGGAATACGCCCAGCGCCTCGCCAAGACCCGAACGGCCATGCAGGCCAAGGGCATCGAGCTGCTGATCGTCACCGACCCGTCCAACATGGCCTGGCTTACCGGCTATGACGGCTGGTCGTTCTACGTGCACCAGTGCGTGCTGCTGGCGCTCGATGGCGAGCCGGTCTGGTATGGCCGCGGCCAGGATGCCAACGGCGCCAAGCGCACGGTGTTCATGCAGCAGAGCAACATCGTCGGTTACCCCGACCACTACGTGCAGTCCACCGAGCGCCACCCGATGGATTATCTGTCCAAGGAGGTCATCGCCGCCCGTGGCTGGGACAAACTGAGCATCGGCGTCGAGCTGGACAACTACTACTTCAGCGCCGCCGCCTATGGCTCGCTGCAGCGCAACCTGCCCAACGCGCGCTTCGTCGATTCGACCGCATTGGTCAACTGGCAGCGGGCGATCAAGTCGCCCAGCGAGATCGGCTACATGCGCGTCGCGGCGAAGATCGTCGAGAAGATGCATGCGGCGATCTTCGACAAGATCGAGCCGGGCCTGCGCAAGAACGAGCTGGTCGCCGAGATCTACCGCACCGGCATCCTCGGCGCCGACGGCCATGGCGGCGACTACCCGGCCATCGTGCCGCTGCTGCCCACCGGCGCCGACGCCAGCGCGCCGCACCTGACCTGGGACGACTCGCCGATGATCAGCGGCGCCGGCACCTTCTTCGAGATTGCTGGTTGCTACAAGCGCTATCACTGCCCGCTGTCGCGCACCATCTACCTGGGCAAGCCGCCGCAACATTTCCTCGACGGCGAGAAGGCCGTGGTCGAAGGCATCGCCGCCGGCCTGGAGGCGGCCAAGCCGGGCAACACCACCGGCGATATCGCTCGCGCCTTCTTCAAGGTGCTGGAGAAGTTCGGCATCCACAAGGACAGCCGCTGCGGCTACCCCATCGGTATCAGTTATCCGCCGGACTGGGGCGAGCGCACCATGAGCCTGCGCCCGAGCGACGAGAGCGTGCTGCAGCCGGGGATGACCTTCCACTTCATGCCCGGCCTGTGGCTGGACGACTGGGGCCTGGAAATCACCGAATCGATCCTGATCACCGACAGCGGCGTGGAGACCTTCTGCGACGTGCCGCGCAAACTGTTCGTGAAGGACTGATCCTGTGGCTGCCGCTCCACCTGTAGGAGCGGCCGGGCGGCGATCCGCTTTAGCCGCGAAGTTTTCCAGTCGCGGCTAAAGCCCCTCCCACAATGAGCTCCATCTTGAAGGCCCGACCATGACCCAACTGCGCGACAACCCCATCAGCCCCACGGTCGATTTCGACCGTGATGGCGTGCAACACGGCTTTCTCAAGCTGCCCTATTCCCGTGACGATTCGGCCTGGGGCGCGGTGATGATCCCGGTGACCGTGGTGAAGAATGGCAGCGGCCCCACCGCGCTGCTTACCGGTGGCAACCATGGCGACGAATACGAAGGCCCGCTGGCGTTGAGCAAGCTGGCCCAGCGCCTGCGCGCCGAGGACGTCAGTGGTCGGGTGATCATCGTGCCGTTCATGAACACCCCGGCGGTGCAGGCGGGCACCCGTACCTCGCCCATCGACAAGGGCAACCTCAACCGCAGCTTTCCTGGTAAGCCGGACGGCACGGTGACGCAGAAGATCGCCGACTACTTCCAGCGCACGCTGCTGCCGCTGGCCGATGTGGTGCTGGACATCCACTCCGGGGGCAAGACCCTGGATTTCCTGCCCTTCGCCGCCTGCCACGTTTTGCCCGACAAGGCGCAGGACGCCGCCTGCGCGGCCGGCATGCGTGCCTTCGCCGCGCCCTACTGCATGCGCATGCTGGAACTGGACGCAGTGGGCATGTACGACACCGCGGCCGAGGAACAGGGCAAGGTATTCGTCACCACCGAACTGGGTGGCGGTGGCAGCAGCACGGCGAAAAGCCTGGCCATCGCCGAGCGTGGCGTGCGCAACCTGCTGATCCACTTCGGCCTGCTACAGGGTGAGATCGAGGCCGGCGAGTCGGTGATGCTGGATATGCCCGACGGCGACTGCTTCGTCGCCAGCGAAGACGATGGCCTGCTGGAAATGTGCCGCGACCTCGGTGATACCGTGGAGAAGGGCGAGGTGATCGCGCGGGTGCACAGTGCGCGTCGTACTGGCGCGCCGGCCACCGAATACCGAGCAAAACGTAGCGGCCTGCTCGCTGCCCGGCATTTTCCGGGGCTGGTGAAAGGTGGTGATACCCTCGCGGTCATCGCCGAGGTGGTGGACTAGAAACGGTCGCGGCTAAAGCCCCTCCCACAGTCTGAGTGTCTCGTGGGAGGGCTTTAGGGCATCTCTAAAAACGTAGGCGAGGCAGCCAGCGCAAGGCAAAAACAGGCGAAAAAGCACAGTTTACGCGCTGTAATGAGCATTTTGAGCCTGTTTTTAACGCAGCGATGGCAACGCAGGTAGTTTTTAGAAGTGCCCTTTAGCCGCGATCTGGCCTTTACATCTTTAAACCCTTAGCCAACCGAGAAGCCGATGCACAAGCTCGACCGCTATGACCTGAAGATCCTGCGCATCCTTTCCGAGGATGGGCGGATCACCAAGTCGGCCCTGGCCGAGGCGATCAACCTCTCGGTGACGCCGGCCTGGGAGCGGGTGCGCAAACTGGAAAGTGCCGGGTTGATCAAGGGCTACCGCGCGCAGATCGACTGGGCGGCGCTATTTCGCAGCCAGCAGGTGCTGGTGGAAATCACCCTCGCCCGCCACACCGCGCAGGATATGCGCCGCTTCGAGCAGCGCCTGAGCGAGGCGCCGGAGGTGGGCTTCTGCTACGCCACCGGCGGCGGTGTCGATTACATCGCGATGATCCGTGCCCGCGATATCGACCACTACCAGCGCTTCATCGACCAGCTGCTGCTCGAAGACCTGGGCATCGAGCGCTACTTCACCTACATCGTCACCAAGACCATCAAGGCGGACACGGCGGGTGCGCCCGCCGAACTGGATGAGTAACGTACGCCAACCACCAGATGCCGGGCGCCCGTAGGGTGGGTTAGCCGCCGCCGGAGTACGCCATGTTGGTTGCGGCGTAACCCACCATCTGCGCAACGCGTTTAATTGTCTGGTGGGTTACGCGACGCGCCACGATAGTGGTCATCATCAATTCGCGTTCAGCGTCGCTAACCCACCCTACGGGAAGTGGTTCGACCGACACCGGAATGCGGTATTAGAGCTTGCCTTTCACCGCCGCCAGTCCTTCACCGCCATCACGGGTTTTCACACCCTCCAGCCAGCCATCGAGTACCTGCGGGTTGGCCTTGATCCAGTTCCTGATCGCCGTGGCATTAGCCACCTTGCGGTTGAGCACGTCGTCCATGATGGTGTTCTCCATCTCCTGGGTGAACTTCAGGTTGGTCAGCAGCTTGCCCACGTTCGGGCATTCGGCAACAAAGCCCTTGCGCGCCAGGGTGTTGACCGAGCCAGTGCTGCCGAAGAATTTCTCGCCGCCCTTGAGGTACTGCATATCGAACTGCACGTTCATCGGGTGCGGAGTCCAGCCGAGGAACACCACGAACTCGTCGCGCTTCACCGCGCGGCCGACCTGTACCAGCATCGCCTGCTCGCTGGATTCCACCAGCTGCCAGTCGCCGAGGCCGAACTCGTTGCCGGTGATCATCTGGCGGATGTAGTCGTTGGCCGGCGAGCCGGAGCCGATGCCGTAGATCTTCTTGCCGAACTTGTCGGCGAATTTGGCGAGGTCGTTGAAATCCTTTACCCCGGCTTCATGGGCGTAGGTCGGCACGGCCAGGGTGTATTCGGTGCCGCCCAGGTTTTCCACCACCTTGTCGATTTGCCCGCTGGCCACGTAGCGGTCGTAGTCGTGCTGGCCGGCCGGCATCCAGTTGCCGAGGAACACATCGACCTGCCCTTTCTGCAGCCCGGCGAAGATGATCGGCACGGCCAGGGTGCGCGTCTGCGCTTTGTAGCCCAAACCGTCGAGCAGCAGGCTGGCGATGCCATTGGTCACGGCGATGTCGCTCCAACCGGGGTCGGCCAGGGTCACCGTGGAGCAGCTGGTGTTGTCGGTCTGCGCCTGGGCGCCGTGGGCGAGTGCCAGGAGTGAGGCGCCGAGCAGGAAAGCTTTGAGCGTCATGAGTGAATCCTTTCCGAAGATGAGTCGCTCCGCGACCTTAACGGCCGAGGGCCGGAGGCTCAACCTCCGAGTCATGATTGGACGCGATTGGTCGGGAATACGAAGGCATCAGCGGTAAACCGTTCGTCGGCTCGTCGCCTTGGAAATGAACCAAAGACTTTTCCAGGCAGTCCGTCTCCGGGATGGGCAGGAGGCTCGTTTCCGATGCAATGCCTTGATTCGGAAGGGCTTCCGCGCAAAGGCCAATCACCAGGATCACTGGGTTTGAATAAGTTCTTCATGTCATTTTGCCTGGGAGGCGCTCTTTTACTGGGAATTTGTACCCAAGCCTCCGCCACCTTTCGTATCCACACCCTTCCTGCCACCGCGCCAGCGGTTGCGCCAAAACCGTCCAGCGAAGTGATCGACCGCGCCCTGGGCGCGTTGGGCACGCCTTACCGCTGGGGTGGTACCAGCCTGCGCCACGGTTTCGATTGCAGCGGCCTGGTGCAATACGCCTTCAAGACCCAGGACGACCTCGACCTGCCGCGCACCTCCCGCGCGCTGTCGCGCCTGGACGCGCCCTCGGTGAAACGCAGCGACCTGCAGCCGGGCGATTTGCTGTTCTTCCGCATTCGCAGCCGCTCGGTGGATCACGTGGCCATCTACATCGGTGAGGGCCGCTTCGTCCACGCGCCGCGCCGCGGCGCCAACGTGCGTATCGACTTCCTCAACAACTCGTATTGGCAGCGGCATTTCCAGTTGGCCAAGCGGGTTGTGCCTGAAGCCTGAGTCAGCGGCGGCGCGACCTTCCATCCGAGCGGTTTGGTCATCTGCGGGAAAACCTATCCCGCGGGTCAACAACGCGCTAGAATGCGCGCCGCTCGCGGCCATGTCGGCTGCGGCAGTGGGTTCCCTAACCCCACTCCATGAAAAAGGACATCGACATGACCCTGATTCCTGCGTCGGTCAGTCGGCCCGTGCTGGCCGGCCTGATCGCCTTCCATATCCTCATCATCATCGCCAGCAACTACCTGGTGCAGCTGCCGATCACCCTGTTCGGCTGGCATACCACCTGGGGCGCGTTCAGCTTCCCGTTTATCTTCCTGGCCACTGATCTCACCGTGCGCCTGATCGGCAAGCATTCCGCGCGCGTGGTGATTGCCCGCGTGATGCTGCCGGCGCTGGTGGCCTCCTACGTGGTGTCGGTGCTGTTCCACGAAGGCGCCTTTGGCGGCCTGATGGCGCTGGGTGAATTCAACCTGTTCGTCTTCCGTATCGCCGTAGCCAGCTTCCTGGCCTACGCCTTCGGCCAGTTGCTCGATATCCAGGTGTTCGACCGCCTGCGCAAGATGCGCCAGTGGTGGGTCGCGCCGACGGCCTCGACCATCTTCGGCAATCTGCTCGATACCTTCCTGTTCTTCTCGGTGGCGTTCTGGCGCAGCGACGATCCGTTCATGGCCGCCAACTGGGTGGAGATCGCCACCGTGGACTACGTGATCAAGCTGGCCATCAGCCTGATCCTCTTCGTGCCGTTGTACGGCATGCTGCTCAGTGCCATCGTGCGGGCCTTGCCGCAGCGCACTGCCACGGCGTGATGCTCACTCGCCGCTGAAGCGCCTCCCACGGTGGCCAAGTATGTGGGAGGGGCTTTACCCGAGTGCCGCCGTCAAGGCATGACGGGCGCCCCAGAAATCTTCTGTTCCGGCTGATCCTTCAGAAAAAACTGCGGTAACGCCTGCCCGGCTTGGAAAAAATGCCAAGCCGCCCTTCCCTAGCATGTCTCCCATGCCCATCGGCCCGGAGACACCGCCATGCCCCTCGACCATCCCCTGCTGTTCAAATCGCTGTGCTATGTCGACGGTCACTGGCTGCACAGTGACGACGGCGCCAGCATCGCCGTGCACAACCCTGCCGACCAGAGCGTGATCGGCCATGTGCCGATGCTCGGTGAGCCGCAGATCGTTGCCACAGTGGACGCCGCCCAGCGTGCCTTCGCCGACTGGCGCGAGCAGAGCCTGGAAACCCGAGCGGCGTTGCTGCGGCGCTGGGCCGAACTGATCCTGCAGCATCAGGAAGACCTGGCGCGCATTCTCAGCCTTGAACAGGGCAAGCCGCTGGCCGAAGCCCGTGGCGAGATCCGTTACGCCGCCAGCTTTATCCCCTGGTTCGCCGAGGAGGCGCGCCGGCTCTACGGCCAGACAATCCCCAGCCATATCCCAGGTGCTCAGCTCGGTACGGTGAAGGAACCAGTGGGCGTCTGTGCCCTGCTCACGCCGTGGAATTTCCCCAGCGCGATGATCACCCGCAAGGCCGCCGCGGCGTTGGCCGCCGGTTGTACCGTGGTGGTCAAACCGGCGCACGAGACGCCCTATTCCGCCTTTGCCCTGGCGCAACTGGCCGAGGAGGCCGGCTTGCCAGCCGGTGTGTTCAACGTGGTATTGGGTGAACCGCAGATGGCCATGGAAACCCTGGTCAAAGATGCCCGTGTGCGCTCGGTGAGCTTCACCGGCTCGACTCGCGTGGGCAAACTGGTGCTGCAGGCGGCTGCTGAGGATGTGAAGAAGGTGGCGCTGGAACTGGGCGGCAATGCGCCGCTGATCGTTTGCGCCGATGCCGATCTCGATCACGCCGTGCAGGTGGCGCTGGATGCCAAGTTCCAGACCTCCGGCCAGGACTGCTGCGCCGCCAACCGCATTCTGGTCGAGCGCCCTGTTTATGAAGAATTTCTACAGCGCTTCGCCAAGGCCGTGCGTGGCCTGCGCGTCGGCCCTGGGCATGACGCGCGCAACCAGATCGGTCCGCTGATGCACCAGGCTGCGCTGGATGCCACCGCCGCTCGGGTCGCCGATGCCATCGAACAGGGCGCGCGCCTGCTGGCCGGTGGCGAACCGCATGCTCTGGGCGGCTGGTTCTGGCAGCCGACGCTGCTGGCCGACGTCACCGACGCCATGCGCATCTACCGTGAGGAGAACTTCGCCCCCATCGCCGGTGTACGCGCTTTCGACACCCTGGACCAAGCCGTGGCCATGGCCAACGACACCGAATACGGCCTGGCCGCCTACATTTGTTCCAACCGCGTGGATGTCGTCCACCCGCTGATCCGTCGCCTCGACCACGCCATGGTCGCGGTCAACGGCACCAAGTTCACCGGCCACCCGATCCCCTTCGGTGGCATGAAAGCTTCCGGTCTCGGCCGTGAGGGCGGTACGGAAGGCTTCGAGCCCTTCGTCGAGACCAAATACTTCTGCATTCATCATCAGGGCCAGCGCTACTGAGCCAAACCGGAGGATTTTCCATGAGCCATTACGACGAGTTGTTCGCCCAGGACCGTGCCCACTTCATGCACCCGTCCACCCACGCTCACGACCACGCCAGCGGCGCACTCAAGGGGCGCATCATCACCGGCGCTTCCGGCATCCGTATTCGCGACCACGAAGGCCGCGAGCTGCTCGATGCATTCGCCGGCCTGTACTGCGTGAACATTGGCTACGGGCGTACCGAAGTGGCCGAGGCCATCTACAAGCAGGCCAAGGAGCTGGCCTACTACCACACTTACGTCGGCCACTCGACCGAGGCCATCATCGAGCTGTCGGCGCGCATCATCGACTGGGCGCCGAAGGGCATGAAGAAGGTCTACTACGGCCTGTCTGGCTCGGACGCCAACGAGACCCAGATCAAGCTGGTGCGTTACTACAACAACGTGCTCGGCCGCCCGGCGAAGAAGAAGATCATCTCCCGCCAGCGCGGCTACCACGGCTCGGGCATCATGACCGGCAGCCTCACCGGCCTGGCCAGCTTCCACCAGCATTTCGACCTGCCTCACGCGGATATCAAACACGCCGCCTGCCCGCACTTTTACAAGGCTCCGGCCGGCATGGATGAAGCGGCTTTCGTGCGCCATTGCGCCGAGGATCTGGAGCGTCTGATCCTGGCTGAAGGCCCGGACACTGTTGCCGCCTTCATCGGTGAACCGGTGATGGGCACCGGCGGCATCATCGTCCCGCCCACCGGTTACTGGCAGGCGATCCAGGCCGTGCTGGCCAAGTACGACATCCTGCTGATCGCCGACGAAGTGGTCTGCGCCTTCGGCCGTCTGGGTACGCCGATGGGCAGCCAGATGTTCGGCATGCAGCCGGACCTGATCACCACGGCCAAGGGCCTGACCAGCGCCTACGCGCCCCTGTCGGCGGTGATCGTCGGTGAAAAGGTGTGGAACGTGATCGACGAGGCCTCCAGCCGCGACGGTGCCATGGGTCATGGCTGGACCTACTCTGGCCACCCGATCTGCGCCGCGGCTGCGCTGGCCAACCTGGATATCCTGGAGAAGGAAAACATCTCCGCCAACGCCGCCGATGTCGGCGCCTACCTCAACCAGCAACTGCGCCAGACCTTCGAAGGTCATCCCCTGGTGGGCGAAGTGCGCGGTGTCGGCATGCTCGCGGCGCTGGAGTTCATGGCTGACAAGGAGGCGCGCACGCCCTTCGATGCCGCGCTCAAGGTCGGTCCGCGCGTCTCTGCCGCCTGCCTGGAGCGCGGCATGATCGCCCGCGCCATGCCGCACGGCGACATCCTCGGCTTCGCCCCGCCGCTGGTGCTGACCAAGGCCGAGGCGGACGAGGTAGTGGGGATCGCCAAGGCGGCGGTGGATGCGGTGGCCAGCGAGGTGCTCTGAGATCTACCGCTGGAAGGACTTCAGCCATGAAGGCTGAAGTCCTTCTCCAGCAGGCCGTTGAAAAACGTAGGCGAGGCAGACTGGCCTAGGCAAAAACAGCCGAAAAAGCGGAGTTTACGAGCTGTAAATGAGCATTTTGAGGCTGTTTTTAACGACGGCCAGGCAACGCAGATAGTTTTTCAACAGCCTGCTAGCTTGGTGCGCACGGCGCACCCTACAACACCGCTCTGAACCGTAGGGTGCGCCGTGCGCACCGAGTCGATCAGCGTTGCTTGTCCAGCTTGCGCAGAAACACGCTCATTTCCTTCTCGGCCTGCTTGTCGCCCTTGGCCTGGGCGGCAGCGATGCCCTGCTGCCAGGCCTGGCGCGCGCCGTCGAGGTCGCCTTCGGCCTGCAGCGCCTTGCCCAGCAGCTTCCATGCCGCTGAATAGGCCGGGTCGAATTCCACGCAGCGTTGCAGGTGCTCGGCCGCCTGCACCGCATTGCCGCCATCCAGGTGGGCTTTGCCCAGACCGAACCGCAACAGGGCGTTGTCCATGCCCTTGGCCAACATCTTTTCCAGTGCCTCAGTGCTCATCAAGCTTCTCCGCTGATGTAGCCCGGATGCAATCCGGGTGAGGCCCGGCGCGATTCATCCCCGGATTGCATCCGGGCTACGGTTTTATTCAGAAGAACGTCAGACCGGCCTGGAACAGGCGCTCGACGTCGCGGATGTACTTCTTGTCGACCAGGAACAGGATCACGTGGTCGCCGGACTCGATCACCGTGTCATCGTGGGCGATCAGCACCTGTTCATCGCGGATGATGGCGCCGATGGTGGTACTCGGCGGCAGGGCGATGTCTTCGATGGCGCGGCCGATCACCTTGCTCGATTTGGCATCACCATGGGCGATCACTTCCAGCGCCTCGGCTGCGCCCCGGCGCAGGCTGTGCACGCTTTCGATATCGCCACGGCGCACGTGGGTCAGCAGAGTGCCGATGGTAGCCAATTGCGGGCTGATGGCGATGTCGATCTCGCCGCCTTGCACCAGGTCGACATAGGCCGGGTTGTTGATGATGGTCATCACCTTGCGCGCACCCAGGCGCTTGGCCAGCAGCGACGACATGATATTGGCTTCGTCGTCGTTGGTCAGGGCGAGGAAGATGTCGGCATCGTTGATGTTCTCTTCCACCAGCAGGTCGCGATCCGAGGCGCTGCCCTGCAGCACGATGGTGCTGTCGAGGTTCTCCGACAGGTAGCGGCAGCGCGCCGGGTTCATTTCGATGATCTTCACCTGGTAGCGGCTTTCGATGGCTTCGGCCAGGCGCTCGCCGATGTTGCCGCCACCGGCGATCACCACGCGCTTGTAGCTATCCTCGAGACGGCGCATTTCGCTCATCACTGCACGGATGTGCGCCTTGGCGGCGATGAAGAACACTTCGTCATCGGCCTCGATCACGGTATCGCCCTTGGGCATGATCGGCCGGTTGCGGCGGAAGATCGCCGCGACGCGTGTGTCGACGTTGGGCATGTGCTGGCGCAGCTGGCGCAGTTGCTGACCCACCAGCGGGCCGCCGTAGTAGGCCTTGACCGCCACAAGTTGCGCCTTGCCTTCGGCGAAGTCGATCACCTGCAGGGCGCCCGGATATTCGATCAGGCGCTTGATGTAATTGGTCACCACCTGCTCGGGGCTGATCAGCACGTCGACCGGGATCGCTTCGTTGTCGAACAGCGCCTCGCGGGTCAGGTAGGCCGCCTCGCGCACCCGGGCGATCTTGGTCGGGGTGTGGAACAGGGTATAGGCCACCTGACAGGCCATCATGTTGACTTCGTCGCTGTTGGTCACCGCCACCAGCATGTCGGCATCGTCAGCGCCGGCTTGGCGCAGCACGGTGGGGAAGGAGCCCTTGCCCTGCACGGTGCGGATGTCCAGGCGGTCGCCAAGGTCGCGCAGGCGATCACCATCGGTGTCGACCACGGTGATGTCGTTGGCCTCGCTGGCGAGGTGTTCCGCCAGGGTGCCGCCCACCTGGCCGGCGCCTAGAATGATGATTTTCACTGATCGCTCCGTTAGCTGTGGCTGGTCACAGCGGTCTTTATCAGCTTGGCATAGTAGAAACCGTCGTGGCCGTCCAGCTGTGGCAGCAACTGGCGACCATGGCCAGGCTGCAGGCCGAAGTCGCCAGCGATGGTGACTTCCTGCGCATCGGCGGTGCGGGCCAGAAACGCGGCGATGGTCTCGCTGTTTTCCGTCGGCAGCACCGAGCAGGTGGCGTAAAGCAGGATGCCGCCGGGCGCCAGGGTTGGCCACAGCGCATCGAGCAGCTCACCCTGCAACTGCGCCAGGGCGGGAATGTCCTCAGGCTTGCGGGTCAGCTTGATATCCGGATGACGGCGGATCACGCCGGTGGCCGAGCAAGGCGCATCGAGCAGGATGCGCTGGAATGGCTGGCCGTCCCACCAGGTACCGGTGTCCCGGCCGTCGGCGGCGATCAGTGTGGCCTTCAGCTGCAGGCGCTCAAGGTTCTCGCGTACGCGCGTCAGGCGCTTGGCTTCCAGATCCACGGCGACCACTTCGCTCAAGCCTGGTTCGACTTCCAGCAGGTGGCAGGTCTTGCCGCCAGGCGCGGCGCAGGCGTCCAGCACACGTTGGCCAGGCGCCAGTTCGAGCAGGCTGGCAGCCAGTTGCGCGGCTTCGTCCTGGACACTGACGCGGCCGTCCTTGAAGCCGGGCAGGGTGGTTACGTCGCAGGGTTGTAGCAGGCGCACGCCGTCACGGCTGAAAGCGCATGGCTCGGCATCGATGCCGGCGTCGCGCAGTTCGGTGAGGTACGCGTCGCGGCTGCCGTGACGGCGATTGACCCGCAGGATCAGTGGCGGATGCGCGTTGTTGGCGGCGCAGATGGCTTGCCAGTGCTCGGGCCAGAAGGCCTTGAGCTGTTTTTGCAGCCAGCGCGGGTGCGCGGTGTGTAGCACCGGGTCGCGATCCAGTTCAGCGAAAATCGCTTCATGCTCGCGTTGGGCGCGGCGCAGCACGGCGTTGAGCAAGCCCTTGGCCCAAGGCTTTTTCAGCGCACCGGCGCAGCCGACCGTCTCGCCGATGGCGGCATGCTCGGGGATGCGGCTGTGCAGCAACTGGTAGAGGCCGATCAGCAGCAGCGCTTCCACGTCCTTGTCGGCGGCCTTGAACGGCTTTTCCAGCAGTTTCTCGGCCAGCAGTTGCAGGCGCGGCTGCCAGCGTGCGGCGCCGAAGGCCAAGTCCTGTGCCAGGGCACGGTCGTGGTGCTCGACCTTGTCCAGCTGCGGCGGCAGGCTGCTACCCAGAGAAGCCTTGCCGGAGAGCACTGCAGTCAGGGCGCGGGCGGCGGCCAGGCGCGGGTTCATTGGCCGAGCACCAGGCCGGCGGCGAATTGATCGCGGCGGCTGTTATAGAGGTCGGCGAAGGCCAGCGGCTTGCCGCCCGGCAGCTGCAGGCGAGTCAGACGCAGCGCGCCTTCGCCACAGGCCACGGTCAGGCCATGCTTGTCGGCGGCGAGGATGGTGCCGGGAGCGCCCTTGCCTTCGCCGAGCTCGGCGGCATGCACTTTCAAGGCGTCGCCGCCGAGTGTGGTGTGGCAGATCGGCCAGGGGTGGAAGGCGCGCACCAGGCGCTCCAGCTCCACGGCCGGGCGACTGAAGTCCAGCAGCGCTTCTTCCTTGTTCAGCTTGTGCGCGTAGTTGGCCAGGGCGTCGTCCTGTACTTCACCTTTCAGCGTGCCCGCGGCCAGGCCGTCGATAGCCTGTAGCACTGCCTGTGGGCCGAGCTGGGCGAGGCGATCATGCAGCGAGCCGCCGGTGTCGCTGGCGCTGATCGGCGTGGTCACCTTGAGCAGCATCGGCCCGGTGTCGAGGCCGGCTTCCATCTGCATCACGGTGACGCCGCTTTCGGCATCGCCGGCCTGCACCGCGCGTTGGATCGGCGCGGCACCCCGCCAGCGCGGCAGCAAGGAGGCGTGGCTGTTGATGCAGCCCAGACGCGGGGTGTCGAGCACCACCTGCGGCAGGATCAGGCCATAGGCGACCACCACCATCAGATCCGGCTGCAATGCCGCCACCTCGGCCTGCGCCTCTTCATTACGCAAGCTGGCCGGTTGGTAGACCGGGATGCCGTGCTCGACGGCGAGTTGCTTGACCGGGCTCGGCATCAGCTTCTGGCCGCGACCTGCCGGGCGATCCGGCTGGGTGTAGACGGCAATGATCTGGTGCGGGCTGGCCAGCAGGGCCTTGAGGTGTTCGGCGGCGAATTCCGGGGTGCCGGCAAAGACGATACGCATGGGGCAGTCACCAAAGAAAAAGGCTTGCCGTGGCAAGCCTTTCGGGTAATCGGAGGTCAGGCGCGCTGGCGATGCTGTTTTTCCAGCTTCTTCTTGATGCGGTCGCGCTTGAGGTTGGACAGGTAATCGACGAACAGCTTGCCGTTGAGGTGATCGCACTCGTGCTGGATGCACACGGCAAGCAAGCCTTCGGCGATCAGCTCGTAGGGCTGGCCATCGCGATCCAGCGCCTTGATCTTGACCTTCTGTGGGCGGTCGACGTTCTCGTAGAAGCCGGGCACCGACAGGCAGCCTTCCTGGTACTGGTCCATCTCGTCGGTCAGCGACTCGAACTCGGGGTTGATGAACACCCGCGGTTCGGACTTGTCCTCGGACAGGTCCATGACCACCACGCGCTTGTGCACGTTGACCTGCGTCGCCGCCAGGCCGATACCGGGTGCGTCATACATGGTCTCGAACATGTCGTCGACCAGTTGACGGATGGAGTCATCCACGACGTCCACCGGTTTGGCGATGGTACGCAGGCGTGGATCAGGAAATTCGAGGATATTCAGGATCGCCATATGCGTTTGTGATGCACTTGTGGAATAAAGTCAAAATCCGCTGCTAAGATGATGAACAGCATTGAAAAACGGCTTCACGCCGCGTATTCAGCGGGTTTGGCACGCGGCGCTAGGGCGCTTCACGTGAAGGCACATAATAAAGGGATTCACCGTATGAGGAAATCACTACTCGCCCTGCTCTTTGCAGCGGGCGGACTGGCCCTGACCAGCTTGGCTCAGGCCGAAGTGCAACTCAAGGACGGTCACCCGGACCGCTACACAGTGGTCAAGGGCGATACCCTCTGGGACATTTCCGGCAAGTTCCTGCGCCAGCCGTGGAAATGGCCGGAGATCTGGCACGCCAACCCGCAGGTGGCTAACCCGCACCTGATCTATCCCGGTGATACCCTCAATCTGGTCTACGTGGACGGTCAGCCGCGCCTGATGCTCAACCGCGGCGAGTCCCGCGGCACCATCAAGCTGTCGCCGCAGGTGCGAAGCACGCCGATGGCCGAAGCGATCCCGACCATCCCGCTGGAGGCGATCAACAGCTTCCTGCTGAGCAACCGTATCGTCGACACCCCGGAAGAATTCAACGCCAAGCCTTATGTCGTCGCCGGTAACGCCGAGCGCGTGGTCAGCGGCGCTGGTGATCGCGTTTACGCCCGCGGCCAGTTCGACGAAGAACAGCCGGTTTACGGTATCTTCCGCCAAGGCAAGACCTACACGGATCCGGAAACCAAGGAATTCCTTGGCATCAACGCCGATGACGTCGGCACGGGTGAGATCGTCGCCGAAGAAGGGGATGTGGGTACGCTGCTGCTCAAGCGCTCGACTCAGGAAGTACGCCTGGGAGATCGCCTGTTCCCCACCGAGGAGCGTGCGATCAACTCCACCTTCATGCCCAGCGAGCCGATCACCGACATCAATGGTTTGATTCTCGATGTACCGCGTGGCGTCAGCCAGATTGGTCAGTTCGATGTTGTCACCCTGAACAAGGGGATACGCGACGGCCTGGAGATCGGCAACGTGCTGGCGGTCTACAAGACCGGCGAAACCGTGCGTGATCGTGTCACCGGCGAGAGTGTGAAGATTCCGGACGAGCGTTCCGGCTTGCTGATGGTGTTCCGCACCTACGACAAGCTCAGCTACGGCCTGGTACTGCAGGCCAGCCGCCCGCTGGCGGTGATGGACAAGGTCCGCAATCCGTAATGCCCAACGAGCCCCGCACTAGCGGGGCTCGTGCTTTCAGGCCGCCAGGATGGCGGTGCAACTGCTCAGGGACGAATCGCCATGCCTGCATCCTCCTCGCTTTCCCCTGCCATCTCTCCTGCCGAGCTCGAAGCCCGCTTGCGTCTGCATCTGTTGCCGGAACTGGGGCCGCGGCGTTTTCGCAAGCTCCTGAGTGCGTTCGACAGTGCTTCAGCTGCGCTCAGTGCGCCGGCCAGCGCCTGGCGTGCGTTGGGGTTGCCGGCAGCCTGCGCCGAGCCCCGGCGCAATGCGGAAATCCGCGAGCGAGCGGCTGCCGCCCTGCAATGGCTGGATGAGCCTGGTCAGCATGTGCTGATGTGGGACGATCCAGGCTACCCGGCTCTGCTCGGCGAGTTGGCGGATGCGCCGCCGCTGTTGTTCGTAGCGGGCGAGCCGAGCGTGCTGGAGGCGCCGCAACTGGCCATGGTCGGTAGTCGGCGGGCCTCGCAGCCAGGCCTGGATAACGCGCGTGCCTTCGCCCGCAGCCTGGCGGGCGGCGGTTTCGTCATCACCAGTGGTCTGGCCTTGGGGATCGATGGTGCTGCACATCAGGGGGCGCTGGAAAGCGGCGGCAAAACGGTGGCCGTGCTGGGCACCGGTTTGCAGTGTCTGTATCCGCGGCGGCATGTGAGGCTGGCGGCGCAGATCAGCGAGCAAGGCGGTGCGCTGGTCTCCGAGCTGCCGCTGGACTGTCCGCCGCAGGCGAGTAACTTCCCGCGGCGCAACAGGATCATCAGCGGGCTGTCGCTAGGTGTGCTGGTAGTCGAGGCCAGCCCGTCCAGTGGTTCGCTGATCACCGCACGCCTGGCTGCCGAGCAAGGGCGTGAGGTCTATGCCATCCCCGGATCGATCCATCATCCTGGCGCACGGGGCTGCCATCAACTGATCCGAGATGGCGCCACCCTGGTGGAAAGCATCGAGCATATCCTCGAAGCCTTGCGTGGCTGGCAGGCGCCAGCCGTTCAGCCCACATCGGCGCCGCTCGCTGGCGTCGAGCATCCATTGCTGGCCTTGCTGCATGCCGCGCCGCACAGCACCGAGGCGCTGATGCAGGCCAGCGGTTGGCCACTGGCTGAGGTGCTGGGAGCTTTGACCGAACTGGAGCTCGATGGCCTGGTGTGCAACGAGTCCGGGCGTTGGATGGCGCGCAGTCGCTAGCAGGCCGTGGCGGGTCCTGATCGGCTTGGATAGACTGCCGCCCATTGATTCAGCGGGAGACAGGCGATGGCCAGCAACTGGCAGATACAGCAAACGGCGCGAGTGGTGCGCGAGGGAGGCGTGATCGCCTATCCGACCGAGGCAGTCTGGGGCCTGGGCTGCGATCCCTGGAACGAAGAGGCGGTGTATCGTCTTTTGGCGCTCAAGGAGCGGCCGATACACAAGGGGCTGATTCTGGTTGCCGATGACATCGAACAGTTCGACTTTCTTCTCGATGATCTGCCAGAGGTCTGGCTGGAGCGCCTGGCCGCCAGTTGGCCAGGCCCGAATACCTGGCTGGTGCCGCATCAGAATCGTCTGCCCGAATGGGTGACGGGCGAGCACGACAGCGTTGCCCTGCGCGTCAGTGATCATCCGCTGGTACGTGCGCTGTGCCGCCACACCGGGCCGTTGATTTCCACCTCGGCCAACCCGGCTGGGCGTCCTTCGGCGCGCGCGCGCTTGCGCGTCGAGCAGTACTTCCCGGGTGAGCTGGACAAGGTACTCGGCGGCGCACTGGGCGGGCGCAAGAACCCCAGCCTGATTCGTGACCTGCGCACGGGCGATGTGATTCGCCCGTCCTGACACATGAAATCGTGTAGGAGCGGCTCTGCTCGCGAAGCGTTTGCAGGGGCCGGGTTCGCGAGCAGAGCTCGCTCCTACGCTTACGGCAGCAAAATGGTCGAGCCAGTGGTCTGCCGTGAACTCAGTGCGTCCTGCGCGGCGGCGGCGTCCTTCAGTGCGTAGCGGTTGCTGATTTCCACCTGCAGCTTGCCGCTGGCGATCATGCCGAACAGATCGTCGGCCATGGCCTGCAGACGCTGTGCGCTGGTGGCGTAGCCGGCCAGGGTCGGGCGCGTGACGTAGAGCGAGCCCTTCTGCGCCAGAATGCCCAGGTTGACCCCGGTGACCGCGCCGGATGCATTGCCGAAGCTGACCAGCAGGCCGCGCGGTGCCACGCAGTCCAGCGAGGTTTCCCAGGTGTCCTTGCCGACGCCGTCGTAGACCACCGGACACTTGGCGCCGCCAGTCAGCTCCAGCACCCGCTGCACGACGTTCTCATGGCTGTAATCAATGGTCGCCCAGGCACCCTGCTCCTTGGCGCGCGCGGCCTTTTCCGCCGAGCTGACGGTGCCGATCAGATTCACGCCCAGCGCCTTGGCCCATTGGCAGGCGAAGGAGCCGACGCCACCAGCGGCGGCATGGAAGAGGATGGTTTCGCCGCCCTTGAGCTCATAGGTCTGGCGCAACAGGTACTGCACGGTCAGGCCCTTGAGCATGACGGCGGCGGCTTGTTCGAAGCTGATGCTGTCCGGCAGTTTCACCAGCTTGTCGGCGGGCAGTACATGCAGCTCGCTGTAGGCACCCAGCGGGCCGGTGGCGTAGGCGACGCGATCGCCGACTTTGAAGCCTTCGACCTCACTGCCGACGGCTTCGACCACGCCGGCACCTTCGGTACCCAGGCTCGACGGTAACGCCGGTGGTTGATACAGGCCGCTGCGGAAATAGGTGTCGATGAAGTTCAGGCCGATGGCCTGGTTGGCGACCCGTACTTCGCGCGGGCCTGGCGCTGCCGGCTGATAGTCACGGTATTGCAGCACGTCGCTGCCGCCGTGCTGGCTGAACTGAATACGCTTGGCCATCTCGGATTCCTTGTCTGCTCGAGCCGCTGCAAGCGGCGAAAGGGTCTATCCAATCGTCTCGTTTGACCGACGTCAACTGCGGATGTGCCTGGGTGAATGCTATGCTGCCCGCCGATTTCGACCTGCTCTCTATTCAAGGTGCCGCCGTGACTGACCGTACCGAGGCCGTTAAGGCCTACCTGCTCGACCTGCAAGATCGCATCTGTTCCGCCCTGCAAGCCGAAGACGGCCAGACCGTTTTCGCCGAGGACGCCTGGCAGCGTCCGGCCGGTGGTGGCGGGCGCACGCGGGTGATCGAAAACGGCGCGCTGATCGAAAAAGGCGGGGTGAATTTCTCCCACGTGTTCGGCGACAGCCTGCCGCCCTCGGCCAGCGCCCATCGTCCCGAACTCGCAGGGCGCGGCTTCCAAGCACTTGGCGTTTCGCTGGTGATCCACCCGGAAAACCCTTACGTGCCGACCTCGCACGCCAACGTGCGCTTCTTCAGCGCCGAGAAGGAAGGCGAAGAGCCGGTGTGGTGGTTCGGTGGTGGTTTTGACCTCACGCCCTACTACGCCAATGAAGAAGACTGCGTGCACTGGCACCAGGTCGCGCACGACGCCTGCGCGCCGTTCGGTGCCGAGGTCTATCCCAAGTTCAAGGCCTGGTGCGACCGCTACTTCCACCTCAAGCATCGCGGTGAGCCGCGCGGCATCGGTGGGTTGTTCTTCGACGACCTCAACGAGTGGGATTTCGACACCAGCTTCGCCTTCATGCGTGCCATTGGCGATGCCTATATCCAGGCCTACCTGCCCATCGTCCAGCGCCGCAAGCTGACGCCGTTCGGCGAACGCGAGCGCGAGTTCCAGGCCTTCCGCCGCGGCCGCTACGTCGAGTTCAACCTGGTGTTCGACCGTGGCACGTTGTTCGGCCTGCAGTCCGGCGGGCGCACCGAGTCGATCCTCATGTCGCTGCCACCGCACGTGCGCTGGGGCTACGACTGGAAGCCCGAGCCGGGCAGCGAGGAAGCTCGCCTGACCGAGTATTTCCTGACCGATCGTGATTGGCTGGCGCAGGCCTAGCTTCCATTCTCTCTTGTAGGAGCTGCGCCCCGCAGCGAATGACGGCGGCATGTGCTACCGCGGCGAAGCAAAGGCTTCGCCGCGAGGCGGGGCTCCTACAGGACGGCGTCAGTTTCGTAGATTTCTACCGTTACAGGACTTTCCATGGACCGCTACTGCGTCTTCGGCAACCCCATCGGCCACAGCAAATCACCGCTGATCCATCGCCTGTTCGCCGAGCAGACTGGCCAGGTGCTCGACTACCAGGCACGCCTGGCTCCGCTGGACGATTTCACTGGCAATGCCCGCGCCTTCTTCACCGACGGCCTGGGCGGCAACGTCACCGTACCGTTCAAGGAGGAGGCCTTCCGCCTCTGCGACGCACTCACCGAGCGTGCGCGCCGCGCCGGTGCGGTGAACACGTTGAAGAAACTCGAGGACGGTCGCCTGCTGGGTGACAACACCGATGGTGCCGGCCTGACCCGCGACCTGCAGGACAACGCCGGCTTCAGCCTGGCGGGCAAGCGCGTGTTGCTGCTCGGTGCCGGGGGCGCTGTGCGTGGCGTGCTCGAGCCCTTCCTGGCGCAGAAGCCGGCGGTGCTGGTGATCGCCAACCGTACCGTGGCCAAGGCCGAGCAACTGGTGCGTGAATTCGCTGATCTCGGCCCGCTGGTCGCCGCTGGCTTCGACTGGATCGATGCGCCGGTGGACCTGATCGTCAACGGTACTTCCGCCAGTCTCGGTGGTGAGTTGCCGCCGATTGCACCGAGCCTAATCCAGCCCGGCCATACCCTCTGCTACGACATGATGTACGCCAAGGAACCGACCGCCTTCAACCGTTGGGCCGCCGAGCAGGGCGCGGCGCGCTGCCTGGACGGCCTCGGCATGCTGGTCGAGCAGGCCGCCGAGGCGTTCGAGCTGTGGCGCGGCGTACGCCCGGATACTGCGCCGGTGCTGGCCGAGCTGCGTCGCCAACTGGCCGGCTGAACTTCCCGAAGTTCGTGCAGAGCGCCGCTGCGTAGGGTGGGTTAGGCGCATGTCGCAACCCGCAAGTTCCGACGCACCGTAACCCACCATTAGTGTCACGCGGGAAGATCGCCCGGTGGGTTACGCGGCGCGCCATCACCGTGCTGTCAGGTCGTTCGGGGATTGCGCCGCTAACCCACCCTACTGGTTAGACACCGGCCACTCAATCCTCGAACAACACCGGGCAGCGCTCGGCGCCTTCCAGCTTGAGGATTTCTTCCACCACCTGCGGTCGTGCCTGGCGCAGCACCAGGCTGCGCTTCAGCGCCCGCAGGCGGCGCGCCTCCTGGTGCAGCATCTCCACGCCTGCGTAGTCGATGAAGTTGATGTGCCGCGCGTCGATTACCAGGCGCTGCCCGCGGCTGCGCTGCAGCAATTGCTGGATGTACTGGCAGGCGCCGAAGAAGATCGAGCCGTCGATGCGCAGCACCTCGTCATCACCGTCATGCCACAGGCGCACGCGTGGCTGCGAGGTGCGCTTGAGGTAGAAGAACAGCGAGGCCAGCACGCCGGCATAAATCGCCGTCTGCAGCTCCAGCACCAGGGTGGCGGTGAAGGTCAGCAGCATCACCATGAACTCGGCGCGGCTGACCTTGCGCAGCGCACGGATCGCCGGCAGATCCACCAGGCCCCAGCAAATCAGCAAGATACCGGCGGCCATCACTGGCAACGGGATATGCGTCAGCAGTGCTGCACCGAACGCCGCGAACAGCGCTACCAAGAGCGCCGAGAACACCCCAGCCAGCGGCGTACGTGCGCCGGCCTGCAGATTCAGTGCCGAGCGGGTGAAGGAACCGGCCGACAGCGACGCGGAAAACCACGGCCCGAGCATGTTCGACAGGCCCTGGGCGCGTACTTCCTGGTTGGCATCGAGGAATTGGTGCGATTTCACCGCCAGCGCGCGGGCGATGGACAGGCTGGTGACCAGCCCGAGCATGCCGCAGGCCACCGCTGCCGGTAGCAGGCGCAACACGTCGTCGAGGTCGAAGCTCAACAGGGTCAAA
Organism: Pseudomonas sp. o96-267; assembly: GCF_003935465.1. Taxonomy (NCBI): domain Bacteria; kingdom Pseudomonadati; phylum Pseudomonadota; class Gammaproteobacteria; order Pseudomonadales; family Pseudomonadaceae; genus Pseudomonas; species Pseudomonas sp. o96-267. The sequence continues at coordinate 46,970 of NZ_RHQP01000009.1, forward strand.
GGCGGCAGACCACCTTCGAACGGCGCCACCAAGGCGATGTCAGCGGTGAAACGTGCCGGCAGCAACCAGGCCAGCAGGCTGCCGCAGACCAGGCCGATCAGCAGCGCCGGCAACTTTGGCCAGAGCTGCCGCACCATCAGGCTGAGCAGCAGGGTGAAGGCTGCCAGGGCCACGCTGGGCCAATGCGCCTGCGGCAGGTGCTGGCCGATCTGCAGCAGGCTGGTCAGCGCCGTGGGCTGACTGGTGACCTCAACGCCGAGCAGGTTGGGCATCTGCCCGATGGCGATCACCAGGGCCGCGCCGAGGGTAAAACCGAGCACCACCGACTGCGAGATGAAGTTCACCAGGGCGCCGAAGCGCAGCAGGCCGAGCAGCCACTGGAACAGCCCGGCGAGAAAGGTCAGCAGCAGGATCAGGGCGATGAATTCGTCGCTGCCGATGCGTGCCATGGGGCTGACGCTGGTGAACAGGACGATGGAGATGGCCGCGGTCGGCCCGCAGATCAGGTGCCAGGACGAGCCCCACAGGCAAGCGATGATCACCGGTACGATGGCCGCGTACAGGCCGTATTCAGCCGGCAATCCGGCGATCAGCGCGTAGGCCAGGGATTGTGGCAGGGCCAGGATGGCGCCGGTCAGGCCCACCAGCAGGTCATTGCCGAGGGTCTTGCGGCTGGTGCCAGGCAACCAGCGTAGAAACGGCAGCAGGGTCTGTCGGTCAGGTAGGCGCATGGTTCGGGTCGAGGGTGGGCCGCGGGCGACTCCACCCTACTCACTTGCCGCGGTTAATTCAAAGCCGCGCCTTCACGGCGGCCAGGCCGTCGCCACCGTCGCGGGTGGTCACGCCGTCCCGCCCGCCATCGCGCACCTGCGGGTTGGCCTGCAGCCAGGCCTTGATCGCAGCGTCGTTGCTGGCCTGCTTGCTCAGCACCTGATCCATAATGCTGTTTTCCATCTCCTGGGTGAAGGCGAGGTTGCTCAGCAGCTTGCCGACGTTGGGACACTGTGCGGCGTAGCCCTTGCGCGCCAGGGTGTTGACCTCGCCGCTGTCGCCGAAGTATTTCTCGCCGCCTTTCAGGTACTTCATGTCGTACTGCACGTTCATCGGGTGCGGGGTCCAGCCGAGGAAGACCACGAACTGATCGCGTTTCACCGCGCGGCCGACCTGCACCAGCATCGCCTGTTCGCTGGACTCCACCAGCTTCCAGTCACCCAGGCCGAACTCGTCGGCGGCGATCATCTGCTTGATCGACTCGTTGGCCGGCGAGCCGGAGGCGATGCCGTAGAGTTTCTTGCCGAATTTGTCGGCGTGCTTGTCCAGATCGGCGAAAGTCTTCACCCCGGCCTCATAGGCATAGGTCGGGACCGCCAGGGTGTACTCGGTGCCTGCGAGGTTCTGCGCCAGTTTGTCCACTTCGCCGCTGGCGACGAACTTGTCGTAGTTACTCTGCTGCGCCGGCATCCAGTTGCCGAGGAAGACGTCGACCTGGCCCTTCTGCAGGCCGGCGAAGATGATCGGCACGGCCAGGGTCTGGCTTTCCGCTTTGTAGCCCAGGCCGTCGAGCAGGAAGCTGGCGATGCCGTTGGTCACGGCGATGTCGCTCCAGCCCGGGTCACCCAGCTTGACCGTGGCACAGGCGGCGTCCTCGGCCCAGACGTTGCCGGCACTGGTGAGCGCTGCGGTGAGTAGTAGCACGCTGAATCGGTTCATGGCGTCTCTCCTTTTTTCTTCTGTTTTGGGGGCGGCAGTAGGCAAAGGTTCATACCTGAGGGAAACGGGCGCGGCGCTCCAGGTCGTCGAGATCGATATGGTTGCGCATGTACTGTTGGCTGGCGTCGACCATTGGCTGGTGATCCCAACTGGTCAGTATGCCCTGGCTCAGTGCTTCGGCCACCAGGCGGCGGCGGCGCTGGCTGGCCAGGGTGGCGGCGTGGATCGCCGGGATGTCCCAGCGTTCGCGGGCTTCGGCCAGGAAACCGGCGAGGATGCCCTTGTGCTCGCTGGACTCGGCCAGGTTCTGACGCTCCAGCGGGTCATTGTCCAGATTGAACAGCAGCAGCGGGTCCTGTTCGGAATAGACGAATTTCCAGGGGCCGCGGCGAATCATCATCAGGGGGCTGATCGTGCCTTCGGCCATGTACTCACCAAGCACCTCGTCGTGGCCGCCCTTGCCTTGCAGGTGCGGCAGCAGCGAGTGGCCCTCCAGCTCCAGCCCCTGCTCGACCTGGCCACCGGCCAACTCCACCAGCGTCGGCAAGAGGTCGAGGGTCGAAACGGACTGGCTGACCCGATGCGCGGCGAAGCGTTTCGGCGCGTGCATCAGCAGCGGCACGCGGGCGGACATCTCGAACCAGTGCATCTTGTACCAGAGGCCGCGCTCACCCAGCATGTCGCCGTGGTCGCCAGAGAAGACGATCAGGGTGTCTTCGGCCAGGCCGCATTCCTCGAGAGTTTTCAGCAGCTTGCCGATATTGTCGTCGATGTAGCTGCAAGCGCCGAAATAGGCGCGACGGGCGTCGCGGATCTTGTCCTCGGGCAGTGGCTTGTCCCACAGGTCGATTACTTTGAGCAGACGCTGCGAGTGCGGGTCCTGCTCGCTTTGCTCGATGTGTTGGCGCGGCAGAGGAATGTCCACGCCTTCGTAGCGATCCCAGTATTCGCGCGGGATGGTGTAGGGGTCGTGCGGGTGGGTCATCGACACGGTCAGACAGAACGGCTGCTCCGGTGTCATGCGCACATGGTCGTAGAGGTACTGGCGCGCCTTGAACACCACCTCCTCGTCGAAATCCAGCTGGTTGCTGCGCACGCACGGGCCGGCCTGCAGCACCGAGGACATGTTGTGGTACCAACTGGCGCGCACGTCCGGCTCGTCCCAGTTCACCGCCCAGCCGTAGTCGGCCGGGTAGATGTCGCTGGTCAGGCGTTCCTCGTAACCGTGCAGCTGGTCCGGGCCGCAGAAGTGCATCTTGCCCGACAGCGCGGTGCGGTAGCCGAGGCGGCGCAGGTAGTGGGCGTAGGTCGGTACATCAGCCGGGAAATCGGCGGCGTTGTCATAGGCGCCGATCTTCGAGGGCAGCCGCCCGCTGACTAGGGTGAAGCGCGACGGCGCACAGAGCGGGCTGTTGCAGTAGGCCGAGTCGAACACCACGGCCTGTTCGGCCAGTTTCATCAGGTTGGGCATCTGCACCGGCGAGGCGGCATCGTGCAGCGGCAGGATCGGCGCGGCCATCTGGTCGGCCATGATGAAGAGGATGTTCGGGCGCTTCATGGTGGCGGGTATTCCATATTGTTGGTTTATGCGACAGTGCTGGCTCCATGATTCCGGTAGAACGACAGCAGGGTAAACCCAGCTGCGACACATGCCTCGGATAAGCAGAGCTTATGTTTAAAGCTATCGATGGGTTGTCGCTCGACGCACTGCGGGTGTTCGAGTCGGCCGCGCGCCAGCTCAGTTTCACCGCCGCCGCCAGTGAATTGGGCAGCAGCCAGCCGGCTATCAGCCAGCAGATCAAGCGTCTGGAGCAGCAACTGGCCACCCGCCTGTTCGACCGCGTCTATCGCGGCATCGTGCTGACCGAAGCCGGTGAGCTGTTGCTGGCCCATGTGCAGGAGGGACTGGCCAGCCTCGATGCCGGGCTCGTCGCCGTCACTGCACGCCAGCAGCACGAGGTGCTGCAGGTGGCCACCGATTTCGCCTTCGCTGCTTACTGGTTGATGCCACGCCTGCAGCGCTTCAATCGGCTATACCCGGAGGTGGACGTCAGCCTGATCACCAGCGAGCGTGACCCGGCCACGGTACCCAGCGACATCGACGTGGCGATCCGCTTCGGTGACGGCCGTTTCAAGCACGGCGAGGCACACTTGCTGTTTCGCGAGGAGGTGTTCCCGGTGTGCAGCCCGCGCCTGCTCGGCGAGCGTCAGCCGCCGTTGCCGGTTTCAGCGCTGGTCGACCTGCCGTTGCTGCACCTGCGGCCCGAGCACCGTTCGCGCTGGTTCGACTGGGATGGTCTGTTTCGCGCGCTGGGTATCGCCAGCCTGCCTACACCCGGCGCGCTGCGCTTCGACAACTACACCCTGTTGATCCAGGCGGCGATTGCCGGGCAAGGGGTTGCCATCGGCTGGCGCCATCTGGTGGATGAACTTCTGGCTCAGGGGCTGCTCTGTCGTCTGGGTGATGCCGAGGCGCATTCGGCACTTGGCTATTACCTGGTACTACCCGAGCGCAAACGTCGCCAGCGCCTGACCGCACGTTTCGTCGACTGGTTGCAGGCCGAGCTGGATTCGCCAGCAACAACCGTTTGATCGGGCCATACTGCAATAGCCAAGCGTGATCCTTATACTGATCACCGCCGCTCTAACCGGTCGTTTTCCACGTCTGCCAGCGGCCCCCACACTCCAACCGGTGAAGTGAACCGTGAAACTCCGTCATTCGATTTTGGGCCTGCTGCTGTGCGGCAGTCTTGTTGTTTCGAACCTCCAGGCCGCGCCGGCCCAGCCGAAGCAGGAGCTTGCCGCTGGTAGCGCATTGCTGATCGACCTGAAGACTGGCCAGGAGCTCTATTCCAGTAATCCGGATCTGCGCCTGCCGGTCGCCTCGGTCACCAAGCTGATGACCGCCATGGTGGTGCTCGATGCCAAGCTGCCGCTGGACGAGGTGCTGCCAATCACCATCCGTGATACCCAGGAAATGCAGGGCGTGTTCTCCCGCGTGCGTATCGGCAGCGAGATCACCCGCCGCGAGATGCTGCACCTGGCGCTGATGTCCTCGGAGAACCGCGCCGCCGCCAGCCTTGCGCACCATTACCCGGGCGGCCATGGCGCCTTCGTTGCGGCGATGAACGCCAAGGCCAAGGCACTGGGCATGCACAACAGCCATTTCGTCGAGCCCACCGGCCTGTCCGAACTGAACGTCGCCACCGCGCGCGACCTGGCGCTGATGGTCAAGGCGGCCAACCAGTATGCGTTGATTCATCAGTTCAGCACCGACTCCGAAGCCACCGTGGCCTTCCGCAAGCCCAACTACACCCTGGGCTTTCGCAACACCAACGCACTGGTGCGCAAGGCAGATTGGAACATCAACCTGAGCAAGACTGGCTTCACCAACGCTGCCGGCCGTTGCCTGGTGATGGCCACCACCATCGCCAACCGTCCGGTAGCTTTCGTGGTGCTCGGTGCGTTCGGCAAGTACACCCACATGGCCGACGCCAACCGCCTCAAGCGCTGGATGGAGACTGGCAAAGTCACTCCGGTGCCGGCTGCGGCGCTCAGCTACAAGCAGCAGAAGCTGGCCGAGTGGAGTCTGCAGGCCGCACAGTGACCTCAGGCTGATGATGCAAAAAAGGGCGACTCATTGAGTCGCCCTTTTTCGTTGTGCTGTCGTGCTGCGTCAGTGCGGGGAGCCCAGCCGCTCGCTGAGAAAATCGAGAAAGCAGGTGATGCGCGACGCCAGCGCGGTGTTGCGGTAGTACACCGCGTTGATCGGCTGGCGTACCTCCACGCGCTGCTCGGCCAGCACTTCCACCAGCGCGCCGCTGGCACGGGTGGCATCGGTCATGAAGTCCGACAGGCACACCAGGCCTTCGCCGGCCAGGGCCAGTTCGAGAATGGTGTCGCCGCTGGAGGCGCGCAGGCTCGGGGTGATGCGCCAGCGCTCGCCGAGGGCGTGGCGTAGCGGCCACTCGTTGAGGCTGTCCGGTTCGGTGAAGCCGATCAGGCTGTGTCCGGCCAGGTCTTCGGTGCGCGCCGGGTTGCCGTGTTGGCGCAGGTAGTCGGGGCTGGCCAGTACGCGTCGGCGGCTGTGGTAAAGCGGCCGGGCGTGCAGGCTGGAGTCTGGCAGGTTGCCGATGCGAATGGCCAGGTCGGTGCGGCGCTCCAGCAGATCGATGATGCGGTCGTCGCTGTTCAGCTCCAGTTCGATCTGTGGATAGAGCGCACGGAAATCGCCAATCAGCGGCACGATCACGTGCAGCATGAAGGGCGAGGCGGTGTTGATGCGCAAGCGCCCGGACGGTGCCTGGCGACGGAGGGTCATCTGTTCCTCGGCTTCCTCGACGCTGGCCAGGATGCGCCGCGCCTGAGCCAGGAACACCTCACCCTCCTCGGTCAGCTCCAGACGCCGGGTGGTGCGGCGTAGCAAGGTGACGGCGAGTTTTTCCTCAAGCCGGCTGAGGGCACGGCTGACACCGGACGCGGTCTGTTCGAGCTGCTCGGCGGCGGCGCTGATCGAGCCGCAGTCGACCACGCTGACGAAGGCGAGCATTTCTTCCAAGCTGGTCTTCATTGTTGATCTTCAGTCAAAGGTGTTTGCTGGCTTGGTAGGTTTTTCCGCATGAGTCTGGCGCGGATACTGCTCCCCAGCAAGCCTGACTGCTGCTCGCCCTTTATCTTGGGCCTGCAACTTTTACCCGTTGAGTCAGGCCGAATCATTCAGTCCCTGCCGGTCTGCTGATCGGCCATCCATTCACGACCTGTGAGGATCTTCGTCATGAAATTCATTCCCCCCTTCGGCCTCGGCACCTTCCGCCTCAAGGATCAGATCGCCATCGACTCGGTGCGCACGGGTTTGGAACTGGGTTACCGGCATATCGACACGGCACAGATCTACGGCAACGAGGCCGCAGTCGGCCAGGCCATCGCCGCCAGCAACGTGGCGCGCGACGAGTTGTTCGTCACCACCAAGATCTGGACCGAGAACCTCGGCAGCGGCCGAGTGATCGCCAGCTTGCAGGAGAGCCTGCAGCGCCTGGGCCTGGAGCGGGTCGATCTGACGTTGATCCACTGGCCGTCGCCGAACGATGAGCTTCCCGTCGCGCAGTACCTGGGCGAGCTGCTGGAGGCCAAGCGCCAGGGGCTGACGGCAGCGATTGGCGTGTCCAACTTCACCATTGCTCATTTGCGCGAGGCCATCGATGCGGTGGGTGTGGAAGAGATCGCCACCAACCAGGTGGAAATCCATCCGCTGCTGCAGAACCGCAAGCTGGTGGAGTTCGCCCGGCAGCAGGGTATCCATCTCACCGCCTACATGCCGCTGGCCTACGGCAAGGTGTTGGCCGAGCCGGTGATCCAGCGTATCGCCGCAGCCCACGGCGCCAGCCCGGCGCAGGTCGCCCTGGCCTGGTCGCTGCAGCAGGGCTATGCGGTGATTCCGTCCTCGACCAAGCGTGAGAATCTGGCGGCCAATCTGGCCGCTGCCGAGCTGCGTTTGAGCGAAGAGGATATGGCCGCCATCGCCACTCTGGAGCGTGGCGAGCGTGTCGCCAACCCGGGCTTCGCGCCGCGCTGGGACTGAGCCGTTCGTGTTGGTGCGCGTTGCGCACCTGACCACGAATGTGTGGGAGGGGCTTTAGCCGCGACTCTGGTTTCTATCTGCCGCCAGCTATATCGATCAGCGCGCCGGTGGTGTAGCTGGCTTTATCACCGAGTAGCCAGACGATGGCTTCGGCGACTTCCTCGGCCCGTCCGGCGCGGCCCAGCGGTGTCGCCTTGCCCAGGCGCTCGGCGCGATCCGGCTGGCCGCCGCTGGCGTGAATCTCGGTGTCGATCAGCCCCGGGCGCACGGCGTTGACGCGTACACCCTCGCCGCCCAACTCCTTGGCCAGGCCGCGGGTCAGGACATCCATGGCACCTTTGGCGCCGGCATAGTCGACGTATTCGAAGGGTGAGCCAAGGCTGGCGGCTACCGATGACACCAGCACCATCGATCCCCCGTTACCACCGCGGCTGCGGGCCATGCGTCGGGCGCCCTCGCGTGCGCTGAGGTAGCTGCCCAGTACGTTGACCTCGAACATACGGCGCAACCGCTCGCTGCTCATGTCCAGCAGCGGCATGGGCGGGGCGACGATGCCGGCATTGACCACCAGGCCGTGCAGCGGACCGAATTGATCCATGGCCTCGAACAGGCGCAGCACGTCCTGTTCATTGGCGACGTCGCCAGGCAGCGCGACGGCCTTGCCGCCCATGGCCTCGATCTGCGCCACCACCTCATAGGCGGCGGCACGGTCATTGCGGTAGTTCACGCCGACTGCCCAGCCGTCAGCGGCAGCCAGCAGGGCAGCTGCGCGACCAATGCCGCGGCTGGCGCCAGTGATCAGCAGGTTCTTGCTCATGGCTGGACTCCTTTCTTGTGCTTGTATTCAGGTTGCCGGATTTCCGCCGGGCCCGCCATGGCATGAGTCTTCCGATGAATGGCTTGCGCGGCAGCAGCGCGTCTATGACGGCAGCTACAGCCATCCCGTTAATACTTTGCACAACACTGCCTGAATGAATAGCCGAGTGAAAAAATTGGAGAATTGAAAGCGTGATATAAGATTCGATTCTTATTCTTTAAAGAAATATATGGCCACGGCGCAGGTGCAGTGGCAGGCAAACTCGATTAGCAGGAGGTGCGATGGAGCACAACATATCCCTCATCACCATGTTGGCCGGTGGCTTCGGCCTGGCTCTGATCTTTGGCTTTATCGCAGAAAAGCTGAAGCTGCCGGCGTTGGTGGGTTATCTATTGGCGGGTATCGCGCTGGGTCCGGCGACCCCAGGTGTCGTTGCGGACATGGAACTGGCCCCGCAGTTGCTCGAGATCGGCGTGATGCTGCTGATGTTCGGCGTCGGTTTGCATTTCTCCCTGAAAGACCTGTTGGCCGTGAAGAAGATCGCACTGCCGGGCGCGGTCGTGCAGATGAGCATGGCCACCGTGCTTGGCCTCGGTGTTGCCAGTTGGTGGGGTTGGACTTTCGGCGAGAGCCTGTTGCTCGGGCTGTCGCTGTCCTGCGCCAGCACCGTGGTGCTGCTCAAGGCATTGGAAACGCGCGGCATCACCGATTCGATGAATGGCCGCATCGCCGTAGGCTGGCTGGTGGTGGAAGACCTGGCCACCGTACTGGTATTGGTACTGCTGCCGCCACTGGCTGGCATGCTCGGCGGCAAGGTAGTCGGTGCCGATATCGGCACGCCGCTGTGGCAGGTGCTGGGCATGACGCTGCTGCAGGTGGCTATTTTCATAGCACTGATGATGGTGGTCGGGCGCCGCGTGCTGCCCTGGTTGCTGCTGCAGATTGCCAAGACCGGCTCGCGCGAGCTGTTCACCCTGTCCGTGGTTGCCGCCGCCATTGGCATCGCCTACGGCGCAGCGGTGCTGTTTCATGTGTCTTTCGCGCTTGGCGCCTTCTTCGCGGGTACGGTGATGCGCGAGTCGGACCTCTCGCACCGTGCGGCTGAAGAGTCGCTGCCCCTGCGTGATGCTTTCTCGGTCCTGTTCTTCGTCTCGGTTGGCATGTTGTTCGAGCCGGCCGTGCTGGTCGAAGAGCCGCTGCGTGTGCTGGCCGTGGTGGCCATCATCATCGTCGGCAAGGGCCTGGCAGCGGCGCTGCTGGTTCTGGCTTTCCGTTATCCCCTGAGCACGGCACTGACCGTGGCGGCGAGCCTGGCGCAGATCGGCGAGTTTTCCTTCATCCTCGCTGGCCTGGGCAAGGACCTGGGCCTGCTGTCGGCTGAGGGCATGAGCCTGGTGCTGGCCGGCGCGCTGATCTCGATTGCCCTCAATCCGCTGGTGTTTGCCTGCATCAAACCGATCAAAGAGCTGGCTCTGCGACGTTCAGCTCTGGCTCGACGCCTCGAGTTTCGTGAAGACCCGCTGGCGGTGCTGCCGGCCAGCACCGAGCGCAAGTACCTCGAGGGGCAAGTGGTGGTGGTGGGCTACGGCCGGGTCGGCCGACGTATTGCCAAGGCCTTGCTGGAGCGCGGCATTCCTTTCGTCGTGGTCGAGCAGAATCGCGAGCGGGTCGAGCAGATCCGTGGTCAGGGCATCGCCGCCGTCAGCGGTGACTCGGCCGAGCCGGGTACGCTGATCCAGGCGCACATCGCCAAGGCATCGATGCTGGTGATCGCCACGCCCGATCCGCTGAACGTGCAGCGCATGGTCGAAACTGCGCGGGCGTTGAACCCGCAGGTGGAAGTCGTGATCCGTACGCACAGCGCCGATGCAGTGGAAATTTTCCGCCGTGAAGGTTTCGGCGAGGTGTTCTTCGACGAGGAAGAACTGGCGCGCGGGATGAAGGATCACGTCCTGTCCAAGTTCGCCCCGGCTCAGCCGCACGCAGATAGCAGCCCGGCGCACGGTCACTGACAGACGATGGTAAAGCCGCTGGAGGGGCGACCCTTCAGCGGCTTTTTCGTGGCGATTGTCCGGTGATCGACGAGATGGCATCTGCGTCATCCGTGCCCACAAAGCACCTGAAAGTCAGTAGCATCTGCGCCGCTCGTTCGCTGTGAGCGTGCTTCATTACCTGATAAGGAAATCCCATGAGCAAACTGCTATTCGTCTCCCTGCTTGCCGTTGTCTCGAGTGCGAACGCCCTGGCCAGCGCCGCCACGGTCGACAACCAGGAACAACTGCTCGGCATCTGGGCCATGACACCGCTGAACAATGGCATCGCCAACGTGGTGGAGTTCAAGGCCGATGGCAAGAGCGACCTGCATCCATTCAATTGCGCAGAGCAGGGTGAGCGCGAGGTGGAAGTTTCCGACTATCGCCTCAGCGAGGATGGCCAGACGATCCACATCACCTCGCCCTACCAGAGCTTCGATCTGCAGGTACTGGCGTTCAATGCCAAGACCATGGAGCTGGGCATGGAGATCGAAGGCCACAAACTGAGCTTCTCCTACGTCAAAGGCGACAAGATCGAGCCGCTGTGCGCCTTGTATCGCTGATTCTGGCCTGATCGGCCGTCTGCCGCGCGAGGCCAGCCCTTGCGCGGCAGAACTCAGCGCAGGTGCATGACTGCGGTGGGCTCGGGCGTTACCATGCGCGCCCCTTCTCCATCCGCTTACCTCGCCATGAAACCCGCCTCCCTACGCGCTGACCTGCTGGCCGGCCTGACTTCGTCCTTCGCCCTGGTGCCCGAGTGCATCGCCTTTGCCCTGGTAGCCCAGGTCAACCCGCTGATGGGCCTGTACGGCGCCTTCATCATCTGCACCCTCACCGCCTTGTTCGGTGGCCGGCCGGGGATGATTTCCGGCGCCGCCGGCTCGATGGCGGTGGTGATCGTCGCCCTGGTGGTGCAGCACGGCGTGCAGTACCTGCTGGCCACGGTGCTGCTTGGTGGCCTGATCATGCTGGCGTTCGGCTTGCTGCGCCTGGGCAAGCTGATCCGCATGGTGCCGCATCCGGTGATGCTGGGTTTCGTCAACGGCCTGGCGATCATCATCGCCCTGGCCCAGTTCGAGCACTTCCAGCACGACGGCCATTGGCTGCAGGGCAACGCGTTGTACCTGATGCTCGGCCTGGTGGCGCTGACCATGCTCATCGTCTACCTGCTGCCACGCCTGACCCGCGCCGTACCTCCGGCGCTGGTGGCGATCCTTGGCATCGGTGCGCTGGTCTATCTGCTGGATCTACCCACGCACACCTTGGGCGACATGGCGCATATCGCCGGTGGTCTGCCGAGCCTGGTGCTGCCGGACATTCCCTGGACGCTGGACACTTTGATCATCATCGCCCCCTACGCCGTGTTGATGGCCTTGGTCGGTCTGCTGGAAACCCTGCTGACCCTGAACCTCACCGACGAGATCACCGCTACCCGTGGCCATCCGGATCGCGAATGCGTGGCGCTCGGCGTGGCCAACATGACCTCGGGCCTGTTCGGCGGCATGGGCGGCTGCGCGATGATCGGTCAGACCGTGATCAACCTCGGCTCCGGCGGCCGCGGGCGACTGTCCGGCGTGGTCGCCGGGGTGATGATCCTGCTCTTCGTGCTGTTCCTCTCGCCGCTGATCGAGCGTATCCCGCTGGCGGCGCTGGTCGGCGTGATGTTCGTGGTGGCGCAGCAGACCTTCGCCTGGGGCTCGCTGCGCGTCGCCGGCAAGGTGCCGGCCAACGATGTGCTGGTGATCGTCGCGGTGACCGCCATCACCGTCGCCACTGACCTGGCTACCGCCGTGCTCTGCGGCATCGTCATCGCCGCGCTCAACTTCGCCTGGCAGCACGCCCGTGAACTGTATGCCGACAGCGATATGCAGGCCGATGGCAGCAAGCTGTACCGCGTGCACGGCACCTTGTTCTTCGCCTCCTGCACCACCTTCCTGGGGCAGTTCGATCCGGCTGAAGACCCGCAGCAGGTAACCCTGGACTGCCGCCACCTGAGCTTCGTCGACTACTCCGCCATCGCTGCGCTGAAGACACTGCGCGAACGCTACGAGCGTGCGGGCAAACATCTTCGTGTGGTGCACTTGTCCGAGCGCTGCAAGCAGTTGCTCAAGCGTGGCGGCTCGGAGCACTGAGTCGCTGAACGACCGACCGGGCGTGGCCGCAGAATCGACGCCTGGCGGCAATTGCTGCCAACTGTGATCGCTATCACCTCACCCTGTGGAGGGGTGGCAATGCGCCTGTTAAGATCCGCCGCCCAACGCAAAATCGGTCGACAGGACGCGCCCGTACGGCCAAACACGCAAGGACTCAGCATGAACAAGATCACCCTGGCCATTGCCATTCCCCTCGCCATCGTCGGCGCCTCCGTTGCCGGCGCCTGGTACACCGGCACGCTGGTCGAACAGCAACTGCACGCTGCCATCAGCCAGGCCAACGCCTCGCTGGCGCAGGAGGCACCGCACCTAAAGGGCCAGATGCAGCTGGTCGAGTTCGAGCAGGGCGTCTTTTCCAGCCGTGCTCGTTACACCCTCAGTTTCTCTGTCGACGCCGACGCGGCGCCGCTGACCCTGGCCTTCAGCGACAACCTCGAGCACGGGCCGTTTCCGCCCTCGCGACTGGCAGCCGGCAAGCTCGCGCCGGTCATGGCGCAGAGCCACTTCAGCCTGGAGCAGAATGAGCTGACCGCGCCGCTGTTCGAAGCGGCCAGCGGCAAATCGCCGCTCACCGGTGAAGTCGCGCTGAACTACGACCAGAGCCAGAGTGGTCGCATCGACTTGGCTGCGCTGCAGCATACTCACGCCGCAGGCACCCTGCGCACGTCCCCGGCCAGCATGGACTTCAGCGGCTCTAGCGACAGGAAGCACATCAGCGCCAGCGGGCAGTTGGCCGAGATGGATTTCAACTTCGCCGAGAGCGACAGCGGTGGTCCGGTCAGCGTGCAGCTGCGTGACCTCAGCCTGCAGGCCGACAAACAGGAAAACGCCAACGGCTTTGCCTTGGGCCCCAGCTCGGCCACGATCAAGCGCGTGACGATTCAGTCTTCGTCGGATCAGCAGATCGAACTGCAGGACGCAGTGATCGAAGAAGCCCTGACCCAGAACGGCAGCAGCCTGGATCAGACCGTCGCCTATCGCGTTGGTCAGGTGCGGGTGCAGGAGCAGAGCGTTGGCGGCGTGAAGCTGGCCGTCAGCGCCCGCCACCTCGACGAGGTCGCGTTCAAGGCACTCAAGGACGCCTATAACCAGCTGTTACTGAGCAGCTTGGAGGGCCAGGAGGCCGGCAGCGACACCGAGGAAGAATTCAAAGGTATCGCCCTGGCCCTGTTGGAAGGTGCTCCGGTGCTAGCCCTGGACGAGTTCTCGCTGAACACCGCCAACGGTGAAGGCAAGGCTGCCTTGTCGTTCAGCCTGCGTAAGCCGGCAGAAGATGCCAGCAGCCCGCAGGAAATGGCACAGAGCGCACTGGCTACGCTGCAGGCCGATATCAAGCTGGACAAGGCGGTGATCAGCGACCTGGCTACGGTTCAGGGCACCCTGGAAGGCGCAGCCAGTGGCGATGTCGACTCGCAAGCCATTGCCCAGCAGGCGCAAATGATGACCGAGATGTTCAGCGGCATGGCGCTGGCCTCGCAGTGGGTAGTGGAAGATGGCAATGCCCTGCGCGGCTCGCTGGCCTACGCCGATGACAAGGTGACCTTCAATGGCAAGGTCATGAGCGTGCCAGAGTTCATGGCCTTCGCCATGGGCAGCGCCCCGGGGATGAGCGGCCTGGAAGGCGACGACAGCGAACTGGAGCAATACGGCCTGGAATAAACCCGGCCCACCCACAAACGCCCGCCTAGCGCGGGCGTTTGTGTTTTTACCCGAAGCAGACGGTGGGCCCGGACGTTTTTGACCTGCTGGCTCAACGTGAGCATCGCGAAGCCCAGCGGCCTATTCCTGGGTATCGCTGCGCTCAACCCGAGCTACCGAGTCATTGACGCGACACGCACACGAAAAAGCCGCTGACGGATCGCTCCGCCAGCGGCTTTTTCGTATGCCAGAGAGGGTGTCAGCGGCGCGCGCCGCGTACCCCTTCGGCCAGCTCGCTGCACAGGCGGAGCACGCCGTCGATGGCCTGCTGCGGGCTCTTCGCCTCGGCGATCTTGTCGATCAGTGCCGAGCCGACAACCGCGCCTTCGGCGCGCTTGGCCACTTCGGCGGCGTGCTCCGGAGTGCGGATGCCGAAACCGATGCACACGGGCAGATCGGTGTGACGACGTAGGCGCGCCACGGCTTCCTCGACATGATCCATGGTCGCCGCACCAGCGCCGGTGACACCCGCGACCGATACGTAGTAGACGAAGCCGGAGCTGCCAGCCAGCACGGTGGGCAGGCGGTCATCGTCGGTGGTCGGCGTGGTCAGACGGATGAAGTCGATACCCGCGCTCTGCGCCGGCTCGCACAGCTCGTCGTTATGCTCCGGCGGCAGGTCGACCACGATCAGGCCGTCGACGCCGGCCTCTTTGGCATCGGCGATGAAACGCTCGACGCCGTAGACGAAGATCGGGTTGTAGTAGCCCATCAGCACCAGCGGCGTGCTCTGGTTGCCTTGGCGGAATTCACGAACCATCTGCAGTGTCTGCTGCATGCCCTGCTTGCCGGCCAGCGCGCGGATGTTGGCGAGCTGAATGGCCGGGCCATCGGCCATCGGGTCGGTGAACGGCATGCCCAGCTCGATCACGTCGGCGCCAGCGTCCGGCAGGCCCTTGAGGATGCTCAGCGAGGTGGCGTAGTCGGGGTCACCGGCGGTGATGAAGGTCACCAGCGCGGCGCGGTTTTCCGCTTTCAGTTCAGCGAAACGGTTCTGCAGGCGGCTCATGCGTGCTTCTCCTGGTTGTCCTGCATGTGGTGCATCACGGTCTGCATGTCCTTGTCGCCACGACCGGACAGGTTGATCACCATCAGGTGATCCTTGGGCAGCTTCGGTGCGCGTTTGAAGGCTTCGGCCAGCGCGTGGGCGCTTTCCAGGGCCGGGATGATGCCCTCCAGGCGGCAGCAGTGGTGGAAGGCTTCGAGGGCTTCGTCATCGCTGATCGGCACGTATTCGACGCGCTTGATCTCGTGCAACCAGGCGTGTTCCGGGCCAACGCCGGGATAGTCGAGGCCGGCGGAAATCGAGTGGGCATCGGTGATCTGGCCGTCCTCGTCCTGCAGCAGGAAGGTGCGGTTGCCGTGCAGCACGCCCGGCGCGCCACCGGCCATGCTCGCCGCATGCTTGCCAGTGTCGATGCCGTGGCCGGCTGCCTCGACGCCGACGATCTGCACGCCTTCATCATCGAGGAAGGGGTGGAACAGGCCGATGGCGTTGGAGCCACCGCCGATGCAGGCCACCAGCGAGTCGGGCAGGCGCCCTTCCTTCGCCAGGATCTGCTCACGCACTTCGTTGCCGATCACCGACTGGAAGTCGCGCACCATGGCCGGGTACGGGTGCGGGCCGGCGGCGGTGCCGATCAGGTAGAAGGTGTTGTGGACGTTGGTCACCCAGTCGCGCAGGGCCTCGTTCATGGCGTCCTTGAGGGTGCCGGTACCGGCGGTGACCGGGATCACCTCGGCGCCGAGCAGCTTCATGCGGAAGACGTTGGCCTGCTGGCGGTCGATGTCGGTGGTGCCCATGTACACCACGCACTGCATGCCGAAGCGCGCGGCCACGGTGGCGGTGGCCACGCCATGCATGCCGGCGCCGGTCTCGGCGATGATGCGCTGCTTGCCCATGCGCTTGGCCAGGAGGATCTGGCCGATGCAGTTGTTGATCTTGTGCGCGCCGGTGTGGTTCAGGTCTTCGCGCTTGAGGTAGATCTTCGCCCCGCCGAAGTGCTGGCTCAGGCGTTCGGCGTAATACAGGGGGCTGGCGCGGCCGATGTAGTCGCGCTGGAAGTAGGCGAGCTCTTCGAGGAAGGCCGGATCGTTCTTGGCCTTCTCGTACTCGGCGGCCAGCGAGTTGATCAGTGGCATCAGGGTTTCGGCGACGAACTGACCGCCGAAGCGGCCGAACAGGCCGCGAGCGTCGGGGCCGGTGCGAAATGAGGTCATGGCGTGCTCCTTGTCGACAGCGTTGGGCTGGCAGGGCGAGTGAGTGATGGGGCCATTCTACCGCTGGCCGACGCGGTGAAAAGCGATTAGATTGCAGTAACACGTCAGAAAAAGTCACATGACCATGGGCCGAGAACTGCCCCCGCTCAACGCTCTGCGCGCCTTTGAGGCCGCCGCACGCCTGCAAAGTATCAGCAAGGCAGGTGAGGAGCTGCACGTCACCCACGGCGCGATCAGCCGGCAGATTCGTGCCCTGGAAGAACAGCTCGGTGTTAGCCTGTTCGACAAGGACGGGCGTGGCGTAAAACTCACTGATGCCGGCTTGCGCCTGCGTGATGTCACCACTGAGAGCTTCGAGCGTCTGAGTAGCGTTTGTGCTGATCTGCGCCGTGAAACCGAGGAACGTCCCTTCGTCCTTGGCTGCCCGGGCAGCCTGCTGGCGCGCTGGTTCATTCCGCGCCTGGATCGCCTTCAGCGCGAGCTTCCTGAGCTGCGCCTGCAACTGTCGGCCAGCCAGGGCGAGCTGGACCCGCGCAGCGCCGAGGTGGACGCCACTCTGCTGTTTGCCGATCCACCCTGGCCGGCCGACATGCAGGTCTTCGAGCTGGCGCCCGAGCGCATCGGCCCGGTGCTCAGCCCGCGCTATGCCAATCATGCGCAGTTGGTTGCTGCGCGGCCCGAAGCGCTCTACGCCGAGCCCCTGCTGCACACCACCTCGCGCCCGCAGGCCTGGCCGCAATGGGCCCGTGCCCAAGGGCTGGCGCCCGAGCGACTGCAGCAGGGCCAGGGGTTCGAGCATCTCTACTATCTGCTGGAGGCTGCCGCTGCGGGTCTCGGCGTGGCCATTGCGCCGCAGACGCTGGTTGCCGACGACCTGCGTGCCGGGCGCCTGGTCGCGCCCTGGGGCTTCGTCGCAACCACGGGCTGCCTGGCGCTGTGGACGCGTCGCGCCGATCCGCGCAGCGAGCGCCTGGCGCAGTGGCTGAGACGCGAGCTGGCGTAGCGCTGGCAGTGTTGCCAAGTCGATAAGGTACGGATGACAATGCAATTCATTGTCATTTGATATGAAATCGCGCTATGCCCGCCGACGCCCAGGTGCTGCACACTCTCTACCGTGACCATCACAACTGGCTGCAAGGCTGGCTGCGTCGGCGCCTGGGCAATGGCTGCGATGCCGCCGACCTGGCGCAGGACACTTTCGTGCGTCTGCTGCGCGCCGGCAATGCGGCGAGCATTCGCGAGCCACGTGATTACCTGGCCACGGTGGCGCGGGGGCTGATGGTCGACTTTCTGCGGCGGCGTTCGCTGGAGCAAGCCTATCTCGAAGCGCTGGCCAATCAGCCGCAGGCCGAACACCCCAGCGCCGAGCAGCAGGCGCTGCTCCTCGAAGCGCTGATGGAGGTCGATCGTCTGCTCGCCGGTCTCGGCCGCACGGTGCGCGAGGTGTTCATCCTGTCCCAGCTCGACGGCCTCACCTACGCGCAGATTGCCGCGCGCCTGGGCATTTCCCTGCGCAGTGTGAACACGTACATGGCTCGCGCTGTGGAGCATTGCTGCCTGCTGCAAGCAGGCTGGCAGCCGTGACCGAGGCGCAGCGTGCGGCGCTCAAGGCCGCCAGCAACTGGTACGCGCGGCTGTGCGCCGGCGACAACGATGCCCATGAGCAGCAGGCCTGGCAGCGCTGGTACGACGCCGACGAGCTTCAT
Organism: Pseudomonas sp. o96-267; assembly: GCF_003935465.1. Lineage (NCBI taxonomy): Bacteria > Pseudomonadati > Pseudomonadota > Gammaproteobacteria > Pseudomonadales > Pseudomonadaceae > Pseudomonas > Pseudomonas sp. o96-267. The sequence goes on from NZ_RHQP01000009.1 coordinate 64,885, forward strand.
CGCCAGGCCTGGCAGCAGATCGAGAAGCTGCGTGAACAACTGGGCCTGCTGCCCGGCCCCATTGCGTCGTCGACCCTGCGTGGCGTCGACCATGGCCGGCGCCGCCTGCTCGGCAGCCTGGCTCTGGTTGGTCTGGCATTGCCGCTGGGCTGGTTCGCCTGGCACAGCGATACGCGGCGCTACTGGCTGGCCGACTACCGCAGTGGTGTGGGTGAGCGCCGCCAATGGCAATTGAGCGATGGCAGCCAGCTGATGCTGGGCACGGCCAGCGCCGCGCAATGGCATGTCGATGGGCAGCGCCGCCTGTTGCGCCTGGTCAGCGGCGAGGCGCTGATCCAAAGCCTCGACGAAGCCCGCCCCTTGCTGGTGGAAACCCGTCACGGCCTGGTGCGCAGCGAGGGCGCGCGGTTCTGCGTGCGCAGCGATGAGCAGGGCTGCCGCGTCGCGGTGCTGGAGCAGCGGGTGGAGGTTGCGCCGCTGCGGCATCTGCAAGCCATGCAGCCGCTGCTTGCCGGGCAGCAATTGCATCTCGATGCCGAACGACTCGGGGCGCCGCATGCCAACGATGCCGCCACGACGGCCTGGACGCAGGGCAGCCTGATCGCGCTGGATCAGCCGCTGGGTGAGGTGATCGCCGAGCTGGCGCGCTATCGCCATGGCGTGCTGCGTATCGACCCGTCCCTGGCCGGGTTGAAGGTGTCCGGCAGCTTCCCGTTGGCCGATACCGATCGTGCCCTGGCGGCGCTTGAACACAGCTTCCCGCTGCGTGTGGTGCGGCGCAGCGATTACTGGGTGACGCTGGTGCCAAAGGTTTAATTGGCAAAAATATTCATTGTCGTTTGCACTTTTTTCTCTATTGGATCGGCCCTCCTGACATCTCGGCTACAGGCCTTTCGTTCCCAGGGGAAATCCATGCGTCAACCTTGCTGCAAACTGCATTCGCTAACCCTCGCTGTGCAAACTGCCCTGCTCTGTTCCGGCCTTGCGCGGGCCGTGCCGCTGGCCAGCGCTGCACCCGCCGAGCCTGCCGTGCAGACACAGGTTTTCGACATCGCTGCCGGCCCGCTGGCCGAGGTGCTCAACCGTTATGCCAGCGCCGCCGGTGTGGCGTTGTCGTTCGATGCCAGCGCGCTGCAGGGGCAAAGCAGCCCGGGTCTGCAGGGCCCCTATCAGGTCGAGGACGGCTTTGCCCGTCTGCTGCAGGGCAGTGGCTTGCGCGCGGTGCGCCAGGCCGAGGGGGTCTACGGCCTCGATGCGCTGCCCGCGCCAAGTAAGCTGGGCAGTGATGTGCTGCAGTTGGAAGCGATGACCGTCAGCACCCTGCGCAGTGACAGTGCAGTGGGCGAGACCACGCAGCGCGTGACTGTCATCGACCGCCAGCAGATCGAGCAGCAGCTGGCGCTGAGCAGCGACCCGGGCCAGGTGTTGAGCAACCTGATTCCGTCCTACTCGCCGAGTCGGCAGAAGATGTCCAACGCCGGTGAAACGCTGCGTGGGCGCACCCCGCAGTTTCTCGTCGACGGCGTGCCGCAAGCCAGTTCGATCCGCAACGACGGGCGCAGCAGCTACACCATCGACCTGGCACAGATCGAGCGCATTGAGGTGATTCATGGCGCCTCGGCCGAGCACGGCGGCGGCGCCACCGGCGGCATCGTCAACTTCATCAGCCGTCGGCCCGAAGGTAACGGCGTCAGCCAGCACGCCGGGGTCAGCCTGGAGAGCGACGACCGCTTCAGCAAGGATGGCCTGAGCTACAATATGAACTACCGGCTCAGCGCCCAACAGGGTGACTGGGAGACGCTGTTCGGTGCCACCTGGCAGGAGCGCGGTACGTTCTACGATGCCAATGACGAGCTGATTGGCGTCGCCTACCCGGGCGAGATCCAGGACACCCGCGACCACGATCTGATGTTCAAGCTCGGCTACTGGATCGACGACGTGCAGCACCTGCAATTCAGTGCCAATCATTACGAGCTCAAGGGCAACAACGACTACGTGCCGGTGCTCGGTAACCGCGCCGCCGGTATTCCCACCACCGCGCGCAAGGGCGATCCGCAGGGCGACCCGGCGTTCAATGAGAACCGCCAGTACATCTTCAGCTACAGCAATCAGGACCTGTACGGCAACGTGCTCGACGTGCAGCTCTATCACCAGCGCTACCGTGGCCAGTTCGGCGCGTTGATCTCAGCGACCTTCCAGGACCCCAACATCGCGCCGGTCGGCACCCTGTGGGAGCAAAGCCGCAGTGACTCGGAGAAATGGGGTGGCAAGCTGACCCTGCGCCGCAAAGGCCTGTTCGATGGTCTGCTGGATCTGACCGGCGGCCTCGACCTGATGCGCGACAAGGGTGAGCAGGTGCTGGTGCAGACCAATCGTAGCTATGTGCCGCCGTCTACCTACGACAACCAGGCTGGTTTCCTACAGGGCGACCTGCACCTTACCGACAAGCTGACCCTGATGGCTGGCGTGCGCCGCGAGCATTCCGAGCTCGACGTGGATGACTTCCGCACTGTGTGGGGCACCAACAACGCCGGCGGGGTGAGCGTCACCGGCGGTAAGGTGTCGTTCGGCAAAACCCTGAGCAACTACGGATTCACCTACCAGGCCAACGATTGGGCGCAGCTCTACGGCGGCTACTCCGAAGGCTTCGGCATGCCTGACATCGGCCGTGTTCTGCGCGGGCTGGACGAACCGGGGCTGGAGGTGGAAAGCCTGCTGGAGCTGGAACCGATCGTCACCCGTTCGCGTGAAGTGGGCCTGCGTCTGAACTTCGACCGCGTGGACATGGAACTGAGCTATTACGAGTCCTTCTCCAGCGTCGGCGAGCGTCTGTCGGTGAACAGCGACGGCAACTACATCGCCAACCGCGAGCGAGTGGAGATCCAGGGGTACGAGCTGACCGGCAACTGGCATATCGATGACCGCCACAGCCTGCGCGGCAGCTACGCCCACAGTCAGGGCAAATCCGATACCGATGGCGACGGCAAGGTGGATACTCGCCTGACCGGCCTGAACATCTCGCCGGACCAGTACAGCCTGGGCTGGCAAGCCAACTGGAACGACGACTGGTCGAGCTACCTGCAATACAACTACTACGTCAGCCGCAGCTTCGACGACCCGCGCCTGGAATTCGACGGCTACGCCCTGCTCTCAGCCAGCGTCAGCCGCCGCCTGCCGGTGGGTAGCCTGTCGCTGGGCATCGACAACCTGCTCGACGAGGACTATTTCACCTACTACTCGCAGTCGGCACGTATCGCCAACGACTACAACTTCAAGGGTCGTGGGCGCACCTTCACCCTGGGCTACCAGGTGGACTTCTAACGCCAGCCCAGGCGCTGGAAAGCCCGTGGTGGCTTTCCAGCAGGCCGGATAAGGGTGCGACAGATGACACTTCTACGGGGCGGGCTAGTCTGAACAAGAACCTTCACCACTCAGGAGTCCGTCATGTCCACTCACCACACCTACAAGAAGATCGAGATCGTCGGCTCGTCGCGCACCAGCATCGAGGAAGCCATCGAAAATGCCCTGGCCGAATGCGCCAAAAGCGTGCGCAACATGGATTGGTTCGAGGTGATCGACACCCGTGGCCACATCGAGAATGGCAAGGTGGGGCACTATCAGGTCACGCTCAAGGTTGGCTTTCGCCTGAGCGGTAGCTGACGGGCACTCAGTCGCCAGGCTGTGGCACCGCGCACAGCGACGAGGGCTGTCGCTGGCGAGGTGTGCTCGGTTCGGGCAAGCTGCGCGGGCCAATTCAGGGAGGAATGCCATGTTCAGACTCGTGCTGCTGCTCAGCCTGCTCGCACTCGCGGGCTGCGTCGACAACGAACCGCCTCTCGCCGAGGAGCGCCGACTGCTGCTCAGTGGCGAGGATTTCGCCGCTTACGAGGCCCCGGATGAGGGGCGCTACGAGAAGTTGGTGACCTACGCTGCGCGCAGCATAGACCTCAGTTTCGAGAGCGAGGGCAGCGACTGGTTCTACCTCTACAGCGGTGTCTCTCTCTACCCGCGCGCCGGTGATGCCTTGATGACCAGCTACGCCGAGACGTTCGGCGCCTCGTTCGGCCTGCGTGACAGCGGGCTGGTGCAACAGGATCTGCCGCTGGACACCAAGCTGGCCAGCCGCGCCAGCCTCAAGCTGCTGACCCAGGACGGTGAGCCGGTGGGCAACCTGTTCTATGCCACGGTCGGCAACAAGTCGATGTTCACCATTTTCACCGGGGTGTACTTCGAACAGGCCGAGGACTTCGAGGCATTCATCGCGCCCAAGCTGCTGGCGTTGCGCGAATACCAGCACAGCGATCCGTTGTTGAGCTGGGCGAGCGACAAACTGGGGTTTGGCGCCGACTGAGCAGCCCTGACTTCGCGGCGATCAGCCGAAGAACCAGTAGCACACGCCGATGGCGGCGATGATCCCGGCCGCATCGGCGACCAGGGCGCAGCCCACGGCATGGCGGGCGCGCTGCAGGCCGACCGCCCCGAAGTACACCGCCAGCACGTAGAACGTCGTTTCTGTACTGCCCTGCACCGTCGCCGCAACCAGCGCCGGGAAGCTGTCGACGCCGAAGTTCTCCATGGTTTCGATCAGCATGGCGCGCGCGGCACCGCCGGAGAAGGGTTTCATCAGCGCAGTGGGCAGAGCATCGACGAAGCGGGTATCCCAGCCCAGCGCTTCGATCAGCCAGCGAATGCCGTCGAGGCCGAAATCCAGCGCGCCGGATGCGCGCAGAACGCCGATGGCGCAGAGCATGGCGACCAGATACGGCAGCAGGCTTTTGGCCACGTCGAAGCCTTCCTTGGCACCGTCGATGAAGCTCTCGTACACCGCCACCTTGCGCAGCGCGCCGACCACCAGAAACATCAGGATCAAGCCGAACAGGGTGAGGTTACCGAGCAGCGATGACAGCGCCGCCAGCGCCGTGGCGCTCATGCCGGCGAGCAGGGCCATGAAGCCGCCGAGCAGTAGCGCGGTGGGAATCAGGTAGGCCAGCACCACCGGGTCCCACAAACGCAGGCGTTGCATCACCGATACCGCCAGCAGGCCTGCCAGGGTCGACGCGCTGGTCGCCAGCAGGATCGGTAGAAATACCAAGGTGGGATCTTCAGCACCTTGCTGCACGCGGTACATGAAGATCGATACCGGCAGCAGGGTCAGTGAGGAGGTATTGAGTACCAGGAACAGGATCTGTGCATTGCTCGCCGTGGTGGCGCTGGGGTTGAGATCCTGCAAGGCGCGCATGGCCTTGAGACCAATGGGCGTGGCTGCATTGTCCAGACCCAAGCCATTGGCGGCGAAGTTCATGCTGATCAACCCCAACGCTGGATGGCCGCGTGGCACTTCCGGCATCAGGCGGGCGAACAATGGGCCCAGCATGCGTGCGAGCAGATCGACCAGCCCGGCCTTCTCGGCGATGCGCAGTAGCCCCAGCCAGAGTGTCAGGGTGCCGAACAGCACCACCATCAGCTCCACCGAGAGCTTGGCCATGGCGAACAGGCTTTCGACCATGGCGCCGAATACGGCTGCATCACCGCCAATCAGCCAGCGTGCCAGAGCGGCAGCGGCTCCCAGCAGAAAAAAGCTCAGCCACAGGCCATTGAGCATTGCGATCCCCCTAGATTGGCAAGCGACGCCTTCCCTGATCGCCTTCTCCCTGAGGAAGAAGATGGCGCAAAGCGCCAGATGAAGGAGGGCATGCCGTTATGGCGGGGGATGATAACGTGCCGGCGGTGTCTGTGGGACAGCCGGCAAACTGCCGTCACTCAATACCAGTTGGGATCGCTGCGCAGCTGTTCCATCAGCATCTGCTGGATTTCCTCGTCCGGCTCGCCCAGCCAACGCAGGCTGGCATGCTCGCTTGGCGCGCGGTCTTCCGGCAGGCCATCCGGTACCTGCACATACAGCGCGTAGGCATCGTCGTCTTCCCATTCGAAGGCGACATAGGCGCGCTGATTGAAGCATCTGTTCGCTTCGCAGATCTGGCCAACCAGATAGCGATCGCTATCGGCTTCCACTGTCTGCATGGGAGTGGACAGGCCGCTGAGGTTGATCAGCCAGTCTGGCAAGCGCTCTTCGTTCTTTACCAGATCCTGCCAGGCTTCACGGTACTCGGTGTTGCTGGTGAGCAGCTCGCCTGGATGGAAACTGGCGTCGCGGTCGGCGGCCTGAGCCGCCAGGGCGCCGCCCATCAGCAGGGCGGCGGCAATGGCGTGGATCGATTGCATCTATGTCTCCCTAGAGGCGCGGGCGGCGGCCCATGACAAACGAGACGATGAACAGCACCAGGAACACCACGAATAGAATCTTGGCGATACCTGCAGCGGTGCCGGCGATACCACCGAAGCCCAGTACTGCGGCGATGATGGCGATGATCAGGAAAGTGACTGCCCAACTAAGCATGGTGTTTCTCCTTGATGGATCAGTGGGTAATGGCCCAGGCAGGCCAGGGGTCTTGCGAGTTGCTCGGGTCCACAGGCTGGGGCGCGGCGCCCGTGGGCAGCTCCAGCTCGGCGGTATTGCGGCTTGCGCACAGGGTCTGGCCAATCAGTACAACGCTGGTGAGCGTCAGACTGAGCAGAAGCAGCAAGGTGGCGAGCACCAGAGCAACTATCCACATGGCGGTTCTCCTGTTGCGTGGGAGGCGGATGGCTCGGGTGTGTGGCATATCCGTCTCTTCCTTGTTTTTGCATTGCAACCGGTACATGACCAGTTGCGTACTGGGACTAGTGCAGCACCCGTGCCAGACTTTTTGTTTATTAAAAATCTTTTAAAATCATTAGTTTACGGTTGAGTGATGGCATTTTGTGGTAGGCATACTGCCCGAATGAGGTTTGCCGGGTCGTGCGTTTTGCCCGACCGGGCATGGGCTGTGGCGTTTTGCGCCCTGCCAGAGTGGTCGCCCGTCGACTGCACAGTCGGTATACTCGTTGCGCCCGTGTGCCATGCGGGTTCCGCGCCCAGAACAACAACCGCGCCGCGAGTCTCGAACCGATGAACGACTACGAACAGGAAGACCCGATTCCCCAGGGCGACCTCGCTCTGCAGATCACCGCGTTGCCGCGCGAGACCAATGGTTTCGGTGATATCTACGGTGGCTGGCTGGTGTCGCAGATGGACCTCGCTGGTACCGCGATGGCGAGCAAGGTTGCAGGTGGCCGCGTGGCGACCGTCGCCATCGATCGCATGGCCTTTCTGGTACCGGTATCGGTGGGCGCGCAGCTCTCGTTCTATACCCAGGCGCTGGAGATCGGCCGCAGTTCGATTCAGATGATGGTCGAGGTGTGGAGCGACGATCCGCTGTCCAACGAGTGGCGCAAGGTCACCGAAGCGGTATTCGTCTTCGTCGCCATCGACGGCAGTGGCCGCACTCGTCCGGTGCCGCCGCGTCGAGGCTGACCGCTTTCTGAATTGCAGTAATGAAAACGCCGGCTAGAAGCCGGCGTTTTGTTTTGCCCTGAGCGGTCAGCCGCGGATGTTGTAGATATCCTTCTCGTTGCTTTCCGCGTATTCGTACAGGCGCTTGAGATAGGCCTTCTGATGTTCCCAGACTTTGGTTGCCGCCGGATCGGCCGCAGCGCTGGCATCGACTACCTCGGCAGCCACTTCCTTCAGGCGTGCCAGGACTTCGTCCGGCAGGCGGCGAACTTCCACGCCGTCGGCCTTGAGCTGCTCCATGGCCTCCATGTTCTTGGCGTTGTAATCGTCGAGCATGTCGCCGTTGACGTCACGAGCAGCCGCGCGAACGATGGCTTGCAGATCTGGCGGCAGGGTTTCCCAGGCCTTGATGTTGACGTCCAGCTCGAACAGAACGCTCGGCTCCTGCCAGCCCGGGGTGTAGTAGTACTTGGCTGCTTTGTGCAGGCCGAGGGCCAGGTCGTTGTATGGGCCGATCCACTCGGTGGCGTCGATGGCGCCGGTCTGCATGGCGGTGAAGATCTCACCGGCCGGCATGTTGACCACGGTACCGCCCATCTTGGTCAGCACTTCGCCACCCAGACCCGGGGTACGCATCTTCAGGCCCTTGAAGTCGTCGACCGAGTTCATTTCCTTGTTGAACCAGCCGGCGGTCTGCACGCCGGTGTTGCCGCAGGCCATCGGCAGTACGCCGAACGGTTTGTAGACCTCTTCCCACAGCTGCTGACCACCGCCACGGTGCAGCCAAGCGTTCATTTCCTGGGCATTCGGGCCGAACGGCGAGGCGCAGAAGAACTGAGCCGCCGGAACCTTACCTTTCCAGTAGTACGGCGCACCGTGACCCATCTCGGCGGTGCCGCGAGAGACTGCATCGAATACTTCCAGGGCCGGCACCAGTTCACCGGCTGCGTATACCTTGACCTTCAGGCGGCCGTTACTCATTTCATCGACCAGCTTGGCGAAGCGCTCGGCCCCCACGCCGACGCCCGGGAAGTTTTTCGGCCAGGAGGTGACCATCTTCCAGTTGAAGGTCTGAGAACTCGAACCCTCTTGAGGTGCTGCGGCGCTTTTGGCTTCTTCTTTACAGCCAGCCAGTGCGGTTGCTGCAAGGCCTACGCCCGCTGCGGCGAGTATGTCGCGACGTTTCATGCAATGCTCCTTCTTGTTGTATTGGTCTTACCACGGGATCGCCGAAGGCAGACCGGGCGTGAATAACATAGGGGGTCGTGACCTACAAGCCTAGCTACTACGACTAAAGTTGTACGGGCATTGCTGCAATACTAGTAGCCTGCATAGAATCGCCGGCCTGCGGCCCATAAGGACGCGGGCGGCGTGATATGCAGCCAACAGGTTTGCTGTCCTGTCTCCTACTCATAACGATAAAGGACTCACTATGTCCGACAAGCCTTCATTTCCCCTCGCTCTTGCATATCTGATCGATGCGCTGAACAGCTGGTTCGGCAAGGCCTGCGCCTGGCTGACGGTATTTTTGGTAATCGGTACAGCCATCGTCGTGGTGCTGCGTTACGGTTTCGGTATCGGCGCGACTGCCCTGCAGGAAGCGGTGCTGTACGCTCACGCACTGGTGTTCATGGGCGCAGCGGCCTGGGTGCTGCAACGCAACGGACACGTGCGTGTGGACATCTTCTACCAGAAGTTCAGCGGCCGCCGTCAGGCGCTGGTCGAGATCTTCGGTAATCTGCTGTTCCTGCTGCCGGTCGCGCTATTCCTCGGTTGGGCCAGTTGGGATTACGTCAGCAACTCCTGGTCGACGTTCGAAGCGTCCAGCGAATCTGGCGGCCTCAAGTTCGTCTACCTGCAGAAAAGCATCATCCTGGTACTGGTCGTCAGCCTGGTACTGCAAGGTATTTCCAATCTGATCAAGGCAATCTACGTCTTCAGCGGTCGCCTGCCAGCTCCGGAGGTGAAACATGGCTGAGTTGATGGCGATTCTGCTGTTCGTCAGTATTTGCGTGGCCTTGATGGCCGGCTTCCCGGTAGCGTTCACCCTGGCTGGCGTTTCCCTGCTGTTCGCCGCCATCGGTGTCGTCACGGGCACCTTTGATCCTGGTTACCTCAGCGCCCTGCCGAACCGTCTGTTCGGCATCATGAACAACCAGACGATGCTCGCCGTGCCGCTGTTCGTGTTCATGGGGGTGATGCTGGAACGCTCACGGGTGGCCGAAGATCTGCTCGAGTCCATGTCGCGCCTGTTCGGCACCCTGCGTGGCGGCCTGGCCATCTCCGTGTGCGTGGTCGGTGCCCTGCTGGCCGCTTCCACCGGTATCGTCGGCGCCACCGTGGTGACCATGGGCCTGCTGGCACTGCCGACCATGTTGCGCCGTGGCTATGATCCGGCCATTTCCACCGGCACTCTGGCTGCTACCGGCACCCTGGGGCAGATCATTCCGCCGTCCATCGTCCTGGTACTGCTGGGTGACGTGATGTCCAGCGCCTATCAGCAGGCGCAGCTGAAGATGGGCATCTTCTCGCCGAAGACCGTCTCGGTTGGCGACCTGTTCGTCGGCGCTCTGCTGCCTGGTCTGTTGCTGGTCGGTCTGTACATCGTCTACATCATCGCTGTCGCCATCCTGCAGCCGAAGAAACTGCCGGCGCTGCCGCAAGAAGAGCTCGGCCCTATCGAGTGGGGCAAGCTGGGCAAGGCGTTGATTCCGCCGCTGATCCTGATTGGCGCGGTACTGGGCTCGATCCTGGCTGGCTACGCCACCCCTACCGAAGCCGCTGCGCTGGGCGCCGTAGGCGCGATGCTGCTGGCCTTCAGCAAGGGCAAGCTGAACTTCGGCCAGCTCAAGGACGTGGCCTACGGCACCACCGAAATCAGTGCCATGGTCTTCATGATCCTGATCGGCGCGTCGCTGTTCTCCCTGGTGTTCCGCGGCTTCGGCGGTGAGGCGCTGATCGAGGATGTGTTCGCCCAGCTGCCAGGTGGTGTGCTCGGCGCGTTCTTCCTGGTGATGGTGGTGATCTTCCTGCTCGGCTTCATCCTCGACTTCATCGAGATCACCTTCGTGGTGGTGCCGATCGTCGGTCCGGTGCTGCTGGCCATGGGGCTCGATCCGATCTGGCTGGGCGTGATGATCGCACTCAACCTGCAAACCTCCTTCCTCACTCCGCCATTCGGCTTCGCGCTGTTCTATCTGCGTGGAGTGACACCGGCGAGCATTCCCACCAGTACCATCTACAAAGGTGTGGTGCCGTTCATCCTGATCCAGATTCTGCTGCTGGTGATCGCCTATATCTTCCCAGGGCTGATCACTTGGCTGCCGGAGCAGGTCTACGGCAAGTAAGTCTCGCTGGCTGGTTTGGCAAAACGCCCGTCCTCGTGATGGGCGTTTTGCTTTTTGCGTTGTCACACTATTGGTCATCTATCTCAACGAGAGGTCGTCATGAGCACCGCCCAAGTCGAACGCGTGGAACTGGATCAACTGGTCTGCTGGCGCATTCGTGCTGCCGGCAGCGAATTGCTGGTAGCCCAGCAGGGCGCGCAGATTCTCAGTTACCAGCAGGGTGAGCAGCCTCCGCTGATCTGGCTAAGCCCGGATGCGGCCTATCAGCGTGGCCAAAGCGTGCGCGGTGGTGTGCCGGTGTGCTGGCCCTGGTTCGGAGATCTACGCCGCAATCCGCAGGCCGTGCAGGCGCACTATCACCTCGAGCAGGCGCCGGCCCATGGCCTGGTGCGTGCATTGGACTGGGAGTTGCTGGGCATCGACGAGGAGGACGACGCCGTCACCCTGCGCTTTGCCTACGACACGCGCACTCAGCCGCTGGAAGGCTGGCCCAGGGATGTCGGCCTGACCTTCGTCGTGCGCCTGGCAGACGATCTCGGCATGAGCCTGGAAACCCACAATCGCGGTACGGAGCCGCTGACCCTGAGCCAGGCGCTGCACAGCTACTTCGCCGTCAGCGACGTGCGCCAGGTCAGCGTCGAGGGGCTGCAGGGCTGCCGTTATATCGACACCTTGCAGGACTGGCAGGAGCTGCGTCAGCAGGAAGCGCTGGTGTTCGATTCGGAGACCGATCGCATCTACTTCGACACCGCCGCGCGACTGAGCATCGTCGATCCGGGCTGGTGTCGGCGCATCCATCTGGATGCTCGTGGTTCACGCTCGGCTGTGCTGTGGAATCCCTGGGTCGACAAGGCCAAGCGCCTGTCGCAGTTCCCCGACGAGGCCTGGCAGAACATGCTTTGCATCGAGACGGCCAACGTGCTGGAAGACATCGTGCAGCTGAAAGCCGATGAGCGTCATCGGCTTGAGTTGCGCCTGTCCAGCGAGCCGCTCGCTAGTTAGCGCTGCCCTGCTGCTCCAGCGCCTGGCGAAGCGGCTCGGCGCTGGTAAAGGTCTGTTGCTGAACCAACTGCCCATCCTTTAGCTGCAACCACAGCGCTTTGCCTTCCGCCGCCGGGTAGCGCGGAGCGATGCGGGCGTCGCGGTCGAGGAGGATGCGGTAGTTGTAGTCGCGCATCTTCGGCAGGGCGAAGAGCGTGGCGATGATACGGGGCATGCGGCTGACGTCGGCGAGGAAGACTGCCTGGCGCTGTTCCAGATAGCCTTTGGGTTTGCCTTCCAGAGCGGCGTCGACCAGCTTGGCGCCATCCATGTCGCGCGCGACCAGCAGGATCTGCGTTTCGTCGTTCAGGGTGTAGGGCGCGTCGAACTGATCGAGCAGCGTCCAGGGCGCCAGGCGCTCGCCGGGCTCCAGGGCCAGTGCAGCGGTGGACAGCAGGCACAGCAACAGCAGGGCAGCAGCTTTCATGCTGGAACTCCTAGCAGGGGATGGAAGACGGTTAGAGATCTTCGTCGGTCACCAGGCGTACTTCGCCGGCATCCATGGCATAAGCGGCGTCGGCCAGGTCGTTGCTGACCTGCTCCACCTTCAATTCGCCACTGACCCACAGCGGGGCGTAGATGTCGTCGAGCGGGATGCCTTTCGGGTAGCGCACCAGTACAAGCTGATTGGGTGGTGGTGGCGGCACGTGGATGCAGGCGCCCGGATAGGGCACCAGGAAGAACAGGGTGCTGTTGCCTTTCTCGTCGTTTTCCAGCGGCACCGGATAGCCGCCCAGGCGGATGGCCTTGCCGTCGAGTTCGGGCACGGTCTTGGCGGAGTACATCACCGCAGGCAGATCCTGATCCTGCTGGCGCAGGCCGTCCTCGCTGTAGAAGGTGCTGTCGCCTTCAGGACTGTCATGGCTGATCTCGGGCATTTCCTCGAGGGCCTTGCGGTCTTCGGGTGGCATCAAATCGAGCCAGTCGGTTTCCGGCAATTCGGCGTGGGCCAGGCCGGTACAAAAGAGTAGGGCGAGCAGCAAGTGGCGCATGGGGTATGGCATCTCGTGGCGGCGTAAACGAGGAGCCGACAAGTCGGCTCCTGGCTGGGCTTGTCAGCCCTTCTTGATCGCGCCGTAGATTACCAGCAGAACGATGGCGCCGATCACTGCGCCGATGAAACCGGCTGCCTGGCCAGCTTCGTAGATGCCCAGCGCCTGCCCGCCGTAGGTCGCGGCAATGGAGCCGCCGATGCCAAGCAGGATGGTCATGACCCAGCCCATGCTGTCATCGCCGGGTTTGAGAAAGCGTGCGACCAGACCGACGATCAGGCCGATGAAAATGGTGCCGATAATGCCCATTGGCGTATCTCCTTGATGAGTGCCGCGTGTGCGGCAGGCGCGTCATGAGACAAGTCAACGGGGCTATCAGTTCGCCTCGTCTGGCGGCAGAACGCCATAACGGCGGTAGATCAGGGCAACTTCGCCCTCTTCACGCATGCGTTGCAGCTCAGCGCCCAGGCGGTCATATAGCTCGCGCCGGTCGCTCTGGTAGCGTTTCAGCGATGCGCCGAAGTGGTTGCCCAGTACCTGCTGGTGGGTGTAGTGCGCGTAGCTGTAGGCGCGAAAATTCATGGCCTGGAATTGCGCCTCCATCGGTGCGGCGTCGATCACCGCGATGGTGTCCAGGCGCCCAGCCCGGAACATCGCGGCCAGCTGCGCATCGTCGCTGGCATAGGCGCGGCCGAGCAGGTCATCGCTGTCGAAAGGTTCGAAATAGGACGTACCGCGTTTAACACCCAGAGACAGCTCGTACAGATCCGCGTAGCGGCTCAGCCTGGCTTCTTCCCCAGGGCGCACGACGAAGCGAACGTTCAGTTGCTGACTGCCGATGCTGGGCAGGAAATGGATGTACTCGCGGCGCTGTTGAGTGAGCAGCACGCGTGGCACCAGGTCGACTCGCCCGGAGCGCAGGTCCTCAAGACTGCGCAAGAAGGGCGCTTCACGCCACTGCAGACCCACCCCGATACGGTGTGCGGCCGTTTCCAGTACGCTGATCAGCGGGCCGCTGGGCAGACCGTCGACAGCGCGCATTTCCGGCGGTCGTTCGCGAAAGTCGACCCGCAGCACCTCTGGCGCGCCAACACAGGTCAGCGAAAACAGTAATGGCAGTAAGGAAAGAAGACGCTTCATGGGGGGCTCTTGAACGACCACCGTCGTTCAAGAGTCTAGCTGCGAATCGATCTGTCAGTCTTCGGCGATCAGCGCCTGAACGTCGGCGATACGCGCATCCAACGTGGCGCGGTCTGCGCTGCGCAGGGTGGCATGGCCGACCTTGCGTCCGTCCTTGAAGGCCTTGCCGTAGTGGTGCAGATGGCAGTCAGCGATGCTGATCACCTTGTCCACTGGCGGCACTTCACCGATGAAGTTGAGCATGGCGCTCTCGCCCAGCTTGGCGGTGGAGCCCAACGGCAGGCCGGCGACGGCGCGCAGGTGGTTCTCGAACTGGCTGCACTCGGCGCCTTCGATGGTCCAGTGCCCGGAGTTGTGCACGCGCGGGGCGATCTCGTTGGCCTTGAGGCCGCCGTCTACTTCGAAGAACTCGAAGGCCAGCACGCCGACGTAATCGAGCTTGTCCAGCACGCGGCCGACGTAGTCTTCGGCCAGCGCCTGCAGCGGGTGATCGGTGCTGGCGATGGACAGGGCGAGAATGCCGCTGTCGTGGGTGTTGTGAACCAGCGGGTAGAAGCGCGTTTCGCCATCGCGTGCACGCACGGCGATCAGCGACACCTCGCTGGTGAAGGGCACGAAGCCCTCGAGGATGCACGGCACGCTGCCCAGTTCGGCGAAGGCGTCGGTGACGTCTTCCGGCTTGCGCAGGACTTTCTGGCCCTTGCCGTCATAGCCCAGGGTACGGGTCTTCATCACCGCTGGCAGGCCAATGCTGGCAACCGCAGCGTCGAGGTCGGCCTGCGACTGGATATCGGCGAACTCCGGTGTGGGGATGCCCAGCTCACGGAACATGGACTTCTCGAACCAGCGGTCACGGGCGATGCGCAGGGCTTGCGCGCTCGGGTAGACCGGCACGAACTGCGAGAGGAAGGCCACGGTTTCCGCTGGCACGCTCTCGAATTCGAAGGTGACCAGGTCGACCTCGTCGGCCAGCTGGCGCAGATGATCCTGGTCGCCGTAGTCGGCACGGATATGCTCGCCGAGCGCCTGCGCGCAGGCGTCCGGCGCCGGGTCGAGGAAAGCGAAGTTCATGCCCAGCGGGGTGCCCGCCAAGGCCATCATGCGGCCCAGTTGGCCGCCACCGATCACACCGATTTTCATAACAAAGCCCCTTTTTCAGCAGGTGGCGAACCAAGCAGTTGAACGTTGCCCGCAGCGCAGGAAGCGGAGTTTACCCCGGTAAGTGAGCATTCCGAGCAGCTCACAGCGTTCGAATGCGCTGTGTCGCAGCCCCTGATGGAATGGGCTTCAGGCCTCGCGCGGATCCGGGTTGCTCAGCACGGTATCGGTCTGTTCCTGGCGGAACTGCTTCAGCGCCGCGTGGAACTGCGGGTGCTGGTGACCGATGATGCTGGCGGCCAGCAGGGCGGCGTTGACCGCGCCGGCCTTGCCGATGGCCAGGGTAGCGACCGGGATACCAGCAGGCATCTGCACGATCGACAGCAGCGAGTCGACGCCCGAGAGCATCGACGACTGCACCGGTACGCCGAGCACCGGCAGATGGGTTTTGGCTGCGCACATACCCGGCAGGTGAGCGGCGCCACCGGCACCGGCGATGATCACCTGAATGCCGCGTGCTTCTGCCTCTTCGGCGTACTGGAACAGCAGGTCTGGGGTGCGGTGGGCGGAGACCACCTTGACCTCGTGGGGGATGCCCAGCTTGTCCAGCATCTCGGCGGTGTGGCTAAGGGTGGACCAATCGGACTTGGAGCCCATGATCACGCCAACCAGTGCGCTCATCGTCGTGCCTCTTCTCTCGGGCGCCTCGCGGCGCGTCAAAAACCAACAAGCCACGCGGGCGGGCCAGCGTGGCTTGTCATGATTCGTTGGCCGGGTGCTGCCGGCCGAAGGCCGCGCAGTATAACGCAAAGCCAGCGCTGGCGGGCAGTGGCGACGACCGTTTGTCATGCAGGATGTGGCAGAGCGGGAAAACCGCCTAAACCTTGCTCTGGAGCAATACCGGTGCGGGCTGCGTGCGCACACTGGTGTTCCACTCGCATGGAAGAGGAACAGCACATGAACCAGACCATGAAAGCCGCAGTCGTCCACGCCTTTGGCGAACCCCTGCGCATCGAGGAGGTGAAGACTCCGCTGCCTGGCCCCGGGCAGATCCTGGTGAAGATCGAAGCTTCGGGCGTCTGCCACACCGACTTGCACGCCGCCGAGGGCGACTGGCCGGTGAAGCCGAGCTTGCCGTTCATTCCCGGTCACGAGGGCGTCGGCTACGTGGCGGCGGTCGGCAGCGGTGTGACTCGGGGCAAGGAGGGCGACCGCGTCGGCGTGCCCTGGCTGTACACCGCCTGCGGCTGCTGCGAGCACTGCCTGACCGGCTGGGAAACCCTGTGCGAGAGCCAGCAGAACACCGGCTACTCGATCAACGGTGGCTATGCCGAATACGTGCTGGCTGACCCGAATTACGTCGGCGTCCTGCCGAAGAATGTCGACTTCCTCGAGATCGCGCCGATCCTCTGCGCGGGGGTGACGGTGTACAAGGGCCTCAAGGAAACCAAGGCACGCCCCGGACAGTGGGTAGCGATCTCCGGTATTGGCGGCCTGGGTCATGTCGCCGTGCAATACGCCCGTGCCATGGGCCTGCACGTGGTCGCGGTGGACGTCGACGATGCCAAGCTGGAGTTGGCGCGCAAGCTCGGCGCCAGCCTGACCATCAACGCGCGCAAGGAAAATCCGGCCGAGGTGGTGCAGCGCGATATCGGCGGCGCCCACGGCGTGCTGGTCACTGCGGTGTCCAACGCCGCCTTTGGCCAGGCCATCGGCATGGCGCGCCGGCACGGTACGGTGGCGCTGGTCGGCCTGCCGCCGGGCGACTTCCCCACGCCGATTTTCGACGTGGTGCTCAAGGCCATCACCATCACCGGCTCCATCGTCGGCACCCGTGCCGACCTGCAGGAGGCGCTGGACTTCGCCGGTGAAGGCTTGGTCAAGGCCACGGTGCACAGCGACAGTCTCGACAACATCAACGGCATCTTCGATCAGATGCGCAGCGGGCAGATCGAGGGGCGCGTCGTGCTGCAGTTCTAAGGCAAAGAAATGGCCACGGATAGGCAATTTTCCTACAGAACGGACGCGGAAGAGCGCACAGATCGCCGCCAGACGGCTGGCTATACTGTGCGCCCTTCATCCGTACAAGGACGTGTCGTCATGAAACAGTACGTTTCGCTCGTTGCTCTCTCCCTGCTCTCTCTTCAAGCCGCTGCGCTGGATCTGGCCAAGCATCCGCAGGTCTTCGATGCCGGCCAGGGCGTCAGCCTGGCGCTGGCTCCTTCTGCCGACGGCAAGCAGGCGCTGGTGCAGGTCCGCGGCATCAACCACCCGCTCGACGAAGTGGTGTTCCTCACCGATGTTCGCGAGCTGGGCAACGAGCAGCGCGACTACGGCATCCGCCTCGATGGTCGTGACTACAACCTGTTGAACAAGCGGCGCGCCTGGAGCGGCGAGAGCTACCAGCTCAACCTGCCGAACACTCAGGGCTTCGAACTCAGCTACAACGAGGACAAGACCAAGGCGCTGAAGCCGAAGGATCTCCTGGCGCTCTATGAGAAGCAGGAAAAGGATGGCCTGCAGGCGCGCCTGGCTGCCTTCGACCGCAAGCAGCGCCTGGCCGACTACAGCGCCCGCCTGCAGGAGATGGATAGCGAAGCTTCCAAGGCCTGCGGCACACCGCTGACGACCAAGGTGGACTGGAGCGCGATCAGCGACGAGCAACTGATTGGCCTCAGCGTGCCGAGCTTCTGCGGCGAGGTGGTCAATCAGATGGCCTATCTGTGCGGCCGTGATGACCGCTACAAGGCCGAAGCCAAGACCCTCAAGGGCGTCGATTGCCGCTTCGGCGAGGCGATGAAACTGCACGAGAAGGACGGCCAGCTGCAGTTCACCACCCATTCGGATGAAGCCAACCAGGGCGACTTCATCAACGCCATCCTGCGTAACCGTTGATCGTATCGGGCGGGCGTTGACCCGCCCCTCGCGGCATATTTCTTGCGTTCTATTCTCAGTCTTCCCCCACGGAACGCATCATGCTGCACGCCTCGCTGACCACCCTGCACGTGGTTTCCCTGATCCTGCAACGCTTCGCCGACCAGCCCGAGTTGCGCCCGCAATTGCTGGCCGGGAGCGGTATTGGTGCGGCTGATCTGGACAATGCCGACGCGCGCATCACCCGGGTGCAGGAGTTGCAGGTGTGCGCCAATGCCCTGGCCCTACGTGCCGACATGGGGCTGGAGTTGGGGCGCAGCCTGCATGTTTCCTCCTATGGGCTGTTGGGTTACGCCGCACTGTCGGCTGCCACCTTTGGTGACGCCTGGCGCCTGCTGTTGCAGTACCCGGCGTTGCTCGGCACCTATTTCCGCCTCGATCTGCAGGTGGAAGGTGAGCTGGCCTGGATCTGCGCCAGCGGCTACCGCGATGTCGAGGCGCTGGAAGTGTTCAACGTGGAGATGTGCCTGGCTTCGCTGAAGCTGATCGGCGACGAGCTGCTGCGCCAGCCGATGCCGTTGGAGGGGGCCGAGTTCACCTATGCCCAGCCGCGCTATATGAAGCGCTATGCAAAGAGTTTTCCCTGCCCGTTGCGCTTCACGGCGCAACGTAATGCCTTCGCCTTTCCTGCCGCGTTGCTGGAGCGCCGGCTGCCGCTGGCCGACAGCGTTACCCACGGCGACATGGTGGAGCGCTGCCGGCGGCTGAACGCTGAGTTCAGCAGCCGCCAGGCCTGGCTGGAGCGGGTGCGCCATTTGCTGGCCGCACAGTTGGCCGAGCCGCCGGGGCTGGAGAACCTGGCGCAGCAGATGCACTGCTCG
The DNA here is from genome assembly GCF_003935465.1 of Pseudomonas sp. o96-267. Lineage (NCBI taxonomy): Bacteria > Pseudomonadati > Pseudomonadota > Gammaproteobacteria > Pseudomonadales > Pseudomonadaceae > Pseudomonas > Pseudomonas sp. o96-267. The sequence continues at coordinate 83,630 of NZ_RHQP01000009.1, forward strand.
CCGCGTACCTTGCGTCGCCACCTGCAGGAACTGGGTACCAGCTATCAGGGCCTGCTCGACGAGTTGCGCTTCGAGCGTGCCAAGGCTCTGCTCAATGAGGAGCAATGGCCTGTGTACCGCATCGCCGAAGTGCTCGGCTTCAGCGAAACCGCCAGCTTCCGCCATGCTTTCCAACGTTGGAGCGGCGTGCCGCCGAGTCGCTTTCGCGCCTGAGATGATCAATGGCATTCGCGGCTAAAGCCGCTCCTACACACTCCGTAGGAGCGGCTTTGCCGCGATAAACGCTCGCCGCTAAAGCGCCTCCCACAAGTGTGCTCACTTCTCTGCTTGTACGTTGCGATACATCTGCAACCGCGCGGCTTCGTGCAGGCCACGGCTTAGCCCCAGCAGGCGCTGGAACTCTTGCGGGTGCTGCTCGGCCACATTGTCACGCGGCGTCGGCGAGCGCAGGTCGTGCAGGGTCGGTGAGCTGCCGTCGTGCTGCATCTGCACGAGAAAATCCCGGGTCACCGCGCCGATCACCGGGAAGGTGCCTTCCTGCAGCACCAGCGGTACCACCCGCTCACCTTCCGGCGCCGGCAGTTGCAGGTCGCGACCCAGGCCGCCGTTGTCGAAGGGCACGCCGACGAGCCCGGCCACCGTCGGCAGCAGGTCGGCCAGACCCACGGCTGCGTCGAACTCGCGCGGCGCCAACCATTTCGGTGCATGAATCAGCAGCGGCACGTTGTTGCTCTCCAGCCCCAGCTGCTCGAAGGCCGGCGCCATGTGCGGAATCTGGCTGATGCGGGTGTTGTGGTCGCCGAAGAAGACGAAAATGGTGTCGTCGTAGAAGCCCTGCTCCTTGGCCAGCTCCATCAGGCGGCCGATGTTGAAGTCCAGCAGACGCACGGCGTTGTACTGCTCGACGCTGCGCGAGCCGGCCTGCTGCACCTGTTCCAACGGCAGGTCGAGCGCCTCGAAACCGTCGTTGTCCTTGGGGATGGTGAAGGGGCGGTGGTTGCCGGAGGTCTGCAGGTAAGCGAAGAACGGTTTGTCCTTGGGCAGTGCACCCAGGATGCGCGTGCTTTCCTTGAAGAAATCCAGGTCGGAAATGCCCCACACGTCCACCTGTGGCGACTGCCAGTGACGCTCTTCATAGAGCTGCACGTCGTCGATACTTTGGCGGATCAGCGCGTTGATGTTGGCCCAGCCGGCGTTGCCGCCGATCATGTAGAACTTCTCGTGGCCTTCGAGCGCGTTGATCAGCGTGCGCTGGCGAGCGATCAGCGGGTTGCGCGTCGCCGTCTCCTGTCTCGATACGTCAGGGATGCCGGTGATGCTCGCCCACACGGTCTTGGCGGTGCCGGTCACCGGCACGTAGAAGTGGCGGAAGAACCAGCTTTGCTGGGCCAGACGATCCAGATTCGGCGTCGGGTTCAGCGGGTTGCCGTAGGCGCCGACGGCGCTGGTGCCGAGGGATTCGAGCATGACGAAAACCACATTCGGCTGGCGCTCGGCCTGGATGCGATGCGACTGCACCGGCTGCTGACGGAAGAAGTTCAGCCCCTGCGCATCGCGCTCGCTGACGCCCAGGTAATCGGCCACTACCTCGTAGTGCTCGCGCGTGGCCGCTTCGTCGAAGGCGGCGGGTTCGAGCTTGAGGGTGTCGAAGAGAAACAGCGCCGGGTTGAGGCCGAGCGCGCCGATCTGGCTGTTGCCGCTGTAGAAGGCATCGCTCCAGCGCAGCGGCACCGGGTTCTCCAGGTTCAGCGCGCTGGCGCGACCGAGCAGGCCGAAAAACACCAGCACGCCCATAACCGCCGCGCCGCCAAGGGCCGGCAGCACGCCGACCTTGCCGCTGGCAGGGCGATCCAGGGTGGCACGCTCCAGGCGCAGCAGCGCCCAGGCCCACAGCGCCACACCCAGCAGCCAGGCCAGGGTTATCCACAGGACCGGGTAGGTCTGCCAGAGCATGCCGGCGGAAATCTGCGCATCGCCGGCAAAGCGCAGCACCGTGGCATTGAGGCGCACACCCAGGTAGGCGTAGTGGCCGAAGTCGACTATGTACAGCAGGCCCAGCGCCGCTACGGCCAGCAGTAGATAGCCGCGCAGCAACCAGCGTATGGCTCGAAAGCGCGCCAGGCGCAGCTTCGGTAGCGCCAGCAGGAGTCCTACCGGCAGCATCAACAGCAGGGCCAGACGCAGGTCGAAGCGCAGGCCGATGCCGAGGGTGGGCAGCACGTCCGAGTCGCTCACGCTGTCGACAGCGGAGAAGCCCAGCAGAAACACCCCGCGCAGGGTAGCGAAGAGCACGAACAGCAGCGCCGTCAGGCCTGCCAGGTAATGCAGGCGGCGGGATTTCAGCCAGCTCATGCGAGGTTCCTTGTTCGAGTCGAGAGTCGAATCAGCAGCCAGCGTCCGCCTGCCAGAAGCAGCGCGCCGAGGCTGTAGAGGGCCAGGTAGGGGTCGATCAGGTAGTCCCAGTAGTTTTCCGATGCGCCCAGGCGCAGGGTGAAGGCCAGGGTCGCCAGTACCAGCGCCAGGGCGCCGAGCCAGCTGCGCTGGACGATCAGCACCACGCACAGCAGGCCCAGCACCAGCAGCATCGGCCTGGGTTCGAAGCCGAGCTGGTAGGGGTCGGCATAACTCAGGCCCAGCGCCGCCGGGTAAAGCAGCACGGCCAGACCGGCGAACAGCGCCAGGCTGGCCAGGCGATCACCGGCGCTGGTAGGTGGCACGCCGAAGCGGCTCATGGTCGCCCAGCCAAGCAGCACCAGGCTGGCCACCGACAGGTCGCCGATATAGGTGCGCAACTGCAGCGCCAGGCTGATGCCTTGCACCGGCAGCAGGCTGAGCAGCAGGCAGCCCGCCAGCAGAATGCCGCGTGGGAGTTTATTGCGCGTCAGTCGCGTGAAGATCAGGAAAACCAGCAGGGCGAAGGCCAGGTGCGGCAGCCAGAAGTCAGTCATGCGGGCGGCGCTCCGACAGCCAGGCCTCGTTGAAGGCCAGGTGCTTGATGAACATGTCGTTCCACGAATAGACGAGGTGGTAGGTGCCTTCGCGGTCGCGGGTGAAGTAGGGGTACTCGTAGTCGAAGGTGCAGCCTTCGGCGCTGCACATGCGCGCGCTTACTTGTTCGAGAAAGCGCGCCTGCAGCTCGGGTCTGCCGCCGCTGGCGCGGTATTTCTCGCTGACCACGGCGGGAAATTCGTCGCGCGGAATCGGTTCGCCCCAAGGGTTGGGCGTCTCGTCCAGCTCGCCCAGGGTGCGCCAGTTGGCGAGCTTGGCGTCGGTGGCGTAGAGGGTCAGGCGGAAACGGCCGTCCTCCAGGTCGTTCATCGCCACCAGCAGGCTGCCGTCGGGGCGACCGACCGCCGCCAGGGACGAGTTGGGGTTGCTCGGTTCTACTGGTTCCGGTCGGCTCCAGCTACGCCCGGCGTCTTCGCTGTAGCTGGCCAGCACGCGGTGATGTTCCTCACCGGCATAGCGCAGCAGGGCCACGGCACGGCGCTCGTCCAGCGGCACCACGGTGGGCTGCAGCGAATAGCGACCCTTGCCGATGCGGTACTTGCCCAGCACCTCGCCATTCGCGCTCAGGTGCAGGTACTCGGGAAACTTGCCGAGGAACTCGTGATACACCGGCAGGCCGATGCTGCCGTCGGCATGGAACACCGGCGCGGCGCGCACCAGGGTGCTGATATTCAGAAACGGGCTGGTGACCAGTTGGCGGGGCGCCGACCAGGTTTCACCGAGGTCGTCGGAGACCATGGCGTTGACCGCGCTACCAGCCCAGCCGCCGAGCGATACCGAGACGTAGAACAGCCACAGGCGATTGTCCGGCGCCAGGCTGATCACCGGGTTACCCAGCTTGCGGATGTGCTTGCCGACCGCGCGTTGGGTAGCTTCACGGGTAGCCAGCACGCGCTCGGCGCTCCACTGGCCACTGGCGGCATCGAAACGCGCGGCGCGAATCTGTACGTCTGCGGCACCTTCGCGGCTGCCGGCGAACCAGGCCGCCATCAGGTCGCCGCCGGGCAGGCCGGTGATGGAGGCGGAATGCACGAAATCCTCCAGATCGGAGGAGGCGAAGTGCGCGGCCAGGGTCGGTGTCGCGTCGGCCGCGGGTGGCGCTGGCTGGCTGGCGAAGGGTGCCAGCGCATGGGGCGCGGCGCCGAGCCAGGCGCAGGCGAACACCGTGGCCGCGCCCAGCACCAGGGCGCAGGTCTTGAAGGTCGAGGTCATGGTCGCGGGTTCAGGGATGGCTGGGAGGCGCTAGGTACGAGCTGGCGACTTCTTCTACCGGTCGGGCGTCGACCGGGTCGTAGTAGACCTCCAGCTTGCGACCGGCAGCGTCGAAGCCGTAGATCTCGTAGCAGTGGCCGGGAGTGATGCGGAACTTGGTGATCTGTACGCCCTGGCGCTTCATCCGCTCGCGGAACTGCGACTCCGGCATCCAGGCGCTGCGGTCGGGGCGGGCACAATCGGTGTCGGCCAGCAGCGGCGTGGCGCCGAGCAGCAGCAGACCGCCCAGGGCGGTGCGGGCTAAAAGGGGCATGGCGGGGCTCTCGTCACGAGGCGCCGGCCGCCAGGGCCAGCGCCGGGCTGCGCTTAGTCGTCGATCTCGGTCTTCACGGCCTTGCCGCTGACCGGGTCGTGGTAGATCTCGACCTTGCGGCCTTCCTTGTCGAAGCCGTAGATCTCGTAGCAGTTGCCTTCGGTGACCTTGAACTTGTTGATCTTGTAGCCGTCGGCCACCAGCTTGGCCTGGAACTGGTCGGGGTCTTGCCAGGTGGAGCGTTCGGCCGTGGTGCATTCGGTCTTGGCGAAGGCCGGAGCGGCACAGGCGAGCAGGGCGGAAACGAGCAGTAGACGACGCATGGTGAGGCTCCTGATGGGGTTCGGAGCCGTCACCTTCGGCGTCCTGGCTTAACGAAAACTTAAGGCTCACACCTCGTTACATCTTGCCGGTGAGCATCCGGGTGGTAGCGCAATTTGGCCATTTCGATCCCCTTTTGGCCGTTGCCAGCGTTCTCGACGCTGGCCGAGCAGGCGAACAATGCAGGCACAACAACGAGCCTGGAGCGCTTTGCATGCTCACCTACTACAGCGACGACCACCACCTGCATCACGGCAAATGCGAGCTGATCGACGGGCAACTGATGCCCTGCTTCGAGAAGCCGCAGCGCGCCGACCATATCCTCGCCCGTGTGAACAATCGCCAGCTCGGCGAGGTTCGCGCACCCAGGGATTTCGGCTTGGCGCCCATCGAGCGCATCCACAGCAAGGCTTACCTGGAGTTCTTCAAGGGTGCCTGGGCGCGCTGGCAGGAGCAGGGCGGCAAGGGCGACCTGCTGCCGTTCACCTGGCCGGCGCGCACCCTGCGCCGGATGATCCCCAACGACCTGCACGGCCAGCTCGGCTACTACAGCTTCGACGGCGGTGCGCCGATCACCGCCGGCACCTGGCAGGCCGCCTACAGCGCCGCGCAGGTGGCGCTCAGCGCCCAGCAGGAGATCGCCAACGGTGCCCACAGCGCCTTCGCCCTGTGCCGTCCGCCAGGCCACCATGCCGCCGGCGACGTGATGGGCGGTTACTGCTACCTGAACAACGCCGCTATCGCCGCCCAGGCCTTCCTCGACCAGGGCAGCAAGAAGGTGGCCATCCTCGATGTCGACTACCACCACGGCAACGGCACCCAGGACATCTTCTACCAGCGCAGCGACGTGCTGTTCGCCTCCATCCACGGCGACCCGGCCGAAGAGTTCCCGTTCTTCCTCGGTTATGCCGACGAACTGGGCGAGGGTGCTGGCGAGGGCTACAACTTCAATTACCCGTTGCCGATGGGCAGCTCCTGGGAGACCTGGAGCGCCGCACTGGAGCAGGCCTGCCAGCGCATCGCCGAGTACGGCGCCGAGGTGCTGGTGGTGTCGCTGGGCGTGGACACCTACATGGAAGACCCGATTTCGCAGTTCAAGCTCGACAGCCCGGACTACCTGGCCATGGGCCGGCGTATTGCCGCGCTGGGCCTGCCGACGCTGTTCATCATGGAAGGCGGCTACGCCGTGGAAGCCATCGGCGTCAACGCGGTCAACGTGCTGGAAGGATTCGAAGGCGCCTGATCGGCGCCTCTTCAGCAATCAGAAATCTGCCAAACAAGAGCAATATTTCAGGGGTGCTAGAACGATGAAAGCCATCAAACAGATGCTCGGTGCCGCCCTGTGCGGCGCCACCCTGCTCAGCGGTGCGGTGCAGGCCAAGGAGCTGCGCGTATACAACTGGGCCGACTACATCCTTCCGGAGGTGCCCAAGGACTTCCAGAAGGAGTCCGGCATCCAGATCACCTGGGACACCTTCGAGACCAACGAGGCGCTGGAGGCCAAGCTGCTCACCGGCAACTCCGGCTATGACCTGGTGATTCCGTCCAACCAGTTCCTCGAAACCCAGATCAAGGCCGGCGTGTTTGCCCCGCTGGACAAGTCGAAAATCCCCAACTGGAAGAACCTCGACCCGGTACTGCTTGGCCTGCTGGAGAAGAATGACCCGGGCAACCAGTACGGTGTGCCCTACATGTACGGCACCGTGCTGATCGGCTACAACCCGGACAAGGTCAAGGCCGCGCTCGGTGAGGACGCGCCGGTCAACAGCTGGGACCTGGTGTTCAAGCCCGAGTACATGGAGAAGCTGAAATCCTGCGGTGTGGCCATGCTCGACTCGCCGACCGAGATCATCCCCATCGCCCTGCATTACATGGGTCTGGACCCCAACAGCACCAACCCGGCCGACTATGACAAGGTCACCGAACTGCTGCTGAAAGTGCGTCCGTACGTGGCCTACTTCCACTCGGCCAAGTACATGACCGACATCGCCAACGGCGACATTTGCGTGGCCATCGGTTATTCGGGCAGCTTCTACCAGTTCGCCAACCGCGCCAAGGAAGCCGGCAACGGTGTGACGATCAACTGGCGTCTGCCGAAAGAAGGCGCGCCGATCTGGTTCGACACCTGGGCTATCCCCAAGAGCGCCAGGAATTCGGACGAAGCCCACGCCTTCATCAACCACCTGCTCGAACCCAAGGTGATCGCGCCGATCAGCGATTTTCTCGGCTACCCCAACCCCAACGTACCGGGCATGCAGCTGGTGGGCGCTGAAATCGCCGACGACCACGACCTGACGCCGACGCCGGAGCTGCAGAAGTCGCTGTACGTGGTGCAGCCGCTGCCGCAGAAGATCGAGCGCGTGCGTACGCGGGCGTGGACCTCGATCAAGTCGGGCAAGTGAGCCTCAGCGGTTTGGCTCGAGCATAAAATCTCGCGGCTGAAGCCGCTCCTACGGGGTATGTGATGCTCTGTAGGAGCGGCTTCAGCCGCGATTGCCGTACCCGTAGGGTGCGCCGTGCGCACCGCGCGAATATCGGTGCGCACAGCGCACCCTACCCGTTCACTCAGCTGCCCACCTCGCCCGTCTCCAGCTTGCGCCACAGTAGTCGCACGGCCGCCTTGCGCGACATGCCCCAGCGATACAGGCGAATCTCCAGCGGGATATGCCAGTGTTCCTTGCCGCACACCACCAGTTCGCCACGGGCCAGCTCGGGGCTCATCGACAGGCGCGGTACCCATGCCACGCCCAGGCCTTGCATGGCCATGGCTTTGAGGCTGTCAGCCATGGCGGTTTCATGCACGGTGGTCGAGCGCAGGGCGCGCTGGCGCAGCAGCAGGTTCACCGAGCGGCCGAGGAAGGTGCCGGCGCTGTAGGCCAGCAGCGGCACGCTCTGTCCGGTGTCCAGGTCGAACAGGGGTGCGCCTGTTTCATCCGCGGCGCATACCGGCAGCATTTCGCTGTAGCCCAGGTGCAAGGACGGGAACATGTCCGGTGCCAGCTGCACGGCGGCGTCCTGGTCGTGGTAAGCGAGGATCAGGTCGCAGGTGCCCTCACGCAGCGAGTGCACCGCTTCGCCGACGTTGGTCGCCACCAGGCGGGTGCTCAGCGGCAGGCCATCGCGGCGCAGGCGGGCGATCCATTCGGGAAAGAAGCCGAATACCAGCGAGTGCGCCGCTGCTATTTGCAGCGCTTCGCCCTGTTGTCCTTCGAGGTGATGCAGGTGACGCACCACCTCACCCAGCTGCTCGACCATGCTGCGTGCGGTGAGCAGAAACAGCTGGCCGGACTCGGTCAGCTCCACCGGCGTGCGCGAACGGTTAACCAGCGTCAGCCCCAATGCGGCCTCGAGGCTGCGGATACGCCGGCTAAACGCCGGCTGGGTGACGAAGCGCTTTTGCGCCGACTGGGAGAAACTGCGGGTCGCGGCCAGGGTGACGAAGTCTTCCAGCCATTTGGTTTCCAGGTTCACGGGCGCGTCCTCCGCTCATGTCAGGGCAGTGCACACGGTTGGTGCATTGTTGCGGTCACATCCACATTATGCCGATCATGCATAGGGCAGCAAGTAACGGCATTGGTAGCGAGACGGTCAAGGCCCCTATTCTATGGGCATCGCGGCACTCGCCGTATTTCCCAAGAGTCATTTCTATCATGTCCTCTGCTGCATCTGTTCGCGTCGAAAAAGACCTGCTCGGTACCCTCGAAGTCTCCGCTGATGCCTACTACGGGATTCAGACTCTGCGCGCCGTGCAGAACTTCCGCCTGTCTGGCGTGCCACTGTCGCACTACCCGAAGCTGGTGATCGGCCTGGCTATGGTCAAGCAGGCTTCGGCTGACGCCAACCGCGAGCTGGGCCACCTGTCCGCTGCCAAGCACACGGCGATCAGCACTGCCTGTGCACGCATCATCCAGGGCGAGTTCCACGAGCAGTTCGTGGTCGACATGATCCAGGGCGGCGCCGGCACCTCGACCAACATGAATGCCAACGAGGTGATCGCCAACATCGCCCTCGAGGCCATGGGTCATGAGAAGGGCCAGTACCAGCACCTGCACCCGAACAACGACGTGAACATGGCGCAGTCGACCAACGACGCCTACCCGACCGCCATCCGCCTCGGCCTGCTGCTCGGTCACGACAGCCTGCTGAGTGCGCTGGACAAGCTGATTCAGTCGTTCGCCGCCAAGGGTCTGGAATTCGGCCACGTGCTGAAGATGGGCCGCACCCAGTTGCAGGACGCCGTGCCGATGACCCTCGGTCAGGAGTTCCGTGCCTTCGCCACCACCCTGGGTGAAGACTTGCAACATCTGAAACTGCTGGCGCCGACCCTGCTCACCGAAGTCAACCTGGGCGGTACCGCGATCGGCACCGGCATCAATGCCGATCCGAAATACCAGGCCCTGGCGGTCAAGCGCCTGGCCATCATCAGCGGTCACCCGCTGACCCCGGCTGCCGACCTGATCGAAGCCACCAGCGACATGGGCGCCTTCGTGCTGTTCTCCGGCATGCTCAAGCGCACCGCGGTCAAGCTGTCGAAGATCTGCAACGACCTGCGCCTGCTCTCCAGCGGCCCGCGTACCGGCATCAACGAAATCAACCTGCCACCGCGTCAGCCGGGTAGCTCGATCATGCCGGGCAAGGTCAACCCGGTGATCCCCGAGGCGGTCAACCAGGTGGCCTTCGAAGTGATCGGCAACGACCTGGCCCTGACCATGGCAGCCGAGGGCGGCCAGCTGCAGCTGAACGTGATGGAGCCGCTGATCGCCTACAAGATCTTCGACTCGATCCGCCTGCTGACCCGCGCCATGGATATGCTGCGCGAGCTGTGCATCGACGGCATCACCGCCAACGAGGCGCGCTGCCGTGAACTGATGGAAAACTCCATTGGCCTGATCACCGCGCTGAACCCCTACATCGGCTACGAGAATGCCACCCGCATCGCCAAGGTCGCTCTGGAAAACGGACGCGGCGTGCTGGAGCTGGTGCGCGAGGAGCAACTGCTGGACGAGTCCACTCTGGCCGACATCCTGCGCCCCGAGAACATGATCGCCCCGCGCCTGGTGCCCTTGCAGTCCTGATTGGCGATTCGGCAACGCCGACCGTCAGCTGCCTGCCCGTCTGCATAGCTGACAACCTGATTCATAGGAGGCCTTCACCAGCCTCAACCTTCAGGGATGGCCTCGGCCATCCCTTTTTTTGCCCGACACTCTGGGGTAGATGCGATACACCAGTCGCGGCTACGACTGCATGGATGCAGGAGGTAGAGCGAAGCAGGATGCCAGAGCCGAACGCCCCTCCCACAGGCTCTATCTCGGCTTGCTACAGCTTCCAGGCCTGCCTTAGCCGCTGCACCGCCTCGACGATCTGCGCCTCTGGCACCGCAGCAAAACCGAGCACCAGCCCGGCGCGAGCATCCTCAGCCGTTTCGCTGCCGGGCAGCCAGTAGTCGCTCAAGGGATTCATCTCGATGCCGGCGGCGCGTGCGGCGGTGATCAGCTCGCGTTCCCGCGCAAGACTCTCCACCTTGATGCTCAAGTGCAGGCCGGCGTCCACAGCCGGTAGCGAAGAGCATCCCGGAATCATCGCCGGCCAGGCCGCGAGCAAGGCGTCGCGCCGGCTGCGTGCGGCCTGGCGCATGCGCCGTACGTGGCGCTGGAAGTGCCCGGCAGCGATGAATTCGGCCATCACCGCTTGGGTACCGACCTCCGAGTGGCGCATCTCCAGCGCCTGGCGCCGGGCGAAGCTCTCGGCCAGCGCAGGCGGCAGCACCAGATAGCCCAGGCGCAGTGCCGGAAAGGCGAGCTTGCCGAAGGTGCCGATGTAGATCACCCGCTGTTGCTCGTCCAGCGCCGCCAGCGGGGCGAGCGGCGTACCGCTGTAGCGGTACTCGCCGTCGTAATCGTCCTCGATGATCCAGCCGTTCACGCGCTTGGCCCACTCCAGCAATGCCAGGCGCCGTGGCAGCGACAGGGTCACGCCGGTGGGATACTGGTGCGCGGGCGTGACATAGGCCAGCTGACAATCGTTGAGGCGCTGTAGCGCGTCGATATCCATGCCTTCGCCGTCCACCGCGATGCCGCACAGTTGCGCGCCGGCCACTGCGAAGGCATGGCCCGCCGCGCGGTAGCCGGGATTTTCCAGCGCCACTCGCGCGCCGGGTTGTACCAGCAACTGCGCGCAGAGGCTGATGGCCTGCTGCGAGCCGCAGGTGATCAGGACCTGCTGCGCCTCGCAAGTCAGGCCGCGGCTGTTGCGCAGATAGGCGGCGATCAGCTCGCGCAGCTGCAGGTCTCCGGCAGGGTCGCCATAGCCCAGTCGGGCCGGCGACGGTTTGCGCCAGAAGCGCGCCTGCAGGCGTGCCCAGGTCTCGAAGGGAAACAGGTCGAACGCCGGCACACCGATGCGGAAGGCGCGTGGCGCGCCCTTGGCGGGCGTGGCCAGGTGGTGGTTGTGCAACAGCGGCATTGCCGGGCTGGCCGCTGCCGGGGCGACGGCTGCCACCGGGGCAGGCCGGCTGTGCGGCAGATCGGCGACGTAGGTGCCATCGCCGACTCGTCCGTTGACGTAGCCCTCGGCGTACAGCTGGTCCAGTGCACGGGTCACGGTGTTGCGCGAGATGCCGAGCAGCGTGGCCAGCTCACGGCTGGCCGGCAGGCGTGTGCCACTGGCCAGGCGGCCGTCGAGGATGCGCTCGCGCAAGGCTTGGTAAAGCTGGCGCGCCAGGCCCTGACCGGGCTCCAGGTGAATGCCGGAGAGATCGAATGGCAAGGCGGACGAGCGCGTCATGATCGGTAAATTGGCTCTGTGAAAGTCGTCAGGAATGGATCTTACATCAGGCCAATATCCTGCCTAGCATGGCCCCATCACGCCAGGAGAAGCCCTCATGTACTGTCCCGCCGTCTTTCGTCAGGACGACCTGCCCACCCTGCATGCGCAGATTCAGGCCAGTGGACTGGCCATCGTGACCAGCAGCGGTACGCAGGGCTTGCAGGCCAGTCATCTACCGCTGCTGCTGGCGCCTGAAGAAGGCGAGTTAGGCACCCTGTACGGCCACTTTGCCCGGGCCAATCCGCACTGGCGTGATCTGGCCAGCGGTGCCGAGGCGCTGGTGGTGTTCAGCGGCGCGGATGCGTACGTGCATCCCGGCTGGTATCCGGTCAAGGCCGAGCACGGCATGGTGGTGCCGACCTGGAATTACATTGCCGTGCATGCCTGGGGCCAAGCGGAAGTGTTCGACGAGCCTGAGCGTCTGCTGCAACTGGTCAGCCGCCTCAGCGAGCGCCACGAACGGGGCCGCCCGCAGCCCTGGGCGGTCAGCGATGCGCCGCGCGACTACATCGACGCCATGCTGCGCGCCATCGTCGGTTTCGCCCTGCCGATTCGCCGGCTCGAAGGCAAATGGAAACTTAGCCAGAACCGTTCCGAGGCAGACCAGGCCGGTGTCTGCGCCGGCCTGGCGACGTCCGCCAGCCCGCGTGACCACGAACTGGCAGCGCAGATGCATCCCACCGACTGACTCCACAAGAAGGCCATCATGCTCGACATCCGCCCCATCACCGCTGCCGATCACGCTGTCTGGCTGCCGCTTTGGCAGGGTTACCAGCGCTTCTACCAGGCCGAGATCCCCGCCGAGACCAGCGCCCTCACCTGGCAGCGCTTTCTCGACCCGGCCGAGCCGATGCACGCCGCTCTGGCCTGGCAGGACGGCGAGGCGGTCGGCCTGGTGCACTTCATCTATCACCGCAGTTGCTGGACGAATGGTGACTACTGCTACCTGCAGGATCTGTTCGTCGCCGAGCACATTCGCGGTGGCGGCATCGGTCGCGCGCTGATCGAGCATGTTTACACTGAGGCGCGCGCTGCCGGTGCCAGCCGCGTGCATTGGCTGACCCAGGAAACCAATTACCAGGGGCGTATGCTCTACGACCGCATTGGCGACCGCTCCGGTTTCATTCAGTACAGGAAGCTCTTCTGATGACGCGTGATCTCGCTCACTGGCAACCCCGTCCCGCACCGGACCAGCGCTCGTTGCAAGGCCGTTTCGTGCGTCTCGAAGCGCTCGATGTCGCGCGGCATGGCGATGATCTGTGGCGCGCGCTGCAGGGTCCGGACCCGGCGCTCTGGGATTATCTGCCCTACGGCCCCTTCACCGAGCGTGGCGTCTTCGATGCCTGGTTGGCCGGCAATGCGCAGAGCCGCGATCCGCTGTTCTACGCGGTGGTCGACCTGGCCAGCGGCCTCGCCCTGGGGCTGTTCAGCTACCTGCGTATCACCGCGCAGGACGGCAGCATCGAAATCGGCCACGTCGCCTTCGGCGCGCCGATGCAGCGCACGGCGGGGGCGACCGAGGCGATCTATCTGCTGGCGCGGCATGCTTTCGACGACCTCGGCTACCGGCGCCTGGAATGGAAGTGCGACGCGGCCAATGCCCGCTCGCTGCGCGCCGCCGAGCGCTTTGGTTTCACCCAGGAAGGGCTGTTCCGTCAGCACATGGTGCGCAAGGGGCGTAACCGCGACACCGCCTGGTTCTCCATCATCGACGGTGAATGGCCCGCCCGCCGGGAGACCTTCGAGCGCTGGCTGGCGGTGGATAACTTCGACGAGCGGGGCCAGCAGCGGCAGCGTCTGGAGATGCTGCGCGAGTAGTGCATCACTCCATCTCGAACAGTCCATTGCGTAGCTGTGCGCCGCCCAGGCGCTCGCGGATGTCGTCGTCGATGCGCGGGTCGTCCGGTGCGTAGAGCATCAGCTGGCGATAGGCGTTGACCCGGTTGATCTCGTTACCCAGGTACTGCCAGACCACGCGGGTGCAGGCCGGCGTGCGCCGGTCACCGCTGGAGACGCCGGTCTTGATGCCATTGAGGCGGATGATGCGGCTCTTGAAGCTGGGGATGAGGATGGTCTGGCTCATCTCGTTGCCGGTGAGTGACTCGTAGTCCACCAGAAACAGGCGGTCCTGCAGGAAGAACGCCGTGCCCAGGTAGCGGCAGCGCACCCAGTCCTCGCCACGTGCGGGTTCCTGCCGCTCCTGACGTTCCTGGCGCTCGAACAGGTAGTTGCCGCGCTCCTCGCGCAGGTGCACCAGCGATAGCAGCACATGCCCCGGCACCGACATGCAGTTGGAGTATTCGAAGTAGTAGCCGCAGTAGCGCTCCATCGGGCTGGCCTGACGGCGCAACGGCGTGAACAGCTCCAGCAATGGATCGTTGCCACTGTGCGGCTGCGCATCACCGCTGCGTGCGCCGATCAGGCGGGTGAACTGCTCGGCCGGCATGCTCAGCTCGAAAGGTTCGACGCCGAAGAAATCGCAGATGCGCTTGAGATTGTGCGTGGTCGGTCGGCTCTGCCCGGCCAGGTAGCGGTTGAACTGCGCGCGGTTGATCGACAGCTTGCGACATACCTCGGCAATCGAGCGGTAATGGCTGCAAAGCAATTTCAGATTGCTGCCGAGGGAATCGGACATATGGCCGCTCCAGCTGATGCGAATGACGCGATTCTAGCATCAACTCGCATCAGGTCGCCGCGACCTGCGAAATTGTCCCGCGCGGCGCCTTCACCAAAGATTGCGCCACCCGCCCGGTGCGGCGCATTCCCATTCAGAACAACAAGAGAGAAAGCCTCCATGCTCGATCTTCTCAATGACCTCATCTGGAGCAAGCTGCTGATCGTGATGCTGATCGGTCTCGGCCTGTACTTCACCATCGCTTCGCGCTTCGTTCAGTTCCGCTACTTCGGCAGCATGTTTCGCATCTTCGGCGAGGCATTCCAGCGTCAGCCGGGCCAGCTCAGCTCGTTCCAGGCGCTGATGCTGTCGGTGGCTGGCCGCGTGGGCGCCGGCAACATCGCCGGTGTATCGGTGGCGATCATGCTCGGTGGCCCGGGCGCCATCTTCTGGATGTGGGTCGTGGCCCTGGTCGGCATGGCTACCAGCTATTTCGAGTGCTCGCTGGCGCAGCTGTACAAACGTCGCGAGGCCGATGGCGGCTACCGCGGTGGTCCGGCTTTCTACATCCAGCACGGCCTTGGTCAACGCTGGCTGGGTATCGTCGTGTCGATCCTGCTGCTGGTGACCTTCGGCTTCGGCTTCAACGCCGTGCAGTCCTTCACCGTCGCCAGCTCGCTGCACGACACCTTCGGCATCCCGACCCTGGCCAGCGGCATCGCCCTGACCGCGGTCATCGGCCTGATCATCTTCGGTGGCATCAAGCGCATCGCCAAGTTCGCCGACGTGCTGGTGCCGGTGATGGCGTTCTCTTACCTGGGCATGGCGCTGCTGGTGATCGGCCTGAACATCAACGAAGTTCCAGCCACTTTCGCCTTGATCTTCAAAAGCGCCTTCGGCCTCGAGCCGGCCTTCGCCGGCGGCATCGGCGCGGCCATCATCATGGGCGTCAAGCGCGGCCTGTTTTCCAACGAAGCCGGCCTGGGCAGTGCACCGAACGTGGCCGCTGTCGCCGAGGTCAAGCACCCGGCCGCGCAAGGCATCGTGCAGTCGCTCAGTGTGTTCATCGACACCCTGATCCTGTGCAGCTGCACGGCGCTGATCATCCTGCTGTCGGGCGTGTATCAGCCGGGTATGGAACAGGCCGGTGTGGTACTGACCCAGAGCGCGGTGGCCGCCGTGGTCGGCGAGTGGGGCAGGGTGTTCGTCAGCCTGGCGCTGCTGTTGTTCGTCTTCACCACCCTGATCTACAACTACTACCTCGGCGAAAATGCCCTCGGCTTCTTCAGCCAGAAGCGCGGCCCGGTAATGATCTACCGCGTGCTGGTGGTCGGTCTGGTGCTGTGGGGTTCGGTGCAGGATCTGGGCACCGTGTTCGCCTTCGCCGATGTGACCATGGGTCTGCTAGCCATCGCCAACCTCATCGCTCTGGCGCTGCTGTTCAAAGTGGGCATGCGCCTGATGCGCGACTACGATAGCCAGATCAAGGCGGGTGTTGAGTCGCCGGTATTGGATGCCAAGCAGTTCGCTGATCTGGACCTCGACCCTGCCGTCTGGGGTAGCCAGCCAGGTGAAACCGCCGACCAGGCGGAAATCGGGGATCGAGTCTACCAGCGCTGATCTGACTCAGATGGAAGAAGGGGGCGAGGCCCCCTTTTTCTTGCCTGCCAGCGTTGGCAGCCATTGTTCGGGCAGTCGTAAGCGACGTTAAGAATGTCGCGCAGGCCCGTGATTTGTGAGGAGAGCCCATGGCAACCCCAGAAAAACTCCTGGTGCTGTACACAGGCGGCACCATCGGCATGCAGATGAGCGCAGACGGCCTGGCGCCGGCCTCGGGTTTCGAGGCGCGCATGCGCAGCCAGCAAGCCGGCGAGAACGCCAGTGAGCTGCCGCAATGGAGCTTCCGCGAGCTGCTGCCGTTGATCGACAGCGCCAACATGAACACCGGCCACTGGCTGGCGCTGCGCGACGAAATCGTCACTGCGGTACAGACCGATGGCCACGACGCCGTGCTGGTACTGCACGGCACCGATACCCTGGCCTACAGCGCTGCGGCGTTGAGCTTCCTGCTGCTCGGGCTCGACGTACCGGTGGTGCTTACGGGTGCCATGCAGCCGGCTGGTGTCGATGGTGGAGATGCCTGGCCCAACCTGTTCGGCGCCATGCGTGCGCTGTACCGCGGCGTGAAGCCGGGCGTGCACCTGTATTTCAACGGGCAGCTACTGCATGGCGCACGTTGCTCGAAGTTGCGCAGCGATGCGTTCGACGCCTTCCAGGTGCTGCCGCGTCAGCGTCAGGCCGAGCGGGCCACGGTCGATGCCCGTATCGATTTCCGCCAGCCGCGTCAGGCTGTGAACCTTGCCGTGCTGCCGCTGCATCCGGCCGTGCAGGCTGGGCATCTGCAAGCCCTGCTGGCCAGCGGCGTGCAGGGGTTGCTGTTGGAGTGCTACGGCAGCGGTACCGGCCCGGCCGGCGACGCGCCATTGATGAGCGTGCTGCGTGAGGCGCACCAGCGCGGCGTGGTGCTGGCGGCGATCAGCCAGTGCCCGCAAGGCCACGTGCAGTTTGGTGTGTATGCGGCCGGCAGCCGTCTGGCCGAGGTCGGCCTGGTGTCCTGTGGCGGCATGACCCGTGAGGCCGCACTGGGCAAGCTGTTTGCCCTGCTCGGCGCCGGTTTGCCGCAAACGCAGGTCGAGCACTGGCTGGCGCGCGATCTCTGTGGTGAGATGAGCGACTGATCCACCTGCCCAAACAGAGGAAGGACGATGAGTATCGACATTCGCCCTGTAATCGCTGCCGATCAAGAAGCCTGGTTGCCCCTGTGGCAGGGCTACCAGCGCTTCTACATGACCGAGATTCCAGCCGAGACCAGCGCCGTTACCTGGCAGCGTTTTCTCGACCCGGCCGAGCCGATGGGCGCCGCCCTGGCCTGGCGTGATGGGCAGGCTATAGGTTTGGTGCACTGGGTCATCCACCGCTCGACCTGGACCACCGGCGACTACTGCTACCTGCAGGATATTTTCATCGCCAAGGGCGAGCGCAGCGGCGGCATCGGGCGCAAGTTGATCCAGCATGTGTTTGAGCAGGCGAGCGCCGCCGGCTGCTCGCGGGTGCACTGGCTGACCCATGAAACCAACAGCCAGGCCAAGCTGCTTTACGAGCGCATCGGCGAACGCTCGGGGTTCGTGCAGTACCGCAAGCTGTTGTAGCCAGCCTCAGGGCCGCCGCGCAATGAAATCGATCTCCACCAGGGCATGGCGCGCCAGACCGGTGGTGCCGATGCAGGTGCGTGCCGGGCGTTTGCCTTCGGGGAAGTAGCTGGCGTACACCGCGTTGAAGCGCGCGTAGTCACCATAGAAATCGGTGAGGAAGGCACGAGCCGACACCACGTTTTCCAGGCCCAGCCCCAAGCCTTTCAAGACCACCAGCAGGTTGTCGAAGGTCTTGTGGGTTTGCGCCTCGATGCCTTCGGGCAGCGGCGCCGCTTCGTTGCCTGGGTCGATGGGCAACTGGCCGGTGATGAACACCCAGCCATCGGCTTCGCAAGCATGGGAGAACGGCGCGACTGGCTCGGGCGCGGCGGCGAACATGTGGTATTCAGGCAACGACATAAGCACTCCAGGGCTGATCAATGGGCACCGACACAGCACTGCGCCGGCCCCTGTGACCATACCTCAGAATACCGACCAGCCGATGCGTTCGCTGAGCAGCTCAAGCGCCTTGATCCCGGCCAGGGAGTTGCCCGCAGCATTGAGCTCCGGCGACCACACGCACACGCTGAACTGCCCCGGTACCACGGCGAGGATGCCGCCGCCGACGCCGCTCTTGCCCGGCAGGCCAACGCGGTAGGCGAAGTTGCCCGCTTCGTCATACAGGCCGCTGGTGGCCATGATGGCGTTGATCTGCTTGGTCTGGCGGGGCGACAGCACCTGCTCGCCGCTGTGCTGGCAGAACCCCTGGTTGGCCAGGAAGCCGAAGGCGCGCGCCAGGTCGACGCAGCTCATGCGCAGCGCGCAGCAACTGAAATAGCTGCGCAATACCGCCTCGACTTCGTTATGAAAATTACCGAACGACTGCATCAGGTAGGCCGCTGCGGCATTGCGCGCACGATGCTGGTATTCCGATTCGGCGACGTGGTTGTCCACCGTCACATCCGGATTGCCCGACAGGCGCCGGACGAAATCGCGCATCGACAGCGCCGGTGCGGCATAGCGCGACTGGTTGATGTCGCAGATCACCAGGGCACCGGCATTGATGAACGGATTGCGCGGCTTGCCCCGCTCGAACTCCAGCTGCACCAGCGAGTTGAACGGCTGTCCGGACGGCTCATGGCCCAGGCGCTGCCAGATGCTCTCGCCGCTGTGGCCGATGGCCTGGACCAGGCTGAACACCTTGGAAATGCTCTGGATCGAGAAGGGCGTACGTGCATCGCCGGCGACATGTACCTGGCCGTCGTTGCCGTATACGGCGATGCCCAGTTGGTCAGGCACCACGCTGGCCAGCGCTGGAATGTAATCGGCCACCTTGCCCTGGCCGATCAGCGGGCGGACTTCATCGAGAATTTCGGTCAACAGCGCTTGCATGTTCGGGCTCGCGAGTAGGCCGGGGAGCGTCCCGGCAGGTCAGAGCTAGACGCCTGCGGGGGCTACGGAATCACAGGTAGGCGCTTGCCCTGAGCAGCGCGGCCACCTAGTCTCGGTCCTCCCCTGTCGCTGGCGTGGTTCGATGTCCACCGTTCTCAATGTACTGCTGCCGATCTTCGGCCTGATCCTGGTTGGTTTCATCTGCCGGCGAACCAATCGCTTGGGAGAGACCGCCGCATCGGAGATGAACCGCTTCGTGGTCTGGCTCGGCCTGCCTGCGTTGCTGTTCAGCCTTACGGCCAAGGCCGACTGGGCACACATCTGGCAGCCCGGTTTCTTGCTTGCCTTTACCGGCGGCATGCTCGCGGTATTTCTGGTCACGCTGGTGTATCGCTGGAAAACCACTGGCAGCCTGGTCGACGCCAGTATCGACGGGCTCAGCGCCGGTTACGCCAACACCGGCTATATCGGCATTCCGCTGTGCGTGCTGGTACTGGGCGAGGACGGCATGGCGCCGGCCTTGATCGCCTCGCTGATGGTGGTCTGTGTGCTGTTCGGCCTGGCAGTGGTGTGCATCGAGGTAGGTCTGCAGAGCAAGAAGGGGTTGGGCGGCGCCATCGCTCAGGTAGTCATGGCGCTCCTGAAAAACCCGCTGGTGGTCGCGCCATTGCTTGGTGCTGCTTGGGCGTTTGGTGGCGTGCAGATGCCCGCGGCGCTGGACGAACTTCTGCGCCTGCTCGGCGCCGCCACGGTGCCCTGTGCACTGGTGTCGCTGGGGTTGTTCCTGGCTCAGCGGCAGAGCGGGCCGAGCGAAGGCGCCTGGCCGCTGGTGGCCTTGAAGCTGGTGCTGCAGCCGCTGGTGACCTGGTTCATTGCCTTCGTGCTGCTCGACCTGCCGCCGTTCTGGGCACATGCCGCGTTGCTGCTCAGCGCGCTGCCAACGGGCACTGGGCCGTTCATGCTCGCCGAGTACTACCAGCGCCAGGCGGCGCTGGTGTCGCGGGCGATTCTGTTCTCTACCCTCGGCTCGCTGCTGACCTTGACCCTGATCCTGCTGCTGATCACGCCTTGAGTTGCAGCTCCAGGCCGAGCTGCTGCGACAGGCAGGGCCAGCGCCGCCAGGCCGAGGCGGTATCCGGCGCCGCCAGACGTTCGCGGTAGGCCTGCACCGAGGGTTGGTCGAAGCTGGCGTCATCGAGCATACCGGCCAAGGCATGATGCACCGCTTCGTCGAGCTGGTTGGCGAAGGGCTCGCCAATCAACTGGTGGGCGATCAGGTTGGCGCGAGTGGTGTCCAGCGGGATCAGCGGCTGGCCGAGGTGCGCGATGTAGCGGTCATTGACCTCTTCCACCAGGCGATGAGCCAGGTAGGCCTCATCGAGCAGGCCTTCGAGTCCTTCGTGACCCTCCATCAGCGCTGGTGGCTGCAGGAAGAAATGCTCGGCGATCTTCAGCACCGGTTTCACGGCAGCCTCGATTCCTGCTTCGCGCGCTACTTCGGCAGCCGCGTCGAGCACGTCCGGCACCTCCTCGATATAGGCGATGACGAAGGCGGTCAGTGCCCCAGGCGCATCATCCTCCGGTAGACGGATGGACGGGTGCAGGCGCTCCAGCTGAGCCTGCAGGTAGCGCGAGAGAGCCTGGCTGCCACTTTCCTGCTGACGAGCCTGTGTGATCAATTGACGAAGGGCGGCGGTGTTCATGACGGCTCCTACATTTCAGGACATGGACGTGAACCTTAGCCGGCTCCGGCAGTCGGCTAAGACGCGATTGTCATAACTTTTTCATACTTATGCGAGTTGGCTATAAATGCCTGTATCAGAACGGCTACACCCCGCGTCAGTCGGGGCGTTTAGCACAAGGCTTGCGCGCCTTCGGCGATTTTTGCGCGTACGTTGCCAGGTGCAACTCCCCGTCTATACTCGAGTTCGAAAGGCAGTACCTGATGGAACCGGACGAGCTCAGGCACGGAGAGGTTTCGGCAGTAGTCGCCAGCAGTTGAGCGCGGTACGCGGACAGTGATTCCGCCTTGTCGCTCTATGGCAGTCGATCCCTTTGCCGCAGGCTCAGCCGGCGGGATAACAAGAACAATCAAGGGGAACCCGCAATGATGCGACATCCACGAGTCTGGATGGGCCTCCTGCTGTGGCTGGCATTAGGCTCGGCGCACGCGCAGTGGACGGTCAATATGGCGCCCGGTGTAACCGACGTCAGCCGCTCCGTTTTCGATCTGCACATGACCATTTTCTGGATCTGCGTTGTGATCGGTGTGATCGTGTTCGGCGCCATGTTCTGGTCGATGATCATGCACCGCCGCTCCACCGGCCAGAAACCCGCGCATTTTCACGAAAGCACAACCGTCGAGATTCTCTGGACCGTGGTGCCATTGGCCATTCTGGTGGTGATGGCGATCCCGGCGACCAAGACGCTGATCGAGATCTACGACACCTCCGAGTCCGAGCTGGATATTCAGGTCACTGGCTACCAGTGGAAGTGGCACTACAAGTATCTGGGTCAGGATGTCGAATTCTTCAGCAACCTGACCACGCCGCGTTCGCAGATCAATAACCGCGAAGCCAAGGGCGAACACTACCTGCTGGAAGTCGACGAGCCGCTGGTGGTGCCGGTGGGCACCAAGGTGCGCTTCCTGATCACCGCCGCCGACGTCATTCACTCCTGGTGGGTACCGGCACTGGCAGTGAAGAAAGACGCCATCCCCGGGTTCATCAACGAATCCTGGACACGCATCGAGGAGCCCGGCATCTACCGTGGCCAGTGCACCGAGCTGTGCGGCAAGGACCACGGGTTCATGCCGGTGGTGGTCGAGGCCAAGTCCAAGGAAGACTTCGATGCCTGGCTGGCCGAGCGCAAGCAGGCTGCCGCCGCTGAGCGTGAGCTGACCAGCAAGGAATGGACCATGGAAGAGCTGATGGCGCGTGGTGAGAAGGCCTACAACACCTCTTGCGCAGCCTGCCACCAGCCTACCGGTGAAGGTCTGCCACCGATGTTCCCGGCGCTCAAGGGCTCGGCCATCGCCACCGGGCCGGCCGAGGGGCATATCCACATCGTCTACCAAGGCAAGCCGGGTACCTCCATGGCCGCCTTCGGCAAGCAGCTGTCGCCGGTCGACCTGGCCGCCATCATCACCTACGAGCGCAACGCCTGGGGCAACAATGTCGGTGACATGGTCACGCCCAAGGACATTCTCGATTTCTCCAAGGCGCAGGAGTAAGGACATGAGTGCAGTGATCGACCACGGTCATACTGACCACCACCATGGCCCGGCCAAGGGCCTGATGCGCTGGGTGCTGACTACCAACCACAAGGACATCGGCACGATGTACCTGTGGTTCAGCTTCTGCATGTTCCTGCTGGGCGGCTCGATGGCCATGGTCATCCGTGCCGAGCTGTTCCAGCCGGGCCTGCAGATCGTGCAACCGGAATTCTTCAACCAGATGACCACCATGCACGGCCTGATCATGGTCTTCGGTGCGGTGATGCCGGCCTTCGTCGGTCTCGCCAACTGGATGATCCCGCTGATGATCGGCGCGCCGGACATGGCCCTGCCACGGATGAACAACTTCAGCTTCTGGCTGTTGCCCGCGGCATTCGGCTTGCTGGTCTCGACATTGTTCATGGAAGGTGGCGGGCCGAACTTCGGCTGGACCTTCTACGCGCCACTGTCGACCACCTACGGGCCGGAGAGCACCACCTTCTTCATCTTCGCCGTACACCTGATGGGCATCAGTTCGATCATGGGGGCGATCAACGTGGTCGCCACCATCCTCAACCTGCGCGCCCCCGGCATGACCCTGATGAAGATGCCGCTGTTCGTCTGGACCTGGCTGATCACGGCGTTTCTGCTGATTGCGGTGATGCCGGTACTGGCTGGCTGCGTGACCATGATGCTGATGGACATCCACTTCGGCACCAGCTTCTTCAACGCTGCTGGCGGTGGTGATCCGGTGCTGTTCCAGCATGTGTTCTGGTTCTTCGGTCACCCCGAGGTGTACATCATGATTCTGCCCGCCTTCGGCGCGGTCAGCTCGATCATCCCGGCGTTCGCGCGCAAGCCGCTGTTCGGCTACACCTCGATGGTCTACGCCACGGCGGCGATCGCCTTCCTGTCGTTCATCGTCTGGGCGCACCACATGTTCACCGTCGGCATTCCGCTGACTGGCGAGCTGTTCTTCATGTACGCGACGATGCTGATCGCCGTGCCCACCGGGGTGAAGGTGTTCAACTGGGCCAGCACGATGTGGCAGGGCTCGATGACCTTCGAGGCGCCGATGCTGTTCTCGGTGGCCTTCGTCATCCTGTTCACCATCGGTGGTTTCTCCGGCTTGATGCTGGCCATCGCCCCGGCGGACTTCCAGTATCACGACACCTACTTCGTGGTGGCGCATTTCCACTACGTGCTGGTGCCCGGCGCGATCTTCGGCATCTTCGCCTCGGCCTACTACTGGCTGCCGAAGTGGACCGGCCACATGTATGACGAAACCCTGGCCAAGCTGCATTTCTGGATGAGCTTCATCGGCATGAACCTGGCGTTCTTCCCGATGCACTTCGTTGGCCTGGCTGGCATGCCGCGGCGTATCCCCGACTACAACATGATGTTCGCCAACTTCAACATGATCTCCAGTATCGGCGCGTTCATGTTCGGGGCTACTCAGTTGCTGTTCCTGTTCATCGTCATCAAGTGCATTCGCGGCGGCAAGCCGGCCCCGGCGAAACCCTGGGACGGTGCCGAAGGCCTGGAGTGGACGGTGCCTTCACCGGCGCCCTACCACACCTTCAGCACGCCGCCGGAAGTGAAATAGGAGGTCTGCCGTGAGCGAGGTCATCGCGACTCGTCGCCTGGTTACCCGTCTGCTGCTCGTGGTGGTGGTGATGTTCTGCTTCGGCATCTTCGTCCTGCCGCCGTTCTACGACGCCATGTGCCGGGTCTTCGGCATCAACGGCAAGACGGCAGGGGCCTACCAGGGCGAGCAAATGGTGGATGAGCAGCGCCAGGTGCGCGTGCAGTTTCTCGCCACCAACGCCGCCGGCATGGTCTGGGAGTTCGGCCCGCAGGCTGACGAGATCCTGGTTCACCCGGGCGAGGCGCGCGACATGCTGTTCGTCGCCTATAACCCCAGCGACCAACCGATGAGCGCGCAGGCGATTCCCAGCGTATCGCCTTCGAAGGCGGCGGCCTTCTTTCACAAGACCGAGTGTTTCTGCTTTACCCAGCAGGTGTTGCAGCCAGGCGAGCGCATCGAAATGCCGGTGCGCTTCATCGTCGACCGCGACCTGCCGCAGGACGTGAAGCACCTGACCTTGGGCTACACCCTGTTCGATATCACCGCGCGCAAACCGCCAGTGGCACAGGCTCCATAAGGAGAACAACAATGTCGAGTCACGAAAGTCACGAGAACTATTACGTACCGGCGCAGAGCAAGTGGCCCATCGTCGCCACCATTGGTCTGCTGGTCAGCTTCTACGGCGTTGGCACCTGGTTCAACGATCTGTCGGCGGGTCGTGAAGGCTCCAACGGGCCGCTGATCTTCTTCGTCGGCGGGCTGATCCTGGCCTGGATGCTGTTCGGCTGGTTTGGCAACGTCATCAAGGAAAGCCGCAGCGGTCTGTACAGCGCACAGATGGACCGTTCCTTTCGCTGGGGCATGAGTTGGTTCATCTTTTCCGAGGTGATGTTCTTCGTCGCCTTCTTCGGCGCCCTGTTCTACATCCGCATGTGGGCCGGCCCCTGGCTCGGCGGTGAAGGTGACAAGGGCGTGGCCAACATGCTCTGGGACGGCTTCGAATACAGCTGGCCGATGTTGCAGAACCCCGACTCCAAGCTGTTCCCGCCACCGAGCGGGGTGATCGATCCCTGGCACCTGCCGCTGGTCAACACCATCTTGCTGGTGTCCTCCAGCGTCACCATCACCTTCGCCCATCATGCCCTGAAGAAGAACCACCGCGGCCCGCTCAAGGCCTGGCTGGCGGCGACCATCGTGCTGGCCCTGGCATTCCTGTTCTTTCAGGTCGAGGAGTACATCGAGGCCTACACCGAGCTTGGGCTGACGCTTGGCTCAGGCATCTACGGCGCCACCTTCTTCATGCTCACCGGCTTTCACGGTGCGCACGTGACGCTCGGTACGCTGATTCTGGTGGTAATGCTGGTGCGGATCATGCGAGGTCACTTCGACGCCGATCAGCACTTCGGCTTCGAGGCAGCCTCCTGGTACTGGCACTTCGTCGATGTGGTCTGGCTCGGCCTGTTCATCTTCGTCTACGTACTGTAGCGGGGGCTACCAGGTAACGTGAGAGACCAGTTGCCCTGAGTAGAAGCCCCAGGCGATCAGGGCAACGGTAATAGCGGTCAGGCCGACACGGACAGTCAGCGCGCCGACCACGCGGGAACCATGGCCTTCGTCCTTGACCAGGAAGAACAGGCCGCTGAACAGGCTGGCGATGGTTGCCAGCAGCATGAGGACGATCGCGGCCTTGAGCATGTGAGACTCCGGGGGATTGACGTGATGCATTGCAGTATAGCCAGCAACCCAGACCGTATCGGCAGGGCGCAATGAGCGCCTTCCGTCCCGGTTGGTTGCCCAGCGTGCTGGTTGCCCTGCTGCTGCCGGGGTTGCTCTGGCTGGGTTTCTGGCAGCTGCAGCGTGGCGAAGAGAAACGCCAGCTGTTGGCCAGCTTCGAGGCACGGCGGACGGCCGAGCCGATCAGCCTCGAGCAGCTCGAGCCCATGCGTGATCCTGCCTACCGCCGCGTTCAACTGCGTGGGCACTTCGATACCGAGCACAGCCTGTTGCTCGATAGCCGTATCCGTGATGGCCATGCCGGTGTCGAGTTGCTGCAGCCTTTTTACGATCAGTCCAGCGGTCTTTGGGTGTTGCTCAATCGCGGCTGGCTGCCTTGGCCGGATCGGCGTACAACGCCGCCTTTCGATAGCCCTGACGGCGTGCTGCAACTCACTGCCTGGGTCTATGTCGCGCCTTCTGGCGGTTTCAATCTGCGCTCCGGTGCAGCGACCGATGGCTGGCCGCGACTGATCACGCAGGTCGAGGCCGACAGTCTCTGGCGCCAGCTGGGTCGTGGTGGTCTGCCTTTCGAGGTACGTCTGGAGCCCGGGCCGGCCAGTTATCGCGTCGACTGGCCAATCGTGGCCATGAGCCCCAGCAAACATCTTGGCTATGCGGTGCAGTGGTTCTCTCTGGCTGCCGCGCTGTTTGGCCTGTTCATTTATCTCGGAATTCACAATGCACGGGAGCATCGTCATGAACCCAGCCATCGCCATGCCTGAGGCACCGCGCAAGGGGCGTGGTCGCCTGCAGTTGTTGTTGATCCTGGCCATTATCATCGGCCCGATGTTCCTGGCTAACGCCATGTACAAATGGCGCTTCTGGGTGCCAGAGACGCGCAGCTACCACGGTGTGCTGATCGGCGATGGGCGCACCCTTGCCGATCTCGGCGTACAGGGCGAGGTGGAGCCGCTGTGGCAGATTCTGGTGACAGCACCGGGCGCCTGTGAGGCCGACTGTCAGCAGCTGGTTTACCTGGCGCGGCAGATCCAGATTGGCCTCAATCGCGAGACTGCCCGCGCGAGTCACGGCCTGGCGCTGGCCGAACCACTGCCGGCCGAGTACGACGCAACGCTCAAGCGCGAGTACCCGCAACTTGGACGCTATCAACTGGATCTGCAGGCCTACGACAAGGCCGCCGAGGCGGTTCAGGGTGCACAGCTGTGGCTGGTCGACCCACACGGCAATCTGGTGCTGCGCTATCCGGCCGGCAGCAAGGGCAAGGCCATTCTCGATGATCTGCGCTACCTGCTGAAAATTTCCCTGATCGGTTGACGCCACGCTCTGTCCATATCGACAGAGCGTCAGGCCCAGTGCCCAAGGAGTAGACATGCACAAGCCCGGTTACCGTCTAGCGTTGTTCGCGACCCTCCTGACCGTGGTGGTGGTGCTGCTAGGTGCCTACACCCGACTGACCCATGCCGGGCTGGGTTGCCCGGATTGGCCAGGCTGCTACGGGTTTCTCGGCGTACCGATGAGCGAGCACAAGCAGGCCATCGCTGAAGCGCGTTTTCCCGAGGCGCCGGTAGAGGTTGCCAAGGGCTGGTACGAGATGATCCATCGCTACTTTGCCGGTGCACTGGGGTTGGTGATCCTCGCCATTGCTGCCCTGTCCGTGCGCCGTCGTGCGGAGCCAACTCAGCCGCTCAAGTTGCCGCTGGCGATTCTGGCGCTGGTGATTCTGCAGGGCGCCTTCGGCATGTGGACGGTCACCCTGCAGCTATGGCCGCAAGTGGTCACCGCTCACCTGCTAGGCGGTTTCGCCACGCTCAGTCTGTTGACCTTGCTCACTTTGCGCCTGTCTGGACGATTCGCCCCGTTGCAGTTGCCGGGGCGCCTTCGGACATTGGCGGCGGCATGCCTGCTGCTTGTGATCGGGCAGATCACCCTAGGCGGCTGGGTCAGTTCCAACTACGCCGCTGTCGCCTGTGTCGACCTGCCCACCTGTCACGGCGAGTGGTGGCCGGCGATGGATTTCGGCAAGGGCTTTCACCTGACCCAGCACATCGGCCCCAACTACCTGGGCGGGCAGCTCGACAGTGACGCGCGCACCGCCATTCACATGAGCCACCGCATCGGAGCGCTGCTGGTAACGCTGGCGCTGTTGGCTCTGGCCTGGCAGTTGCGCATTGCCAAGCTGCCGCGCCTGGCCGGTCTGCTGCTGCTGGCGCTGGCTCTGCAGGTTGGCCTGGGTATCAGCAACGTGATCTTCCATCTACCGCTGCTGGTGGCAGTGGCACACAACGCTGGTGGCGCTGCTCTGCTGCTGGTGATGGTGCTGATCAACTATCGCCTGAGGGCTGTTTCTGCGGCGGTTCGCGAAGCATCCGATCTGGTGGGCAGGCGCACGACTCTGGTTTCCAACGGTCTGGTTCAAGGCCGGTAAATAACGAATCAAGGAGCAATGCCATGGCGACAATGCTGCGAGCTCACTCCGAACACGCCACCTGGCGCGATTATCTGGAGCTGACCAAACCGCGGGTGGTGATGTTGATGCTGATCACCTCGCTGGTCGGCATGTTCCTCGCTACCCGTGCCGGTGTGCCCTGGACCGTGCTGCTGTTCGGCAACCTCGGCATCGGCCTGTGTGCAGGCGCGGCGGCTGCGGTCAACCATGTGGTAGATCGGCGCATCGACTCGATCATGGCGCGCACGCACAAACGTCCGGTCACCGCCGGGCGTGTCTCGCCGGTGGCGGCGCTGACCTTCGCCCTGCTGCTGGCCATCGCCGGCATGAGCCTGCTGATGGTGTTCACCAACGAGTTGGCTGCCTGGCTGACCCTGGCCTCATTGCTCGGCTATGCGGTGATCTACACCGGCTTTCTCAAGCGCGCCACGCCGCAGAACATCGTGATCGGCGGCCTGGCGGGTGCTGCCCCACCGTTGCTGGGTTGGGTTGCCGTCACCGGTCACCTCAGTGCCGAGCCGCTGCTGCTGGTGCTGATCATCTTCGCCTGGACGCCGCCGCATTTCTGGGCCCTGGCCATCCACCGCAAGGAAGAATATGCCAAGGCCGACGTTCCCATGCTGCCGGTGACCCACGGTGAGCACTACACCAAGGTGCATATCCTGCTCTACACCCTGGTGATGTTCGCGGTAACCCTGCTGCCCTACGCCATCCACATGAGCGGGCCGCTTTACCTGGCCTGCGCTGTGCTGCTGGGCGGCCGCTTCCTGCACTGGGCCTGGGTGCTGTACCGTGACAGCAAACCGCACGCCGCGATCAACACCTTCAAGTACAGTATCTGGTACCTGTTCCTGCTGTTTATCGCGCTGCTCGCGGACCACTACCTGCTGCTGAATATCTAAGGCTTTTCATGACTCGTACCCACACAACGGTTTTCGTTCTTGTCGCAATCGTGGCCCTGGTGCTGGGGCTTACCGTCAACAAGGTGCTCAGCAGCAAAAGCCAGGGCGACCCGGCGGCGCTGCTCGACGCAGGTATCGTCCTGCTGCCGCAGAACCGGAGCCTGCCGTCGCTGAGCCTGGTCGATCAGGAGGGCAAGGAAGTCGCGGTTGATCAGCTCAAGGGTGACTGGAAGCTGCTGTTCTTCGGCTATACCTTCTGCCCGGACATCTGCCCGGCCACCCTCGCTCAGCTGCGCCAATTGCAGACCCAGCTGCCCGAAGAAACTCGCGCACGGCTGAGCGTGGTGATGGTCAGCGTCGACCCCCATCGCGATACGCCGGAGCAGTTGAGCAAGTACCTGGGCTTCTTCAATGCGGGCTTCAAAGGTCTGACCGGCGAAGAGGAAACCCTGCAGAAATTCGCCAACTCGGTGAGCATTCCCTACATCCCGGCTGACACCAGCAAGGAAAATTACACCGTCGATCACAGCGGCAATCTGGTGATCATCGGCCCGGATGGCACCCAGCGCGGCTTCATCCGTGCGCCGATCAACAACGCCAAACTGGCCGAGCAATTGCCGGGACTGGTTTCGGGTAGCTGATCGGCTTGGGTGCGCCTGCGAACCGTTACCATCAAGGCTGTATGGCACAGAGTTTCCCGGATCTCATCCGGGCTACTGCCCTGAGTTTGGGATTGTAGGGTGCGCCGCGCGTACCGGCGTGCGCTCAAAGGCATTGGTGCGCACGGCGCACCCTACGGGGCGTGCCCTAAAGCGCGAACGGCAGCGGCAGGTTGACCTGCTGACGTTGTGCCAGGCGCCGTTGGAATTCGGCCGGATCATGAATCAGCACTTCCTGCCCGGCGAACGACTCGGCGGCGATCAGACGTGACAGCCAGAAACGCACGCAGGCCACGCGCAGCATGGCTGGCCACAGCTCCGCTTCGGCAGCGCTGAACGGGCGTAGCGCTGCATAGGCACCTAGCAGCGCACGGGCGCGAGCGCCATCGAGGCTGCCGTCTTCGTTCGAGCACCAGTCGTTGAGGGTGATGGCCAGGTCGTAGAGCATCGGCCCCGAGCAGGCGTTGTAGAAGTCGATCACCCCTGCCAGGTGGTTGCCGTCGAACAGCACGTTGTCGCGGAACAGGTCGGCATGCAGGTTGGCACGCGGCAGGGCGAGGATGCGCGGCTTCAGCTCGGCGATCTCGGCCAGTGCATCACGTAGTAGCGGCAACGCCTGTTCATCAAGCTTCAGCGCCTGGCTCGGACCTTCGGCCAGCATCCAATCCAGCCCGCGGTCGCTGCGACGTTCCACCGGCTGTTCGCGAGTGGCTAGGTGAATGCGCGCCAGCAGGCTACCCACTTCCTGGCAGTGATGGGCGTTGGCCTCGCGCACATGCTTGCCTGACAACCGGGGCTGCAATAGCGCCGGTTTCTCCGCCAGGGTGCGCAATGCCTCGTCGTCCTGCGTCCGCAGGGCGTAGGGCACCGGCAGGCCGGCGTCGTGCAGCACGTCGAGCAATTCGATGAAGAACGGCAGGTCGGCCATCGGGCCGCGTTCGACCAAGGTCAGGACATATTCGCCCTGCTCCAGGCTGACGAAGAAGTTGCTGTTTTCGCTGCCCGCAGCAATGCCCTGGAAGTCACGCAACCGGCCAAGTCCATAGGGCGCCAGGAAGACTTCGAGCTCATGACGCTCCAGGGGGGTGAATACCGACATATCAGACCTTAATGACTTACCAGCTAAAGATTTCCCACGAGGGGATCAGCATGTCCGGATCGTCCGAACGTACGAAGTTGCCGTCGCTACCATCGGCGCGCACGAGAAAATAGGGTTTGCCGTTCTTCGGGATGACCTTGATGGCATAGAGGAAGCCATTGACCCGGTATTCCTGAATGGTGCGGTCGCCGTCCTGGCGGATGGTCACATCGGGATCGGCAGACACTGGATCTTCGGCGTGAGCGGCAAGTGGCACACAGGCCAGCAGGCCGACCAGCAACAAGCGATTGACTGTACCCATGGTAACCTTGCTCCTTCGTTTTTTACCGATGCAGCCATTCTACCGCTGCACCCGCCGAAAAGGTTGATCCCGCGCATGAGCCAAGCCCCTCTCGTTCTGGTCGACGGTTCCTCGTATCTGTACCGCGCCTTCCACGCCCTGCCGCCGCTGACCACTTCCAAAGGCATGCCCACCGGAGCGGTGAAGGGCGTGCTGAACATGCTCAAGAGCCTGCGCAAGCAGTACCCGAACAGCCCCTTTGCCGTGGTCTTCGACGCCAAGGGCGGCACCTTCCGCGATGAGCTATTCGCCGAGTACAAGGCCAATCGGCCATCCATGCCGGACGAGTTGCGCGTCCAGGTTGAGCCGCTGCATGCCAGCGTGCGTGCCCTGGGGTTGCCGCTGCTGTGCGTCGAGGGGGTTGAAGCCGATGACGTGATCGGCACCCTGGCGCGCCAGGCGGCCGGGGAAAAGCGCAACGTGGTCATCTCCACTGGTGACAAGGACATGGCGCAGCTGGTCTGCCCGCACGTTACGCTGGTCAACACCATGACGGGAAGCGTCTACGATGCCGATGGCGTAAAGGAGAAATTCGGTGTCGGCCCTGAGCTGATCATCGACTACCTGGCGCTGATGGGCGACAAGGTCGACAACATTCCGGGTGTGCCTGGTGTCGGTGAGAAAACCGCTTTGGGCTTGCTGGTTGGTATCGGCGGCGGCCTCGACGTGCTCTACGCCAACCTCGACAAGGTGCCCGAGCTGCCGATCCGTGGCGCCAAGGGCCTGCCAGCCAAGCTCGAAGAGCACCGCGAGATGGCTTACCTGTCCTATCAGCTGGCGACCATTAAGACCGACGTGCCGCTGAATATCGAGATTGAGTCGCTGCATCCCGGCGAACCGGATCAGGCCGCGCTGGTGGAGCTGTACGGCGAGCTGGAGTTCAAGAATTGGCTGGATGACCTGCTGCGCCAGAACAAGGCGCTGGCGGCCAAGGCTGCTGCGCCGGCTGGCGATCTGTTCGCCGAGCCGACTGGTGATGCCGTTGAGGAAACCGCCGAGCCAGCACCAGCCAGCAATGGTGATTACCAGTTGGTACTGGAGCAGGCGCAGTTCGATGCCTGGCTGAAGAAACTGGAGCAGGCCGAGCTGATCGCCTTCGACAGCGAGACCACCAGCGTCGATGCGCAGCAGGCGCAACTGGTCGGCCTGTCCTTCGCGGTCAAAGTGGGCGAAGCGGCCTATATCCCGCTGGCGCACAGCTACATGGGCGTGCCGCAGCAGCTCGACCGCGACGCGGTGCTCAAGGCGCTCAAGCCGATCCTCGAAGACCCGGCCAAGGCCAAGGTCGGCCAGCACGCCAAGTACGACATCAACGTCCTGGCTAACGCCAGCACACCGATCACGGTGCAGGGCGTGGCCTTCGACACCATGCTCGAATCCTACGTGCTGGACTCCACCGCCACCCGTCACGACATGGACAGCCTGGCGCTGAAGTACCTGAACCACAGCACCATCCGCTTCGAGGACATCGCCGGCAAGGGCGCCAAGCAGCTGACCTTCGACCAGATTGCCCTGGAACAAGCCGGCCCGTACGCCGCCGAGGATGCCGACGTGACCTTGCGTCTGCATCAGGAACTGTGGGGACGCCTCGAAGCTGTGCCGTCCCTGGCCAAGGTGCTGCGCGACATCGAAATCCCGTTGGTACCGGTGCTGGCGCGCATCGAGCGCAACGGCGCGCTGGTCGATGCCAAGCTGCTCGGCGAGCAGAGTGTCGAGCTGGGCGAGAAACTGGTGGAGCTGGAGCGCAAGGCGTTCGAGATCGCCGGTGAGGAATTCAATCTGGCCTCACCCAAGCAACTCGGCGTGATCCTCTACGAAAAGCTCGGTTACCCGGTGATCAGCAAGACTGCCAAGGGCCAACCCTCCACCGCCGAAGCGGTGCTGGCAGAACTGGCCGAGCAGGATTTCGAACTGCCCAAGGTGCTGATGCAGTACCGCAGCCTGAGTAAGCTCAAGAGCACCTACACCGACAAGCTGCCGGAGCAGATCAACCCGCGCACCGGGCGTATCCATACCAGCTATCACCAGGCGGTCGCCGCCACTGGCCGCCTGTCCTCCAGCGACCCGAACCTGCAGAACATCCCGATCCGCACCGCCGAAGGCCGGCGCATCCGCCAGGCCTTCGTGGCGCCCAAGGGCTACAAGCTGATGGCGGCGGACTACTCGCAGATCGAGTTGCGCATCATGGCCCACCTGGCCAAGGACAAAGGTCTGCTCGATGCCTTCCACCATGACCTGGACGTGCACAGGGCCACTGCTGCCGAGGTGTTTGGTGTGGCACTGGAAGAGGTGACCAGCGATCAGCGGCGTAAGGCCAAGGCCATCAACTTCGGTCTGATCTACGGCATGAGCGCTTTTGGTCTGGCCAAGCAGATCGATGTCGAACGCAAGGAAGCGCAGGCCTACATCGATCGTTACTTCGCCCGTTATCCGGGCGTGCTGATCTACATGGAAAGCACCCGCGCCCAGGCCGCCGAGCAGGGTTATGTGGAGACGGTCTACGGCCGTCGCCTGTACCTGCCGGAAATCCATGCGCAGAACCAGGCCATGCGCAAGGGCGCCGAGCGCGCGGCGATCAATGCGCCGATGCAGGGTACCGCTGCGGACATCATCAAGCGCGCCATGATCGCCGTGGACAGCTGGCTGCAGGACAGCGGCATCGATGCACGCATCATCATGCAGGTGCACGACGAACTGGTGCTGGAGGTGCGTGAGGAACTGATCGACGAGGTCAGCGCCAAACTCAAGAGCCTGATGAGTGGCGCCGCCGACCTGGATGTACCGCTACTGGTGGAGGTCGGCGTCGGCGCCAATTGGGACGAGGCGCATTGAGGCTCGTCGCCGCGGGGCCGGGGCCCGGGCCGCGGGGGGGGGTTGGGTGTGGGGGGGGGGTGGTTTAAAAAAACCGAGCCCCCAAACCCGCGGCGGGGGGGGGTGGGGGGGGG
>NZ_RHQP01000009.1:117446-154481 GCF_003935465.1 Pseudomonas sp. o96-267
TTGTTCCCCCCCCCCCCCGCGCGGGGGCCCCGCCCGCGGGCTCGCCCGGCTGGGGGGGGGGGGGGGGGGCGGCGCTTTGGGGCCGCGGGCGCTTGGGGGGGCGGGCGCGGGCCGCGCCCCGGCGGCCGCTCTAGCTTTTGGGTTTCAGGGAATCAAAAGGCGCTTTCTTATTGCAAATGGTTTTTAAGACGGCGATGAACTTTCTGCAAACCCACCCGGTCAGAGTTCATGAATGGCCGTTAAGCCCTTCAATGCTCCTTTGTTGTGTTAAGTGTTGGCAGACATCTGAACCCCGCCCTAGCGGTTCAGACCTTGAACCCCGAACTTCTCCCTCCCCATACGAAGCTCGGGGTTTTTTTTGCCTGTAAAAAACTGCCGCTAGCGGCATTCTGATGACCCTCTCCCTTCGGGAGAGGGTGCCCGAAGGGCGGGAGAGGGTTTATCCGGCGATGCCGAGCGTCGCCTGAACCACCCTCTCCCCAGCCCTCTCCCATAAATGGGAGAGGGAGCAGACTGTGCATGCCGGGTGTGCGTCGCACCCTACTCCTGTTCCTCATCCTCTTCCGGCAACAGATCCAGCCAACTGGCCAGCACCATCTGCGCTTCTTCCACGCCCATGCGCTTAGGCGCCGAGAACAACTGGATGCTGATGCCATCGCCCCACTGCTTGTGAATTTCCTGGCGCACCTTGAGCAAGGTGGTCTTCGCTGCGCCGAAAGCCAGTTTGTCGGCCTTGGTCAGCAGGATATGCAGCGGCATGCCACTGGCTACCGACCAGTCCAGCATCATACAGTCGAACTCGGTCAGCGGATGGCGGATATCCATCATCAACACCAGGCCGCTCAAACTCTCGCGGCTGCCCAGATACGCTTCCAGATGTTTCTGCCAGTGCTGTTTGAGCGGGATCGGTACCTTGGCATAACCGTAGCCGGGCAGGTCGACCAGGCGACGCTCGTCGTCCAGGCGGAAGAAGTTGAGCAACTGCGTGCGTCCCGGTGTTTTCGAGGTGCGCGCCAGGCTGGCGTGGGTAAGGGTGTTGAGCGCGCTCGACTTGCCAGCGTTGGAGCGGCCGGCGAATGCCACCTCCAGGCCGCTGTCCTCGGGGCACTGGTCGACCTTGGCGGCACTGATGAGGAAGCTGGCCTGCTGGCACAGACCGATGATGGGATTTTTCGGGAGCATGGGGGTATCCGGTGGATGCCTCGATTCCTGTTCAGTGGTTCGAGGGCTTGCGACATTTCCGCGCACCTGCTGCGCTCCAGAGGGGGCGGCAGGGGGCGTCGTTTCCGTTTCAGTGTTGCCAGTATATAATGCCGCAGATTTTGTGTGCGCTTTGTCCCACCCGCAGGAACCCAATTGCCGGGAGCGATTAAATCTCTGCTCGATAGAAAGCAGGACGTTCCCAACCCTGATGAGGTTGATCTGATGAAGAAAATGCTGCTTGCTGCTGCCGTTATGATGTTGTCGTTCAACGGCTATGCTGCTCAGGATCCGCAAGCTGTGTATGACCGTTCCTGTGGTGTATGCCACAACGGCCAGATTCCCACGGCGCCCAAGAAGGGCGACAAGGCCGCATGGGAGCCGCGTCTGGCCAAGGGCATGGATACACTGGTGCAGAGCGTTACCAATGGTTTGAATGCCATGCCGCCGCGCGGCCTGTGCATGGACTGCTCGGCCGAGGATTACCAGGCGGTCATCAAGCTGATGACCGAGTGAGTAAGCCCGCTCGATAACCCTTTCTCTCTTAGCCGTAATTGGATTAGCTGATGAACAAAGTACTCGTGAGTCTGCTGTTGACCCTGGGCCTCACTGGCGTGGCACAGGCTGCTGGCGATGCCGAAGCCGGTCAGGGCAAAGTCGCTGTCTGTGGTGCCTGTCATGGCGCCGATGGCAACAGCCCTGCACCAAACTTCCCCAAGCTGGCCGGTCAGGGCGAGCGTTACTTGCTCAAGCAGCTGCACGACATCAAGTCCGGTGCCCGTCCGGTGGTCGAAATGACCGGCATGCTGGACAACCTTAGCGAACAGGATATGGCTGACATCGCCGCTTACTTCTCCAGCCAGAAGATGAGTGTTGGTGCCGCCGATCCCAAGCTGGTCGAGCGTGGTGAAGCACTGTTCCGTGGCGGCAAGCTGGAAGAGGGCATGCCGTCCTGCATCGGTTGCCATTCGCCCAACGGTGCTGGTCTGGCCGCTGCCGGCTTCCCGCACCTGGGCGGCCAGCACGCTCAGTACGTAGCCAAGCAGCTGACCGACTTCCGCGAAGGCAATCGCACCAACGACGGCGACGCGATGATCATGCGCGCTATCGCTGCCAAGCTGAGCAACAAGGATATCGAAGCTGTATCCAGCTTCATCCAGGGCCTGCACTGACGGACCATCGTTGCTTTTGGCAAGACAAAGGGTGGCTACGGCCACCCTTTTTCATTTGCGCCGCGGCTACAATGGCCGGAACCTGCCTCGTGTCGTCCGGTCTTACTAGCGATTCGCCACGAGGCGATGCCTACTACCAAGGAGTACCCCATGCGTAACCTGATTCTCGGCGCCGCTCTGGCCATCAGCAGTCTGTTCGGTATCACTGCTCATGCCGAGCCGGTGGCTGGCCAGCAGTACGTCGAGCTGAAGAGCCCGGTGCCGGTCTCCAAGCCTGGCAAGGTCGAAGTGGTGGAGCTGTTCTGGTACGGCTGCCCGCACTGCTATCAGTTCGAAGCGACTCTCAACCCCTGGGTCGAGAAGCTGCCGGACGACGTCAACTTCGTCCGCGTGCCGGCGCTGTTCGGTGGTATCTGGAACGTGCATGGTCAGGCGTTCATCACCCTGGAAAGCATGAAGGTCGAGCACAAGGTGCATGACGCCGTGTTCAACGCCATCCACCAGGAGAAGAAGAAGCTGGCTTCGGCCGAAGAGTTTGCCGATTTCGTCGCCACCCAGGGCGTTGATCGTGATGCCTTCCTCAAGACCTTCAACTCCTTCGCCGTCAAAGGCCAGATGGAAAAGGCCAAGAAACTGGCCATGGCTTACCAGATCACGGGTGTACCGGTGATGATCGTGGGCGGCAAATACCGCTTCGACCTGGGCTCGGCCGGTGGTCCGCAGCAGACCCTGCAGGTCGCTGACCACCTGATCGCCAAGGAACGCGAGGCGCTCTAAGCGCGGCCGCAGGCGCGAAGCATGTTGCGCCGCTGGCGAAAGACACGTGCGGTTGGTCTGTGCGATCCGCAGATCAACCCGCACTGTTCGCCCCATGCCGACTGGCCAGCTGACGGCCTGTTGCGCTTGCTCAGTTTCAATGTCCAGGTTGGCATCAATACCCAGCGTTATCACCATTACCTGACGCGCAGTTGGCAGCATCTGTTGCCCCACGCCGGGCGTGCCGGCAACCTGCAGCGCATCGGTGATCTGCTCGCCGACTTCGATCTGGTGGCTTTGCAGGAGGTCGATGGCGGCAGCCTGCGTTCGGGCTACATCAATCAGGTCGAGTACCTGGCCCAGCAGGGGGCCTTTCCCTTCTGGTACCAACAGCTCAATCGCAATCTCGGGCGCTTCGCCCAGCACAGCAACGGTGTGCTCAGCCGTTTGCGTCCCTCTCTGCTGGAAGACCATCCGCTCCCCGGCCCGCCTGGGCGCGGTGCGATCTTCCTGCGTTTGGGCGAGGGTGAGCATGCACTGGGTGTAGTGATGATGCATCTGGCGCTGGGAGCTCGCACCCGAACGCGGCAACTGGCCTACATTCGTGAGCGTGTCAGCGAGTTTCGCCACCTGGTGCTCATGGGCGACATGAACACACAAGCTGTCGACCTGCTGGAGAACTCCCCGTTGCGCGATCTCGGCCTGCTCGCACCGCAGGTCGAGGCGACTTTCCCCAGCTGGCGCCCGCAGCGCTGTCTCGACCATATCCTGCTCAGCTCGGAGCTTGAACTGGGGCGTGTCGACGTGCTCAGCCAGCCTATTTCCGACCACCTTCCCGTTGCCGTGGAAATCCGCCTGCCGGAAGCACAGAATGGCGCGCAAATGCCTATGCTGAAGACGCCATCTCCCGAGTAAGCCGTATGAGCGATGACGCGCAGCGCTGGAAAGAAAAGTACCTGAGCAGCCTGGAACAGCAGGAGAAGCTCGACCGCCGTTGGGAGTTGCGCCTGGATCTGTTGCGCCGGGGGCTGGTGCGCAGCAGCCTGGCCGCCGAGGGCGCGGACAAGGCGGTCGATCAATGCATGCAGGAAATGCGCGAAATTCTTCGCCGCGACGATATGGACGCTGCATTGGGCGGCCTTATTCCGCGTCTGGAAAAGGCTGTGCTGGATTCCGAGCAGCGCCGTCAGCAGCGTGCCGGAGAGGCTGCGACTGCGTTGGCTGGCTTGATCGAGCAACTACAGCGTCTGCAGCCGCCCCGCGAGGTGCGCAAGGCACTCAAATCACTGGGCAAGCAGTTGCAGGATGCCACCGCGCACCAGTACCTGCTCCCGGCGTTGCTCAGTCAGCTGAGTAATCTGCAGGGCCAGGCGCTTACCGTTCTGCAGGCTCCGGCGCAGGAACAACCAGGCCTGCTTCAGCGCCTGTTCGGCTCGCGCGGCGAGACCAGCGAAAGCAATGAGGATACGCCGGCCCATGTCACTGAGGCCGCTAGCGTTATCGAGGAGCCCGCACCAGAGTCGGCGCCAACGCCAACGCCAACGCCAACGCCAACGCCAACGCCAACGCCAGCATCCGCGCCTGCCACCGTCGCGGTAGCGAACGAGTCGCCTCCCCGTATTGCCAGAGTGATTAGCACGCCGGCCCAGCATCAGCTCCACGAGGCTTCGCCCGTGCTCGATAGCCTGCCTCTGCCGCCAGGGCTGGTGCGACAGGAGGATGCCGACGACAGCCCGTTTTCATTGCCCAGCAGCGAACCTGGGTACAGCGCAGTGGCGCCGCATATCGCCAGCAGTCTGCGTGGCCTGCTCGACGAGCTCGAGCTGCCGGCGCGCCATCTGCCGCAAGGTGACGCGCTGCGCCTGCGGCTGGAGGGCAATCTCAACTGGTACGAGCTGGTGCCGGTGCTGGATGACCTGGCTGTGCTGGTGCTGGCCGTCACCGATAGCGGCCAGCGTGAGTTCGCGGGCTATCTCAAGCAACTCAATGAGCGCCTGGCGGCCTTCATCGAAACCCTCAGCCAGGCACATGAGGGGTACAGCGCGTCGGCAGAAAGTGCGCGCAACTTCAATCAGCAGTTGCGTGATCAGGTCAGCGACCTGCAGCAAAGCGTGCAGGATGCGGGTGATCTGGAGTCGCTCAAGCAGGCCCTGGAGCAGCGCCTGGAGGGGTTGCTGCAGAGCGTCAGCAATCATCAGCGTCAGCGCGATAGCAGTGAGGACGACGTGGCCGAGCGGCTACAGGGCCTGGTCAAGCGTGTCGCCGAGATGGAGCAGGAGGCGCAGCAGTTTCGCGAGCATATCGAGGAACAGCGGCAGAAGTCTTTGCTGGATCCTCTGACCGGATTGGCCAATCGTGCCGCCTGGAGTGAGCGCCTGGATCTGGAGGTCGCTCGTCGCCAACGCTACGGCGGCCAGTTGTTGTTGGCGGTGCTGGATATCGATCACTTCAAGCGGATCAACGATGGCTATGGTCACCTGGCCGGTGATCGGGTGCTGAAGATCATTGCCGGTGAGCTCAACAAGCGTCTGCGCAAGACCGACTTCATCGCCCGTTTTGGTGGTGAGGAGTTCGTTTTGCTGATTCCTGCAACGCCGCTGGAAGGCGGTGTGCAGCTTCTCGAGACCCTGCGCGCGGCAATCGAGGCCTGCCCGTTTCACTTCAAGGGTGAGCCGGTGACCATCACCTTCTCCGCGGGTATCGCTGAGTTTCGCAATGGCGAGGCCACCGAGGTCACCTTCGAGCGTGCCGATCAGGCGCTTTACCGTGCCAAAGGCACGGGGCGTAACCGGGTCGAACAGGCAGTCTGATCTGTTCGGCCGGAGCCGCGGTAGAGGCCGCGGCTCGCAAAGCGCCGGTCAACCTTCCCTATGACGTCGCTTCTGCCGACTGCTTGCTGGCCGTCGGGGTGTTGCGAGTTCGCGGGGCGTGGTCGCTGTCGTCTTGCAAAGGCACTTCGTTGCCCTGCGCGTCATACAGCTTGCCGTCGACGAAGTGGTCGCCTTCATGCAGCGCGGCAATATCGCGGTAGCGCAGGCTGCGCTCGGTGCCGGCGACGAACACCGACTGCTGATCCGAGTTCCCCGTGGTGAAGTGGTTGAACAGCAGGTTGAGCAGGATTGCCATGATCGCCGACGAGCTGATGCCCGAATGGAAGATGGTTTCGAACCAGGCCGGGAAGTGGTGGTAGAAGCTCGGCATGGCGATGGGGATCATGCCGAAGCCAATCGAGGTGGCGACGATGATCAGGTTCATGTTGTTGCGGTAGTCGACCTTGGCCAGGGTGCGGATGCCGCTGGCAGCCACGGTGCCGAACAGCACGACGCCCGCGCCGCCCAGTACCGCGGTCGGTACGGCGGCGATCAGGCGGCCCATTACCGGTAGCAGGCCGAGGGTGACCAGAATCATGCCGGCGCTGGCGACCACGTAACGACTCTTCACCCCCGTCACGGCCACCAGGCCGACGTTCTGGGCGAAGGCGCTTTGCGTGAAGGAGCCGAACAGCGGGGCGAACATGCTGGAGATCATGTCAGCACGCAAGCCGTTACCCAGGCGCTTGGAGTCCACCTTGGTGCCGATGATCTCGCCAACGGCGAGGATATCCGCCGAGGTTTCCACCAGGGTCACGATCACCACGATGACCATCGACAGGATGGCGGCCACCTTGAACACCGGCATGCCGAAGTGCAGGGGTTCGGGCATGGCCAGCAGCGGACCGTTCGGGACCTGGGAGAAGTCCGCCATGCCAAAGGCCACGGCAACCAGGGTGCCGATGACCATCGCCAGCAGGATCGACAGGCGCGAGATGCTGGCGCTGCCGACCTTGCTCAGCAGCAGCACGGTGGCCAGGGTGAAGGCAGCCAGGCCGATGTTGGCCATGCTGCCGAAGTCCGCGGCGCTGCTGTTGCCGCCCATGGCCCAGCGCGCGGCCACTGGCATCAGCGTCAGGCCGATGGTGGTGATGACGATACCGGTCACCAGTGGCGGAAAGAACTTGGTGATGCGTGAGAACACGGGCGTGATCAGCAGCCCTATCAGGGACGCGGCTATCACCGAGCCGAGCACCACCGGGATGCCCCCGGCGCCGTCGCTGCCGATGATCGCGATCATGGTCGCCACCCCGGCGAACGAGACGCCCTGCACCAGTGGTAACTGACAGCCGAAGAAAGGCAGGCCGAGGGTTTGCAGCAAAGTAGCCAGGCCGCCGGCGAACAGTGAGGCGGCGATCAACAGGCCGATATCGGCGGGTGACAGTCCGACAGCCTGGCCAACGATCAGGGGAACCGCAACGATCCCGCCGTACATGGTCAGGACATGCTGCAAGCCGTAAGCAAAGTTTGCGCTGATACCGAGATTCTCGTCCTCAGGACGCTGGGTCACGGGCGCGCTGTTGGGGGTGGAAGTCATTGGGAAAGCTACTCGCTGTTGTTCTTGTCGGGTCAATGTAGACATTTTGTTGTGATCTTGGCTACCACTTTGTATACATTTTTACCGGTGGTAGTTGTCGAGAACTTGGGCGATGGTTTTGGTCACAAAATTTCCTGGCTCGACGAAAGCGCTAGAATATGACTGCTGCGCCGACTCGCGAGGCGACCCCGCAAGGCCCTAGACTATGCGCACTAGCCACCGGAGACGCCCATGGACATCTTCAGCATCGCCGTGCTGATCTTTTTGGTCACCGACCCTTTCGGCAATATCGCCATCTATATCGCCGCACTGAAGAACGTCGAGCCGCGCAGGCGGTTGTGGATTGCCGCGCGCGAGCTGCTGTTCGCCCTCGGCCTGCTGCTGCTGTTCCTCACCTTTGGTGACAAATTCCTCACCAGCCTCGGGCTGTCACGGGAGGCAACCGCGATTGCCGGCGGTATCATCCTGTTCGTCATCGCCATGCGCCTGATCTTTCCAAGCCCGCAGGGCCTGCTCGGCGACGTGCCAGACGGTGAGCCGATGCTGGTGCCGCTGGCCACGCCGGCGGTGGCCGGGCCTTCGGCACTCGCGGTGCTGATGACCCTGCGCAACACTCACATCGGGCCGCTCTGGGAGCTCTACCTCGCGTTGATCCTGGCCTGGTCGGCGACGGCATTCATTCTGTTGCAGGCGTCGTTCCTGCAGCGGTTCCTCGGTAATCGCGGGTTGATGGCGGTGGAACGATTGATGGGCATGCTACTAATCATGCTCAGCGTCGACATGCTGCTGGATAACCTGCAAAGCGTATTCGGTCACGCATGAAGTCTCTCTGCCTTACCCTCGTTCTCGTTTTGCTGGCCGGTTGCACCGGTGGTCTGCGTATCGACGACAGCCATACCGCGACCGGCCAGAACAGCCGCGTGCAATACATCGTGCTGCATTACACCTCCGCTGACCTGCAACGCTCGCTCGACCTGCTGACGCAGACCGAGGTGAGCAGCCATTACCTGATCGGTGATGCACCGCCGACGGTCTACCGCCTGGTGGATGAAAACCGGCGTGCCTGGCATGTCGGCGTCAGCGAATGGAAGGGGCGCACCTGGCTCAACAGCACCACCATTGGTATCGAACTGGTCAACCAGGGCTACTACCAGACGCCGGCCGGCCGTTACTGGCAGCCTTTCGCACCGCAGCAGATCGATACCCTGATCGTGCTGCTCAAGGACATCGTCAAGCGTCACCAGTTACCGCTGGGCTCGATCATTGCGCACAGTGATGTGGCGCCGCAGCGCAAGGTCGATCCGGGCCCGCTGTTCCCCTGGAAGCGACTGGCCGACGAGGGGCTGGTGCCCTGGCCGAACG
The DNA here is from genome assembly GCF_003935465.1 of Pseudomonas sp. o96-267. Classification (NCBI taxonomy): domain Bacteria; kingdom Pseudomonadati; phylum Pseudomonadota; class Gammaproteobacteria; order Pseudomonadales; family Pseudomonadaceae; genus Pseudomonas; species Pseudomonas sp. o96-267. The sequence goes on from NZ_RHQP01000009.1 coordinate 126,344, forward strand.
AAGGCGCGGTGGCGCGCCAGCAGGCGCTGTTCAGCACCAGCCTGCCCAGCGTGCAGTGGTTCCAGGCGCAGCTGGCGCAGCAGGGTTATACGGTGCCGCAACATGGCGAGCTGGATGAGGCGACGCGCAATGTCATCGCGGCCTTCCAGATGAAGTATCGTCCGGCCAACTACGACGGCCGGCCGGACGCGGAAACCGCAGCGCGCTTGCGGGTGCTCAATCTGCAGGCGGCCGGCTGATCAGCGCAGGCCGGGTTGGAAGTCCCGCGCGTCGCGTGCCCAGACATCCAGTACCGGCTTGAGGTCGTCCAGGGTCAACTGGGTGCTGCTGTTGGCCAGCGTCAGGCCATGACCTTTGCGCACCACCCGCAGCACCGGTTCACTGGTGCGGGCATCGAGTGCTTCCAGTTCGATAAAAATCTCGGTGTCGCGGTCACGGGTGCCGGCAGCCGTGCTCGCTGCGGCGATCACCAGGGCCACGGGGATCACCTCGTAGGCCTTGATCCCCTCGGTCGAGACGTTGACCCCGGTGATCGCGCTGCGCAGCACCAGGCTATCCATGCTTGGCGTGTCGACCAGCTTCAGGCGCCCGTCCTTGAGCTCGCGCAGCAGTGCCTGGTGCAGGTAGTCACGCGCTGTTCCAGCGTCTGGGCGCTGACTTGATCGCTGGGCATGGGTTCGGGGTAGAAGCTCGGCTGCTCGACGTAGACCGAGGTGTAGCGCTCGCTGCGAAACTGCGGCGAAATCCAGCGTAGCACCGGTGCTCCAGTGGCCGAGGTGGCAGGCTGGAGCTGGGAGTAATCGGCGAGGTAGCCGGAGAACTGCGTGGGTTGGGTGGTCTGACTGGCGCAGCCGGAGAGCAGCAAGCCAGCGAGAAGGCCCAGGCGAAGCGGGGTGGCGTAACGCATCGGCGGACTCTCCTGTCCAGTGGTCTGAAAATCAGACTAGATGCCGCTCTGTCAGCCCGCCAGTTCGCCCAGTCGTTGTGCCAGCAACCTGAAATCGTAGGGTTTGACGATGCTGTCGGTGGCGGCTGCGCTGTCGCGAGCTCGCACGGCCTCGAGCAGTTCGCGTTCGTCGTAGCCGCTGGCGAACAGCACCGGCAGGGTCGGTTGCAGCTGGCGTGCGGTTTCCACCAGTTCGCGCCCGTCCATGCCGGGCAAGCCGATATCGCTCATCAACAGATCGACCCGCTGCCCGCTGCGCAACAGATCGAGCGCGCTGGGACCATCACGCAGGGCGTGCACGCGATAACCGAACTCGCCGAGCACCTCCGCGGTGAGCTCGCGCACGACATCGTCGTCTTCGACCAGCAGGATGGTCTTGGCACTGGCGCAATCGGTTTCGGTCATGAGGCTCTCTGTTTCAGCGCGCAGAATACGCAAATGTTTGGCAAACTTCGGAGTCTGCACGCGGTCAGTGTGCCACACGCCTTCCCCCGATAGATAAGAAGAAGCGAGACAATCATCGAATGGACGTCCCAATGTCGAATGAGTCCGCAATGGACGAAAAAGGTTTTCGCCGAATTCTCAATCGTAACGTCGGGCTACCGCTCGGCCTGGGTCTGGTCGGCGCCCTGTTCTTTGCGCTGTTGATCGGTTACCTGCTCAATGTGATTCGCTGGGTCGAGCACACCGACCAGGTGCTGAACCGGGCCAGCGAGGTGTACAAGCTGACCCTGGATCTGGAAACCGGCATGCGCGGGTTCCTGCTCAGTGGCGACGAGGACTACCTCGCCCCCTATGAACAGGCGCGCGGCAAATTTCGTCCGCTGACCGAGCAGCTCATCGACATGGTCGGTGACAACCCGACACAGATGCAGCGGCTGGAGCGCCTGCTGGCATTGCAGGAGCAGTGGGACCTGTTCGCTCAGGAAGTCATCGGCAGTCGTCGCGATGGCGGCAATTTCATGGCCGAGGTGGGACGAGGGCGCGGCAAGAACCTCACCGATGGCATGCGCCGCGAGCTCGACACCTTCATCAACAGCGAGCGAGAGCTGCGTCAGCAACGCAATGCCGATGTCAGCAGCACCACGCTCTGGGGCGCCGGCATCTACCTGGTGGTGAGCATTTTGTTCAGCGCCTTGTTGGCCCTGTTCGGTCGTCGTGAGCTGATGAGTCTCTCGCAGACTTACTCCCAGGCCATGGCCAGACAAGCCGAATACGGCGAGGAGCAACGACGTCGCGCCTGGCTGGGTGGCGGCCAGACCCTGCTGTCGGAGCGCCTGCTCGGTCAGCCTCAGGTGCAGGAACTGGCTGACCGCTCCCTCGAGTTTCTCGCCGAGTATCTCAACTGCGTGGTCGCCGCCCTGTACCTGCGTGATGCCCATACGGGTGATCTGCGACGAGTTGCCGGCTATGGCTTCAGCAAGGACGCCGGCCTCAAGGAGCAGTTCTACAACGGCGAGGGGCTGGTTGGCCAGGCTGCCCGTGGTCGTCGTCTGGTGTGCCTGGATGACTTGCCGGCGGATTACATCAAGGTGGCTTCGAGTCTCGGCGAGGGGCAGCCAGTCAGTGTTGCCCTGGTACCGCTGCAGTCCGAAGACAGGGTCAACGGCGTGATCGAACTGGCCTTCATGCGCAAGCTCGATCCGCGTGAGCGCGAGTTCCTCGAAGCCATCGCCGGTAGCGTCGGTATGGCCCTGGAGGCCGCGCGTTATCGTCAGCGCCTGCAAGAGGTGCTCGGCCAGACCCAGCAGCTCAACGAGGAGTTGCAGACCCAGCAGGAAGAACTGCGTGCCGCCAACGAGGAACTGGAGCAGCAGGCGCGGGTGCTCAAGGAATCCCAGGCCCATCTGGAAACCCAGCAGGCCGAGCTGGAGCAGACCAACGAGAAACTCTCCGAGCAGGCGCAGACCCTGGCTGACCAGCGCGACGAGCTGGACCAGCGCAATACCACGCTCGGCCGCATCCAGACGCAGCTCGAAGAGCGCGCCGAAGAGCTGCAGCGCGCCAGCCGCTACAAGTCCGAATTCCTCGCCAACATGAGCCACGAGCTGCGCACGCCGCTCAACAGCTCGCTGATCCTGGCCAAGCTGCTGGCGGAGAACGGCAAAGGCAATCTCGACGACGAACAGGTCAAGTTCGCCGAATCGATCTACTCGGCCGGCAATGACCTGCTCAACCTGATCAATGACATCCTCGACATCGCCAAGGTCGAGGCCGGCAAGCTCGAGGTGCGCCCTGAACGCACGCCGTTGGCCAGCATGCTTGAGAGCCTGCGCGATGTGTTCGTGCCGCTGGCTGGTGAGCGCGGCCTGAGCTTCCAGATCGAGGAGCAGGGCGAGTTGCCACAGGTGCTGTTCACCGACCGCCAACGCGCCGAGCAGATCCTGCGCAACCTGCTGTCCAATGCCTTCAAGTTCACCGATCGTGGCGGCGTGACCCTCAGCGTGTCGCGTCAGGATGATCATTACCTGGCCTTCGCCGTACGCGACACCGGCATCGGCATCGCGGCGGATCAACAAGAGGCGATTTTCGAGGCCTTCCGCCAGGCCGATGGCACCACCAACCGCCGCTATAGCGGCACCGGTCTGGGGCTTTCCATCTCGCGAGATCTGGCGGGGCTGCTCGGTGGCTCGATCACCGTCAGCAGCGTGCCGGGCGAGGGCAGTACCTTCACCTTGCTGCTGCCCGAGCGGATGGTCGAAGACGCCGTTAAGAGCAAGCCGATGCCGCAGGTCTCGGCACCGCTCCCGGTGCCGGCGGCGGCATCTATTCCCGCTGCTGCTGCGCCAATGCCGCGGACTCCGGCGCCTTTCGCCGATGATCGCGGGCATCTCGACGAGCGCGGTGGTCGTCGCGTGCTGGTGGTGGAGGATGAAGTGCGTTTCGCCCGCATTCTCTTCGATCTGGCGCATGAACTGGGCTACGCCTGCCTGGTCGCCACCTGCGCCGACGAAGGCCTGGAGCTGGCGCGGCAGTACCGCCCCGACGCCATCCTGCTCGACATGCGTCTGCCCGATGGTTCAGGCCTCAGCGTGCTGCAGCGTCTCAAGGACGATGCGCAGACTCGCCATATTCCGGTGCATGTGGTCTCGGTCGAGGACCAGAGCGAGGCTGCCCTGCACCTCGGCGCAGTCGGTTATGCACTCAAGCCCACCAGCCGCGATCAACTCAAGGAAGTCTTCGGCAAGTTGGAGGCCAAGCTCAACCAGCAGGTGAAACGCGTCCTGCTGGTCGAGGACGACCCGTTGCAGCGCGACAGCGTGGCCCGCCTGATCGGCGACGAAGACATCGAGATCACTGCCGTGGCCCTGGCCGGCGAAGCGCTGGAGAAACTGCGCACGACCGTCTTCGACTGCATGATCATCGACCTCAAGCTGCCCGACATGCAGGGCAACGAACTACTGCGACGCATGGCCGAGGAGGACATCTGCTCCTTCCCGCCAGTGATCGTCTACACCGGGCGCAACCTGACCCGCGACGAGGAAGCCGAGCTGCTCAAGTATTCGCGCTCGATCATCATCAAGGGCGCACGCTCGCCGGAGCGGCTGCTGGACGAGGTCACCCTGTTCCTGCACAAGGTCGAGGCCGAGCTGTCCAGCGAGCACCAGAAGATGCTCAAGACCGCGCGCAGCCGTGACAAACTGTTCGAGGGCCGCCGCCTGCTGCTGGTCGATGACGACGTGCGTAACATCTTCGCCCTGTCCAGCGCGCTGGAGCAGAAGGGCGCCTCGGTGGAGGTGGCGCGCAACGGCCATGAGGCATTGGCCAAACTGCGCGAGCACGACGACATTGACCTTGTACTGATGGACGTGATGATGCCGGAGATGGATGGCTACGAGGCCACCCGGCAGATTCGCCTGGAAGAACGCTGGAAAAACCTGCCGATCATTGCGGTGACGGCCAAGGCGATGAAGGATGACCAGGAGCGCTGCCGTCAGGTCGGCGCCAACGATTACCTGGCCAAACCCATCGACCTGGATCGCCTGTTCTCCCTGATCCGCGTGTGGATGCCCAAGCTGGAGCGTCTGTGATGCCTGACGAAATCGAGCTGCGCCTGCTGATCGAGGCGATCTATCTGCGTTACAGCTACGACTTTCGCGATTATTCGAAAGCCTCGCTCAAGCGCCGTGTGCGTCAGGCGCAGGCGCAGCTCGATTGCCCGACCATTTCGGCGCTGCAGGAGCGCATCCTGCACGAGCCGCAGGCGTTCATGCAGCTGTTGCAGTACCTCACCATCCCGGTCAGCGAGATGTTCCGCGACCCCGACTACTTTCTCGCCCTGCGCGAGCAGGTGGTGCCGCTGCTGCACACCTATCCGTCGTTGAAGGTCTGGGTGGCTGGCTGCAGCACGGGTGAGGAGGTGTACTCCCTGGCCATCCTGCTGCACGAGGAAGGCCTGTTGGAGCGCACCATGATCTATGCCACCGACATCAACCCGCACTCACTGGAAAAGGCCGAACAGGGCATCTTCGCCCTCGACAACCTGCGCACCTACACCCAGAACTACCAGCTGTCCGGCGGCAAGCGGGCGTTTTCCGACTATTACTCGGCGGCCTATGACCGCGTGCTGTTCGACAAGTCGTTGCGCGCCAACGTGACCTTCGCCGACCACAGCCTGGCCACCGACAGCGTGTTCGCCGAAACCCACCTGGTGTCGTGCCGCAACGTGCTGATCTATTTCAACCGTGACCTGCAGGACCGTGCCCTCGGTCTGTTCCACGAGTCCCTCTGTCATCGCGGCTTTCTCGGCCTGGGCAGCAAGGAAAGCCTGGATTTCTCCGCCTACGCCCGACACTTCGAAGCCGTGTCGCGCCCCGAGCGGATTTTTCGCAAGCGATGAGCAGCCAGCGGATCAACCTCCGCGGCCAGGTTCGTGCGCCGCTGCAGGCGCTACTGATCGGTGCTTCTGCGGGCGGCGTGGAAGCCTTGCTCAGCCTGCTCGAAGACCTGCCGCCGGACTACCGGCTACCGGTGGTGTGTCTGCTGCATCAGCCGGATCGCAACGACAGCCTGCTTGCCGATCTGCTCGCGCGGCGTCTGAAGCTGCCGACCAAGGAAGCCGAGGACAAGGAATACCTGCGCAGCGGCATGGTTTACGTGGCGCCCGCGGGTTACCACCTGTCCATCGAAACCGAGCGCAGCTTTTCCCTCAGTCGTGAGGAGCCGCGGCATTTCTCCCGGCCCTCGATCGACATCCTCTTCGAGTCTGCTGCCGATGCCTACGGCGAGCACCTGGCTGCTGCGCTGCTGACTGGCGCCAACGAGGATGGCGCTGTCGGCCTGCTGGCTGTTCAGCAGGCCGGTGGGCTGACACTGGTACAGGACCCGGCCGACGCGCTGGTGCCCACCATGCCGAATGCCGCGCTGGCGCTGCTCAAACCGGATTTTCTCCTGCCTATCAATGCCATGCGCCTGCTGCTGGCCGAACTGGATACCCTGCCATGCTGAGGAAGATTGAAGCCAAGGTGCTGATCGTCGACGACCTGCCGGAAAACCTCCTGGCCCTGCGTTCGCTGATCCAGAGCGAGGATCGCACCGTGTTCCAGGCCAGCAGTGCCGATGAGGCGTTGTCGCTACTGCTCGAAAACGAATTCGCCCTGGCCATTCTCGACGTGAAGATGCCGGGCATGAACGGCTTCGAGTTGGCCGAGCTGATGCGTGGCACGGAGAAGACCAAGCACATTCCGATCATCTTCGTCAGCGCGGTCGGGCGCGACATGGACTACGCCTTCCGTGGTTACGAGAGCGGTGCGGTGGATTTCCTGCACAAGCCGTTGTCGCCGTTCGAGGTGCGCAGCAAGGTGTCCATGTTCGTCGAGCTGTACCGCCACCGCAAAGCCCTGAGCATGCAGCTGGAGGTGGTCGAGGCGGCGCGCCGTGAACAGGAGGCGCTACTCGAGGAACTGCGCGAAACGCAGGCGGAGCTGCAGAAGGCGGTGGAGATGCGCGACGTGTTCATGTCCATCGCCTCGCACGAGCTGCGCACGCCGCTCAACGGCCTGATCCTCGATGTGCAACTGCGCCGGCTGCGCCTGGAGCAGGGGCGCATGGATGCCTTCACGCCCGACAAGCTGCAGGAGATGATCACGCGCGATGAGCGGCAGATCCGCAGCCTGAGCCGCCTGATCGACGACATGCTGGATGTTTCGCGCATCCGTACCGGCAAGCTTTCCGTGCGCCCGGAACCGGGTGACCTCGGTGTGTTGGCCGGCAACGTGGTAGAGAGCCTGGCTGCGCAGTTCACCAATACCGGCACGCCAATCAACCTGCACGTGGAGGGGCCGGCCCCGGTGATGATGGACGAGTTCCGCATCGAGCAGGTTCTCGCCAACCTGCTGACCAACGCCTTGCGCTACGGTGGCGGCAACCCGGTATCGGTACGGGTCGCGGCAGAGGGTGAGCAGGTTCGTGCCGAAGTACGCGATCAGGGCCTGGGTATCTCGGAAGAGGATCAGGGGCGCGTATTCGAGCAGTTCGAGCGGGTATCCGGTACCAGCGTCGCCCAAGGGCTTGGACTTGGCCTGTTCATCAGCGAGCAGATCGTCCAGGCCCACGGTGGCCGTATCGAGCTCAGCAGCCGCCTTGGAGAGGGCTCCTGCTTCAGTGTCGTGCTGCCGCGTCGTAGCTGATCGTGCAAATTGCACGTGTCGCAATTCATGCATCTTGCAAAGTGCATGGGGTAGGCAATTTTATAAATTTATAAGTTATTGATTTATAAAGATATTATTGGTGATTTGATGTTGGCATGAGCGCTGCAAAATCAGTCGTGTAAGCCCCCGACTGACCTGCTGATGGAGAAGCGTCATGAACATCGTCCGACTGAGCCTGTTTTGCGTCGCTGCATTGCTGGTCAACGGGGCTTACGCCAAAGATTTCACCGGTTCGGCTGGCGCCACCGCCAAGACGGCTGAGTTCACCATTTCCAACTCGCCCGTCTGGGAGTCCCGTGTCGGTGCCCGGCAGGACGGCTCCGCCGAACTGCTTAGCCAGCCTACCCGCGCGGTCGGCGCCATTGGTGACGACGCCCAGTGGCTGCGTATTTCCGACGATGGCGACACCGATACCGCCAACCGTGAGCCGCGCCCTGCCAACAGCACCCAGCGCTGGGTGTTCTGACCGACAAGGAGTCCTGCCATGTCCAGAAGTGCCATCCTGTTGATGATCATGACCTTGTCGAGCCTGGCCGCATTGTGGCTAAGCCCGGGCCTGGAAGAGGGTGCCGCCCTGCTGCTCAAGGGCGCCAGCGTCGTTTTCGGCCTGGGTTTCCTGGTGGCGCTGATGGCTGGGCGCCGCATCAAGTTCGATCCGGTCCTGCGCTGAGCGTGATGCGGCACCGAAGCAATAAAAAAGCGCCGCGAAGATCGCGGCGTTTTTTATTGCCCGAGTCATCAGTCCAGGTCAGACCTCAGACCGGCAGACTGAAGTAGAAGGTGGAGCCTTCGCCTGGGCGGGAGTGAACGCTGAGCTGGCCGCCGTGCAACTGCACGATCTCCCGCGCCAGCGCCAGACCCAGACCGACGCCACCCTTGCGTCTGCCAACCTGAACGAAGGGCTCGAAGATACGAGCCTGCTGCTCGAAGGGGATGCCTTCGCCGCCATCCTGTACGCTGACGATCACCTGCTCGCCTTGGCGGCGTACCTGTAGCCGCACCTCATCACCCGGGTTGCTGTAGCGCAGGGCATTGTCGATCAAGTTGTCGATCAGTCGCTCCAGTTGTGCAGCGTCGAGGCTCAGGCGCGGCAGCGGTTCGTGAACCTCGCAGACCAATGTCACTTCACGCTCGGCGGTCTTCTCGACAAAGCGCTGCGGCGTCTGCCGGATCATCTCGGCCAGGTCGCAGGGACGGCGCTGCAGGGTCTGCATGCCGTTCTGGTAGCGCGAGAAATTCAGCAGATCGTCGATCAACTGCACCAGGCGATGCATTTCCTCGTCGACGGTGCGCATCAGCTCCTGCTCACGGCCACTCGGCGGCAGCGAGAGGCGCTCGCGTAGCAAGCTGAAGGCCATGTGCATGCCGGTGATCGGCGTGCGCAGCTCGTGCGAGGCGCGCAGGATGAATTCGCTGCGCACACGTTCGAAGGCGCGTTGCTTGGTGACGTCGCGTAGCACCATCACGGCCCCTACGCTGCCACCTTCGCTCACCTGCACCGGTGTCAGCGCCCAGGCCAGCAGGCGGGTTTCACCAGCGCGCTCGATCTGCAGGTCGGCTGGCGGCTCGTGCAGCAGCTCGCCTGCCAACACCTGGCGCAGCGCCTCGTCGACGGCGTGGTCCGGCAGCAGCGGCCCTATCGGTTGACCGAGGATATCGGCCTGCCAGGACAGCTGGCGCAGCGCCACGGGGTTGGCGTGCTCGATACGGCCCTGCTCGTCGAGGATGACCAGGCCATCGTCGATGCTGTCGAGCACGGCTTTCAGGCGGCCTTCGCTGCTGAGCAACTGGTTGAGGTTGCTCGAGTGGTACTCGCGCAGTGCCTCGGTCATCAGGCCGAAGCGACGGCTCAGCACTGCCAGTTCCACCACGGGCGAGACCGGCAGCACCACATCGTATTTGCCCTGGCCGATCTGGTCGGCGGCGCGCACCAGCATGTCGATGGGCGCGCCGAAACGGCGGGCGATGCCATGGGCGGTGAGCACGCCGATCGCCAGCACTGCCAGCCCCGTCAGCACCAGCAGCCCGGCGATCAATCGCGAACGTTCGGCGGCTTTGCGCTCAGCGGCGATCACCCAAGCGACGACCTGGTCCTGCTGTTCCAGCAGATGGTTGCGCAGGTGCTGGAAGGCGTCGGTGAAAGGTTTGTAGTTGGCCAGGTTGTGCGGCGTCTGACCTGCCGGGGTGCCCTCGCTCGCCATTCTTTCCATCTCGTCATAAAGCGCTGATGCCTGTTCCAGTGCACTTGCGTACTCCTGGCCAAGGTTGGCCTGAAAGCCCTCGTCGAAGGCGGCGCGGAATGACTGGCGGATGGCTTCCAGGCGTTGTGCGTCGGGCTGTTGGTCGATCAGCACCATCAGCTCGTCGCCCAAGTGCTGACGCAGCTTCTGACCGATTCGCACGGCATCGAAGCCGCGCTGGATCAGGTCGCTTTGGCTGTGTGACATCTGCGTGACGCTGAACAGGCCGAGCAGCAGGCCCAGCAGGGCCACGGTGATCAGCGCCGAAATGCTGAGAAACAGGCGCGTGTGAAGCTTCATCGACAGCTTCATGGTGGTCCCATGGTTAGAGGTTGTACTGCTTGCGTTTGCGATAGAGGGTCGAGGTATCGATACCCAGTGTCTTGGCCGCCATGTCGAGGGTGCTGCTGCTGGCCAATACCGCAGCGATGTGGGCCTTCTCCAGCTCCTCGAGGCTCATCGGTGCGCCGACCCGCACGGTGCTGGTTGGTGCTTCGTTGCTGCCACCGAGGCCGAGGTGGGCAATCTCCACGGTCTCGCTCTGGCAGATGATGCTGGCACGCTCGATGACGTTGCGCAGTTCGCGGATATTGCCTGGCCAGCGATAGGCCTGCAGAGCCGCTGCCGCTTCGGGGCTGAAGGCGCAGGCCGGACGGCCGTAGTCGCTGACGAAACGGGCGAGAAAGCGTTCGGCCAGGGATATCACGTCTTCGTGGCGTTCGCGCAGTGGCGGCAGCTTGAGGGTGATGACGTTGAGGCGGTAGAGCAGGTCTTCGCGGAAACGCCCCTCACGGACCATTTCGTCGAGATCCAGGTTGGTGGCGGCGACGATGCGTACATCGGCGCGGCGCGTGACCGGGTCGCCGACGCGCTCGTATTCCTTGTCCTGGATGAAGCGCAGCAGCTTGGGTTGCAGCGTCAGCGGGAAGTCGCCGATCTCGTCGAGGAACAGGGTACCGCCATCGGCCTGACTGACGCGGCCCTGGGTGCTTTCGCTGGCACCGGTGAAGGAGCCACGGGCGTGGCCGAACAATTCGCTTTCCATCAGCTCGGCAGTCAGCGACGGGCAGTTGATGGTCACGCAGGTGCGCTTGGCGCGGCGGCTCCAGCCGTGAATGGCGCGGGCCAGCTCGCCCTTACCGGTGCCGGACTCACCGAGGATGAGGATATTGGCATCGGTGGCCGCGACTTGGCGCGCGGTTTCCAGGATCGACATCATCGCCGGGCTGTGTGAATCGAGCCCGTCCTTGACCTTGCGTACCTCGCCCTCCAGTGCTTCCAGGCGCGCGGCCAGGGTACGCACTTCCAGCTGCTTGGCGGCCGCCAGGCGCAGTTGATCGGGGGTGCAGGGTTTGACCAGATAATCGGCGGCGCCGGCCTGGATGGCGTCGACCGCCGTGTCCACGGCCGAGTGGGCAGTGACGATCACCACGCGCATCCACGGCGCCTGGATGCGCATCTGCGCCAGCAGGTCGAGACCGTTGTCCTCGCCCAGGCGCAGGTCGAGGAAGCACAGGTCAAACACCTGTCGATGCAACAACGCTTCGGCTTGCGCTGCGCTGCTGGCCCCGGCGACGTCATAGCCTTCATCTTCAAGGCAGTAGCGGAAGGTACGCAGGATTGCCGCTTCGTCATCCACCAGCAGAATGCGCCCGCTGGTTTGCTCTGCAACTGCCATGTATGTGCTCCGTCTTGCTGGTCGATGCAGCTTAGTCAGGTAAAAACCGTGCAAGTTGCACGGCCTGAATGCGCAGGTACTGCACCCTGCATGCAGGCAGGGTGCCTTTATTGTGTTTAAGTTATTGTTTTACATGAACTTTATGTTCGCTCTTGGCTGGCATGGGGCTTGCGATATTCCTCGTATCGTCTCACGAACAGGAGTGAACTCATGCCCCCGTTCAAACCCTTGATGCTGGCCGCCAGCACTGCTTTGCTGCTCGGCCTGACTCCATTGGCCAGCCAGGCCGCCGAGGGCGCGCTGGCTTCGCAGCTCGAGGCTGCGCGCCAGGAAGGCTCAATCTGGACTGCCTTCGCGCTCAACCGCCATCTCAACCCGTTCAAGCTCAAGATCGACGTGGAGGATGGTGTGGCCACCCTCGGTGGCAAGGTCGAGAACGACGTGCAGAAGGAGCTGGCCGAGCAGGTGGCGCTGAGCATAGAGGGCATCGACTCGGTGAACAATCGCATCGAAGTCGGCAGCGATGCCGTCGAGGGCAACCCGCCGGGGATGGTGCAGCGTCTCGAGGACGCCAGCCTCGCCGCCACGGTCAAGTCCAAGCTGCTGTGGAACAGCAACACCCGCGGCCTGGACATTCAGGTCAAGAGCGAGACCGGCAACATCACCCTGAGTGGTCACGCCCAGACGCCCGCGGCCAAGGAGTTGGCGGGGCAACTGGCAGCCAATACCGATGGTGTGCGCGAGGTGTTCAACCACCTCAGCATCAGCACTGCCGACAGCAGTAGCAGCGAAGTGCAAACCACCCTCGACGAAGCGCGCGAGAACATCAGCGACAGCTGGATCACCAGTAAGGTCAAGGCCAGCTTTCTCTACAGCCGTAACCTGGATGCCATGAACATTTCGGTGAACACCGACGACGGTCTCGTCAGCCTGCGCGGCAGTGTGCTGAGCAGCGCCGAGAAGCGCCTGGCGGTCGAGATCGCCCGCAACATTCGCGGCGTGCGTGGCGTCGATGCAGATGCCCTGCGTATCAACAGTTGAACCAAGCAATCGCGGCCGCTGGAGCGGCCGATAACCCGCAAGTCCCATCGCCAAGGAGAGAATCCATGAGCAGCAAGACCGCACAACTCAATGAACTGATCGAAATCACCCGTGACGGCAAGCGCTTCTATGAGCATGCCCACGAAGAGGTCAAGGACATCCGCCTGCAGGCGCTGTTCCGCGACATGGTGCGTGCCAAGACCGAAGTGATCGACGCCCTGAGCGTCAAGGTTGCGGCCAACCAGAGCGAGCCGGCGTCCGGCGGCACCATGCTGGGCAAGCTGCGTCAGTTCTACGCCGACACCCGCGCGACCCTGGCCAAGGATGAAGATGCCACCTATGTGGCACAACTGGAGGAAGCGGAAGACCGCATCCTGCATGCGTTCGAGGATGCGCTGGAAAGCGCGGACAATGACGTCCGTGTCCTGTTGGCCGTGGAGATGCCCAAGGTGCGGGCTTGCCACGACCGTATGCGCGCGCTGAAGCAGAATATGCAGTAATCACTGCGACGTTGTTACGAGCCCCTGCACGCACTGCGTGTGGGGGCTTTTTATTGGGGATGGGCAGGCCAGGGCGGCAAGTTTGTGTGTTCTTTTAGCGCTATTTATATCCGGGCAAGGATCATTGGCGTGTCGATCTTTCGTCTTGGTTTCGCCCCTTACGGGCGAGTCACTTTCTCTTGCTTGCCCAAGAGAAAGTAACCAAAGAGAAGGGCACCCCACCATCCGGCCCCGGCTGCGCCGGGGTTCCCTCGTTCCATCACCACTCCAGGGGCACGCTGCGAAGGGCCATCCCTGGCCCATCGCAGCTCTCGCGACATCCATGTCGCTCAACCCCTTACGCGGCGATTCCACTCGGCCTCCTGAAGGGGACTTGGGCGTCGTCTGTACCATCGCAGTTGAAGAGCAAAAGCCAAACGCTACCGACTTTGATCTTCCGGAGATTTCGCAAGCTCGCGGTCCGGTCCCCTTCAGGAGGCCGAACTTAGGTGTTGCGTAGGGGGACGAGCGGCATGGATGCGGCGAGAGGCTTAAAGGGCCATGGACGGCCCTTGTAAGCCGGCCCCCGGAGCGGCGCCCGTAAGGGGCGCAACCCAAACGCTCAGTGGACTCGGTAATGGATAGTGCTAAGCCAGTAAGCGATACGCACACAAATACGCCAGTCCAGTATCCCCCGCACTTCCCCCCCAACCCACGCGAAGCGCTTTATCGGTCACACCCGAAACTCGTCGACGTTCATTTAACTGTCACATTCGTTTCATAGAGTGGTCACGTGGCCTGCAGATACTTGGGCCCGTTCCATCCAACACTATCCTGCTAGGAGCAAGGCATGAAACTGAAGCGTTTGATGGCGGCCCTGACTTTCGCCGCCGCTGGCGTAAGCGCCGTATCTGCTGTAGCCGCCGTCGACCCGGCTCTGCCGAACTACGAAAAGACTTCCGGTGTGTCGGGCAACCTGTCCAGCGTCGGTTCCGATTCGCTGGCCAACCTGATGACCCTGTGGGCAGAAGAGTTCAAGAAGAACTACCCCAACGTGAACATCCAGATCCAGGCCGCTGGTTCCTCCACTGCGCCACCCGCGCTGACCGAAGGCACCGCCAACATGGGCCCGATGAGCCGTCCGATGAAGGACAGCGAAATCCAGGCGTTCGAAGAGAAGTACGGCTACAAGCCGACCGCCGTTCCGGTAGCGATCGACGCCCTGGCGGTGTTCGTGCACAAGGACAACCCGATCAAGTCGCTGTCGATCGAGCAGGTTGACGCGATCTTCTCCAGCACCCGCCTGTGCGGTAACGACAAGGACATCAAGACCTGGGGTGATCTCGGTCTGACCGGCGAGTGGGCAAACAAGCCGCTGCAGCTGTTCGGTCGTAACTCGGTATCCGGCACCTACGGATACTTCAAGGAAGAAGCCCTGTGCAAAGGCGACTTCAAATCCAACGTCAACGAGCAGCCGGGTTCGGCTTCTGTGGTGCAGTCGATCTCCAGCACCCTGAACGCCATTGGCTACTCGGGTATTGGCTACCGTACCTCCAGCGTTCGCGCCGTACCGCTGTCCAAGAAGGGCGGTGAAGCCTTCGAAGCCTCGGAAGAAAACGCCCTGGCTGGCAAGTTCCCGCTGGCCCGCTTCTTCTACGTCTACGTGAACAAGGCACCGAACCAGCCGCTGAGCCCGCTGGATGCCGAGTTCATCAAGCTGGTGCTGTCCAAGCAGGGCCAAGACGTCGTGATGAAAGACGGTTACATCCCGCTGCCGTCCAAGGTAGCCGAAAAAGCGATGAAGGAACTGGGCCTGTAAGGCTTCCAGTGTGATGGCCTGGCTCTGGTAGCCAGGCCATTCGACGAACCCGCCACCTTATGGGTGGCGGGCTTCGTCATGTCAGCAGGCTGTAATCTTTCTGTCACACAAGCTCGCTAAATTGACAAGCCTGGGCAGCCGTATGCGCTGCAATCAAGCTCGCGCAGAGACTTCTCGCATGAATGACTTGGCAAACGAATCCATGAACCGTTCGCAGAATCCGCTAGGGATCGACTTCAATACGCCTGCCCTGCAACGCAAGCGCCGTATGCGCGCGTTGAAGGATCGTATGGCGCGTTGGTATGTCTCCATCGGTGGTTTGGCGGTTCTGGGCGCCATCACCCTGATCTTCTTCTATCTCGCCCACGTTGTGCTGCCCATGTTCCAGGGCGCTGAACTGCCCTCTCGCCAGGCTCAGCAACCGGCCTGGCTGGCTGAGGCGCAAGCGCCATTGATGCTGGCCATCGAGGAACAGAACCAGGTGGCCATGCGCCTGGACGCTTCCGGTGCCGTGCAGTTCTTCGAACTCAAGACCGGCGAAGCCCTGCAGCGTCTGCAGTTGCCGTTGCCGCAGGGTGTTTCGGTTGCGTCCGTCAGCCAGGATCAGCCAGGCACGCGCCGCGTGGTACTGGGCCTGTCCAACGGCCAGGCGCTGATCATTCAGCACAACTACAAGATCAGCTACCCGGACAACGTGCGCACGATCGCACCACAGATCGAGTACCCCTACGGTGAGGCAGCTATCGAAGTCGATCCGCAAGGCCGACCACTCGAGCACATCGCCATCAACCTCAACAGCGGTACGCTGATGCTGGCCGGCTCCACCGGCAATGAGCTGCACCTGATCAGCCTGAGCCGTGAAGAGAACCTGTTCACCGGCGAGGTGAGCGTCAGCGAGGAGCGCATCAACCTGCCGCAGATCGGTGAGCCGATCAGCCAGCTGATTCTCGACCCGCGTCAGATGTGGTTGTACGTATTCAACGGCAGCTCCAGTGCCGACGTTTTCGACCTGCGCAAGCGCAGCCTCAATGGTCGTTACGAGCTGCTCAAGGATGCTTCCAACAGTGTGACTAGCGCCACCAGCCTGCTCGGCGGTATCTCGATCATGATCGGTGACGCCAAGGGCGGCATCCAGCAGTGGTTCATGGTGCGTGACAAGGACGGCAAGTCCACTTTCCAGTCGATCCGCAGCTTCCAACTGGGCAGCAGCGCGATCACCCAGATTCTGCCCGAGGAGCGCCGCAAGGGTTTCATGGCGCTGGATGCCGACGGCCGCCTGGGCATTTTCCACAGCACCGCGCACCGCACCCTGCTCAAGCAGCAGGTCGCCGAAGGCGGCGCCATCGCTGCCCTGTCGCCGCGTGCCAGTCGTGTGCTGGTGGAGTCGGATGGCAAGCTGCAGCGTTTCCTGGTCGACAACCCGCACCCGGAAATCTCCTGGAGTTCGCTGTGGGGCAAGGTCTGGTACGAAAGCTATCCGGAGCCTGACTATGTCTGGCAGTCGACCTCGGCCAACACCGATTTCGAGGCCAAGCTGAGCCTCTCGCCGCTGGCCTTCGGTACGCTCAAGGCGGCCTTCTACGCCATGTTGCTGGCTGCTCCGTTGGCCATCGCGGCAGCGATTTACACCGCCTACTTCATGGCGCCGCGCATGCGCACCAAGGTCAAGCCGGTGATCGAGCTGATGGAAGCGCTGCCGACGGTGATTCTCGGCTTCTTTGCCGGTCTGTTCCTCGCGCCGTTTCTGGAGAACCACTTACCCGGCATCTTCAGCCTGCTGCTGCTGACGCCGGTGGGCATCCTGCTGTTCGGCTTCCTCTGGACCAAGCTGCCTGAGTCCATCCGCCATCGCGTTCCCGAGGGCTGGGAAGCGGCGCTGCTGATCCCGGTCGTGATTGCCGTGGGCTGGTTCTCCATCGGCATCAGTGGTCATCTGGAAAACTGGCTGTTCGGCGGCAATATGCGCCTGTGGCTGTCCAACGACCTGGGCATTCCCTTCGACCAGCGCAACGCCCTGGTGGTGGGCCTGGCGATGGGCTTCGCGGTGATCCCGAACATCTACTCCATCGCCGAAGACGCCGTGTTCAGTGTGCCCAAGAGCCTGACTTTCGGCTCCCTGGCCCTCGGTGCGACACCCTGGCAGACCCTGACCCGCGTGGTGATTCTCACCGCCAGCCCGGGCATCTTCTCGGCGTTGATGATCGGCATGGGCCGCGCGGTGGGCGAGACCATGATCGTACTGATGGCCACCGGCAACACGCCGATCATGGACATGAATATCTTCGAAGGCATGCGCACCCTGGCGGCCAACGTCGCGGTGGAAATGCCCGAGTCTGAGGTTGGCGGCACTCACTACCGTGTGTTGTTCCTGGCCGCCATGGTGCTGCTGTTGTTCACCTTCGTCATGAACACCCTGGCCGAGCTGATCCGTCAGCGTCTGCGCACCAAGTATTCGTCGCTCTAAGGTTTTGGAAGGTATATGTCCGTGAAACAGAACAACCTGAAATCCTGGTACAAGAGCGGCGCTCCGGGCGTGTGGATGAGCGGTGGCGCGGTTGCCATCGCCATCATCATGACCCTTGGTCTGCTGGCGGTGATCGCCTCTCGTGGCCTGGGCCACTTCTGGCCGGCCGACATCCTCGAAGCAGACTACCAGGTGCCTGGTCAGGAAGCGCGGGTGATGCTGGGTGAGGTGGTGCAGGTCGAGGAAGTGCCGCGCGCTCGTCTTGCGGCCGCAGGCCTGCCGGTCGCCGAAGAGGGCGGCGAATTCATGACCCGCGAGCTGATGAAAGTGGGTAACCGCGAGCTGTTCGGCGCCGACTTCACCTGGGTGGTCGGCGAGTGGCTGAGCAACCCGCGCAAGCCAGCGGGCATTACGGTGCTGGAGCGTCGCGAATGGGGCAACTTCTACGGCAACCTAGTCAACGTCAAGGAAAGCGGTCAGGTAATCGCCGAGGGTGATGCGGCCTGGGCTGCGTTGCAAGAGCGTCTGGATCGCGTCGATGATCTGCATGCGCAACTGGTGCGCCTGGAGAAGAAAGACATCGGCCGCATCAACCACAGCCTTGAGCGGATCCGTCTGGAAGGCCGCAAACTGCAGTTGCAGGGCAAGCTGGATGACGTCGCGCAAGCCGACATGGACGCTCGCCGCGATGCGCTGAATGCCGAGTACAAGGTGCTCGAAGAGCGCATGGTGGCGCTGACCCAGCAGATCAACCGTGACAGTGTGACCCTGAGCGCCAGCGATGGTCGTCAGACTGAAATCGAACTGGGCAAGATTGTCCGCGCCTTCCGTCCGAACGCCATGGGTACTGTCGACAAGCTCGGCTTCTACGCCATGAAGCTGTGGGAATTCGTCAGCGACGAGCCGCGTGAGGCCAACACTGAAGGCGGTATCTTCCCGGCCATCTTCGGCACCGTGCTGATGGTCATGCTGATGGCGGTGATCGTTACCCCGTTCGGCGTGATCGCTGCGGTGTACCTGCGTGAATACGCGCACCAGGGCGCACTGACCCGCGTCATCCGCATCGCGGTGAACAACCTGGCTGGCGTACCTTCGATCGTCTACGGCGTATTCGGCCTGGGCTTCTTCGTCTACGTGCTGGGCGGCTCGATCGACCAACTGTTCTTCCCTGAGTCCGCACCGGCGCCGACCTTCGGCACGCCGGGCCTGATGTGGGCCTCATTGACCTTGGCGATCCTTACCCTGCCGGTGGTCATCGTTGCCACCGAGGAAGGCCTGGCGCGGATTCCGCGTGCAGTGCGCGAAGGCTCGCTGGCGCTTGGTGCGACCAAGGCCGAGACGCTTTGGAAGGTGGTCATCCCGATGGCCAGCCCGGCGATGATGACCGGCCTGATCCTGGCCGTGGCACGTGCCGCTGGTGAGGTGGCGCCGCTGATGCTGGTGGGTGTGGTGAAACTGGCACCGACCCTGCCGCTCAACGGCAACTACCCGTACCTGCACCTGGATCAGAAGATCATGCACCTGGGCTTCCACATCTACGACGTCGGCTTCCAGAGCCCCAACGTCGAGGCTGCGCGTCCGCTGGTTTACGCCACGGCGTTGCTGCTGGTGATCGTCATCGCCCTGCTCAACCTGACCGCGGTCTATATCCGTAACCACCTGCGCGAGAAGTACAAGGCGCTGGATCACTAACGCAGCTACGAGTCGCGCGCCACCGGCGCGCAGCTTGCAGCTTGCAGCTTGTAGCTACGAACGGAGTGAGTTTATGCAACACGAAACCCATACCCACGGTATCGATCTGGCCGCACTCGGCCGCGACAAGCAGAGCCTGAGCCTGGCCAACGAGACCACGGCCATCGCCGTACCTGGCCTGAACCTGTACTACGGCCAGAAGCAGGCGCTATTCGACGTCAAGATGGATATCCCCAAGCAGCGTGTGACCGCCTTCATCGGCCCGTCCGGCTGCGGCAAGTCGACCCTGCTGCGTACCTTCAACCGCATGAACGACCTGGTCGACGGTTGCCGTGTGGAAGGTGAGATCAACATCGATGGGCGCAACATCTACCGCAAGGGCGAGGACGTGGCCGAGCTGCGCCGCCGCGTCGGCATGGTGTTCCAGAAGCCCAACCCCTTTCCCAAGAGCATCTACGAAAATGTGGTGTATGGCCTGCGTATCCAGGGCATCAACAGCAAGCGTGTGCTCGACGAGGCCGTGGAGTGGGCGCTGAAGAGCGCGGCGCTGTGGGATGAGGTCAAGGACCGTCTGCACGACTCGGCGCTGGGTTTGTCCGGTGGTCAGCAGCAGCGCCTGGTCATCGCTCGGACCGTGGCCGTGCAGCCGGAAGTGCTGCTGCTCGACGAGCCCTGCTCGGCACTCGACCCGATCTCCACGCTGAAGGTCGAAGAGCTGATCTACGAGCTCAAGAGCAAGTACACCATCGTCATCGTTACCCACAACATGCAGCAGGCGGCGCGCGTTTCCGACTACACCGCGTTCATGTACATGGGCAAGCTGATCGAGTTCGGTGATACCGATACGCTGTTCACCAACCCGGCCAAGAAGCAGACGGAAGACTACATCACCGGTCGCTATGGCTAAGGCCATGGCAAATACTCCCTGGCTTTGTCGGGCGCCGTACTGTCAGCGCGCGCCCTTCGCACCAGAGAGCATTTTCCAAGGGCCTTAGTGCTGAAACTCAACGTGTAGGGTGCGCCATGCGCACCATGGTCACCCAAGCTGGCAGCTTTCGCGGAGCGAAACATGATCAACAAAGACAACCTTACCCAGCACATCTCCCAGCAGTTCAACGCCGAGCTGGAAGAGGTGCGCAGCCACCTGCTGGCCATGGGCGGCCTGGTGGAAAAGCAGGTCAACGATGCCGTCACCGCGCTGATCGAGGCCGACTCCGGCCTGGCCCAGCAGGTGCGCGAGATCGACGACCAGATCAACCAGATGGAGCGCAACATCGACGAAGAATGCGTGCGTATTCTCGCCCGTCGCCAGCCGGCGGCCTCCGACCTGCGCTTGATCATCAGCATCTCCAAGTCGGTGATCGACCTCGAGCGCATCGGCGACGAGTCGACCAAGATCGCCAAGCGCGCCATCCAGCTGTGCGAGGAGGGCGAGTCGCCGCGTGGCTATGTCGAGGTTCGTCATATTGGTGATCAGGTGCGCCGGATGGTGCAGGAGGCACTGGACGCCTTCGCCCGCTTCGATGCCGACCTGGCCCTGTCGGTGGCGCAGTACGACAAGACCGTCGACCGCGAGTACAAGACCGCGCTGCGCGAACTGGTCACCTACATGATGGAAGACCCGCGTTCGATCTCCCGCGTGCTCAACGTGATCTGGGCGTTGCGCTCGCTGGAACGTATCGGCGATCACGCGCGCAACATCGCCGAACTGGTGATCTACCTGGTGCGTGGTACCGATGTGCGCCACATCGGTCTGACGCGCATGCGTGAAGAGGTCGAGGGCAAGTCCAGGGACTGACGCCTGCTTCGTGCTGACGGCCCGGGAAATCCCGGGCCGTTTCGTTTGCGCGATTTATTGCACGTCCGACGTTTTCCGTTGGCCTTAGGCCACTGGCCATGACTATGCTTACTGCCATTCGTACAGGAGTGGCCGATGAGCAAAGTCAGTGTGCTGGTGGTGGATGACGCGACCTTTATCCGTGATCTGGTCAAGAAAGGGCTGCGCGATAATTTCCCCGGCGTACAGATCGAGGAAGCGATCAATGGCCGCAAGGCCCAGCAGATGTTGAGCCGTCAGGTGGTCGACCTGATCCTCTGTGACTGGGAAATGCCGGAGATGTCCGGCCTCGAGCTACTGACCTGGTGCCGCGAGCAGGACAACCTGAAAACCACGCCCTTCATCATGGTCACCAGTCGTGGTGACAAGGAGAACGTGGTGCAGGCGATCCAGGCTGGTGTTTCCGACTACATCGGCAAGCCCTTCTCCAACGAACAGCTGGTCACCAAGGTGAAGAAGGCGCTGAGCCGCGCCGGCAAGTTGCAGAGCCTGGCCGCCAGCGCACCGCCGAAGATGCTCAGCAGCGGCAGCTTCGCCAATGACTCGCTGGCCGCGCTCACCGGCGGCAAGGCCGAGGTGGTCAAGCCCAGTGCTCCGGTGCCGGCTGCGGGCCAGGCTGAGCCGAGCGCAGCACCAGCGCCGGCAGCCCCGAGCAAGTCGCCAGCCGGTCGTGGCCAGGGTCAGCTGCGTTTGCCGGCGGGTAGCATGGCTTGTGTGATCAAGGCGCTGAGCCTCAAGGAGGCACTGCTGGTGGTCAAACGCACCGAACAACTGCCGCAGGTGCTGGAGAGTGCAGTGCTCGACCTGGAGCAGGGCGAAGCAGCGGAAACCGCTCGGCTCAATGGCTACCTGCATGCGGTGGTGGCGTTCGAACCCAAGCCCGACAGCGAATGGCTGCAACTGACGTTCCGATTCGTCGACCGTGACCCGCAGAAACTCGATTACCTGTCGCGGCTGATCGCCCGCGGCACTGCGCAGAAGCATTTCAGCCCCGGCGCGTAGCCACATGCAATCCGCGGCGCTGTGCCGACCAATGGCGGTGAGCCGGTTCACAGCCTGACGGTCGGTGTCTCGCGCGCTCCGTGCTGCGCTGCTAGTCTTGCTAACCCGGATATCAAAAAGCCATAAGATCCGAGCCGTTATGCTAGGGCGTCTAATTATTCTCTGCAGTCTGCTGGTCTGTTGCAGCCAGGCCGCTGCGCTGACCATCTACAAGTACGTCGACAAGAACGGCGTAGTCACCTATAGCGATCAGGCTGCGCCTGGCGCACAGGTGTTCGTGTTCAACGATCGCATGGTCGAGCGCCTGGACAACCAGGTGAAACTGGAAACCAAGAAGCACGAAGCCGGTGAAACCCTGCTGATTCGCAATGACCTGTATGCCCCGGTGGAAATCGAACTGAAGCTGGAGCAGGTACAGAACGCCATCGGCGCGCCGGACAAACCGATTCGCTGGGTGTTGCCACCGCGCAGCAATATCCGCCTCGCTACCCTCACCGCGCAGGATGCATCGAAGCCGCTGCGCTACACACCCAGGTTGCGCTACGCCCTCGGCGACCCGCGACTGCAGCCGAGCATCCATCGCTATCCGCTGCCTTGGCGTGGCGGTCCGTTCCGTCAGACCCAGGGCGCCAACGGCACCTACAGCCACTTCACGGCCAAGGGCCGCTATGCGGTGGATATCGCCATGCCTGAAGGCACGCCCATCGTCGCTGCACGCGCTGGCATGGTGGTGAAGACCGAGAACCAGCAGAGCGGCCGAGGCAACAACCCTGCCGGCAACTTCGTGCGCATCCTGCATGACGACGGCACCATGGGAGTCTACCTGCACCTGATGAAGGGATCGGTCAGCGTGCGCGAGGGCCAGCGCGTGGAAACCGGCAGCCTGCTGGCGCGCTCGGGCAACACCGGCAACAGCACCGGCCCGCACCTGCACTTCGTCGTGCAGCGCAACGTCGGCCTGGCGGTCGAGTCCATTCCCTTCAACTTCCGTCAGCCGGTCAACAGCCTGCCGAATTTCGCCGTCGGCGGCGAATAGTCTGACGGCAGAATATCAAGCAAAAAACGGCGACCCGAGGGTCGCCGTTTTGTGAAAACCAGGCGTGATCAGCCGATTTCGATCATCTCGAAATCCATCTTGCCGACGCCGCAGTCAGGGCAGAGCCAGTCTCCCGGCACGTCTTCCCAGCGGGTGCCGGGAGCGATGCCGTCATCCGGCCAGCCCTGGCTCTCGTCGTAAATCAGTCCACAGACCACGCATTGCCACTTTTTCATAAAAACCTCAGGCCAATCTCACGGTGTTGCGCGACGCAAGCTACCGCAATTGCACTGACGCGCCAAGCGGGCTGGCGGCAATCGCCGCCAGCCAGGGACCAACCAAAGTCGGGCCGCGCAGTGCACGGCCCGTCATCGGTCAGCGAGCGGTCATCAGCGGATCGGTTAGTGCCATGCCATACATCGCCACCACCGCGACCAGGCCAGCTGCGGCGAGGTAGTAGAGCGTCGGCAGGATGGTCTTGCGCAGGGTGATACCTTCGCGTCCGAGCAGACCAACGGTAGCCGAGGCCGCCACCACGTTGTGAATGGCGATCATGTTGCCCGCCGCCGCACCGACCGACTGCACAGCGACCATCATCGCCCCGGACACGCCGATCAGCTCGGCAGCATTGAGCTGGAACTGCGACAGCATCAGGTTGGACACGGTGTTGGAGCCGGCGATGAAGGCGCCCAGTGCGCCGACCGCTGGGGCGAAGAACGGATACACGCCGCCGACGCTGTCGGCCACCAATTGCGCCATGGCCACCGGCATCGACACCAGGTCGCTGCCGTTGACGCCCGAGTTGATCAAGATACGCACCATGGGAATGGTGAAGATCAACACGAAACCGGCACCGAGCAGGGTCTTGCTCGACTCGCTTACAGCCGCCTTGAGCTCGGAGAAGCGCATGCGATGCAGGAAGAAGGTCACCAGCACCACCATGCACAGGATGCCGCCCGGTAGAAACAGCGGCTCGATGGTGCCGGATACGCCGGTCTCACCGAGGATGTCCTTCCAGCCGAAGGTAACGCTCATCAGTGCCGCTTTCACCTCGGGGAAGGTGCGCGAGATCACCAGGAACACCGCCAGCAGCAGGTAGGGCGCCCACGCCATGGGCACCGAAATCGGCGCCTTGCCGGCCACCTCTTCCAGTTTCATTTCGATCTTGCCCATCCAGTCGGACGGCCAGTCCCTGGCATCGGCGAAGTCCCAGGTGTCCTTGGGCAGCAGAAAGCCGGCCTTGGCGGCCGGCACCACGATGGCCAGGCCGACCAGGGCGCCGATCATCGAGGGGAATTCCGGGCCGAGGAATACGCCAGCCGCCATGTACGGCAGGGAGAAGGCGAAGGCGGTGAAGATGGCGAACGGCGCGACGGCCAGGCCTTCCTTCCAGCTCTGATTCTTGCCGAAGAAGCGGGTCATGATCATCACCATGATCAGCGGCATCAGCAGACCGATAAGGCCGTGGGTGATGGCTACCCGCGAGTAGATCAGGTGGAAGAAGGCTTCCCAGCTGCTGCCGGTGGCAACCAGTTGCTCGGTGATGCCGGTTCTGTCCAGGCCCGAACCGACACCCACCAGGATTGGCGTACCCACTGCGCCGAAGGATACCGGCGTCGATTGCACCATCATGCCCAGCACCACCGCGGCCAGAGCCGGGAAGCCCAGGGCGACCAGCAACGGCGCGGCCACGGCAGCCGGGGTGCCGAAACCGGAGGCGCCCTCGATGAAGCAGCCGAACAGCCAGGCGACGATCAGCGCCTGCACGCGCCGATCAGGACTGATGTTGGAGAAGCCCCGGCGAATTGCCGCGATACCTCCCGAGTGCTTGAGGGTGTTCAGCAGAAGGATCGCGCCGAAGATGATCCACAGGATCGCGGCCGTGAGTATCAGCCCCTGCAGGCTGGAGGCGATGACCCGGTTGAGGGACATGTCCCAGGCCAGCAGGCCGATCAGGGCGGTGAGGACGAACACCAGCGGCATCGCGTACTTGGCCGGCCAGCGAAAGCCGATCAGCAGTACACCCGCTAGCACCAGCGGCACGAAGGCCAGGATGGACAGCAGCGTTTGACTCATGGGTTGGTTCC
This sequence comes from Pseudomonas sp. o96-267, assembly GCF_003935465.1. Lineage (NCBI taxonomy): Bacteria > Pseudomonadati > Pseudomonadota > Gammaproteobacteria > Pseudomonadales > Pseudomonadaceae > Pseudomonas > Pseudomonas sp. o96-267. The sequence goes on from NZ_RHQP01000009.1 coordinate 151,315, forward strand.
TTCTTTTTCTTGTGAACCACAGTTTTCCGGGGATACCCGGCGCCACGCATCTGGAAGGGCCGGGCACCACGGCACCGGCCTTTCCGCGAGCCGCGACGGCAGGGATCACCCATCGTCGCGCTCATGCTCGAAAGCCCCGACGGTCAGAAACCGTCAGGGCTTGTTACTGCTCAGTGGGAGGGGCTTTAGCCGCGAGCTTTTTGTAGTTGGTTTGTCGCGGCTAAAGCCCCTCCCACATTACTTAGGCCTCCTGCTTGAAGCGCAGCCGCCAGGCATGCAGCAGCGGCTCGGTGTAACCGGACGGCTGCTCGCGGCCCTTGAACACCAGGTCACTGGCGGCGCGGAAGGCGTGGGATTGTTCGAAGCTCGGCGCTATCGGGCGGTAGGCCGGGTCGCCGGCATTCTGCCCGTCGACTACCTGTGCCATGCGCTGCAGCGTCTCGCGCACCTGGGCCTCGTTGACCACGCCGTGGTGCAGCCAGTTGGCGATGTGCTGGGCGGAGATACGCAGGGTGGCGCGGTCTTCCATCAGACCGACGTTGTGGATATCCGGCACCTTGGAGCAGCCGACGCCCTGCTCGACCCAGCGCACCACGTAACCGAGGATGCCCTGGCAGTTGTTGTCCAGCTCCTGCTGGATATCGCTGGCACTCCACGGCCGCTCTGCGCTGACCGGCACGCTGAGCAGATCGTTGAGCAGGCTGTCGCGCTGGCTGGCCAGGTCGATCAGTTCCAGCTCGCTCTGCACCGCCTGCACGTCGATCTGGTGATAGTGCAGGGCATGCAGCACGGCGGCGGTTGGCGACGGTACCCAGGCGGTATTGGCGCCGGCTTTGGGGTGGCCGATCTTCTGTTCGAGCATGGCTGCCATCAGGTCCGGCATGGCCCACATGCCCTTGCCGATCTGCGCCTTGCCGCGCAGCCCGCAGGCCAGGCCGACCAGCACGTTGTTGCGCTCGTAGGCCTGGATCCAGGCGCTGGATTTCATGTCGCCCTTGCGCAGCATCGCGCCAGCTTCCATAGCGGTGTGCATCTCGTCGCCAGTACGGTCGAGGAAGCCGGTGTTGATGAAGGCCACGCGCGCGCTGGCGGCCTCGATGCAGGCCTTGAGGTTGACGCTGGTACGCCGTTCCTCGTCCATGATGCCCATCTTCAGCGCGTTCGCGGGCATGCCCAGCAGCTGTTCGACACGACCGAACAGCTCGTTGGCGAAGGCCACTTCGAACGGCCCGTGCATCTTCGGTTTGACGATATACACGCTGCCGGTGCGCGAGTTGCCACGGCGCTGCAGGTCATGCAGGGCGATCAGGCTGGTGACCACGGCATCGAGGATACCCTCGGGAATTTCAAAGCCTTCACCGTCGAGAATCGCCGGGTTGCTCATCAGGTGGCCGACGTTGCGGATGAACAGCAATGAACGACCGTGCAGGGTCAGTTCACTGCCATCGGCGGCGGTGTAGACGCGATCCGCATTGAGCCGGCGGGTGATGCGCTTGCCACCCTTGTCCAGCTCCTCGGCCAGGTCACCCTTCATCAGGCCCAGCCAGTTGCGGTAGACCACCACCTTGTCGGCGGCGTCGACTGCAGCCACGGAGTCCTCGCAGTCCATGATGGTCGACAGCGCCGCTTCCATCAGCACGTCCTTCACCCCGGCGGCGTCGGTGCGGCCGATGGGGCTACCCGCGTCGATCTGGATCTCGAAGTGCAGGCCGTTGTTCTTCAGCAGCACGGCGCTCGGCGTGGCAGCCTCGCCCTGGAAACCGACGAACTTCTCTGGTTGCGCCAGGGAGGTCTGTGCTCCGCCGCTCAGGGTCACCTGTAGCTGGCCGGCGACCACGGCATAGGCACTGGCATCGGCGTGCGAGCCCTTGGCCAGCGGCGCGGCCTGGTCGAGGAAGGCGCGAGCGAAGGCGATCACCTTGGCGCCGCGTACTTCGTTATAGCCGGGACCTTTGCTGGCGCCGCCTTCTTCGCTGATCGCGTCGGTGCCATACAGGGCGTCGTACAGCGAGCCCCAGCGGGCGTTGGCGGCGTTCAGCGCGTAACGTGCATTCATCACCGGCACCACCAACTGCGGGCCGGCCTGGGTGGCGATCTCGCTGTCGACGTTGGCAGTGGTCGCCTTGACCTGCTTCGGCTGCGGCAGCAAATAGCCGATGGAGCCGAGGAAGGTGCGGTAGGCATTCATGTCACGGATCGGGCCGGGGTTGGTGCGATGCCAGGCATCCAGCTCGGTCTGCAGACGATCGCGCTCGGCCAGCAGGGCGCGGTTGCGCGGCGCCAGGTCGTGCACCAGCGCGTCGAAACCGCTCCAGAAAGCCGCCGCCTCGATACCGCTGCCAGGCAGCACTTCGCTTTCGATGAATTGCTTGAGCTCGGCGGCTACTTGCAGGCGCTGACATTGCACGCGTTCGGTCATGTTGCTGTTCTCCTGTCTAATCGCTTGCTAGAGGGGCCAGTCGTTGTCTGTTGGAACCCTCTTCCGTCACTTCGTGACACCTTCTCCCAGAGGGAGAAGGTCATCAGTTGGCGGCTGCGCCGCATGTTTAAAGGGCCGCAATACCTGCTTTGGCCACCTGCGCATCCTGCTCGGCCTTGACCCCGGACACGCCCACGGCGCCGACCACCTGGCCGTCCACCAGCACCGGCACGCCACCCTCCAATGAAGTAATCAGCGGTGCGCTGAGGAAGGCACTGCGGCCGCCGTTGACCATGTCTTCGTAGCCCTTGGTTTCGCGGCGGCCGATGGCGGCGCTGCGCGCCTTCTCGGTGGCGATGTAGGCGCCGATCGGCGCGCAGCCGTCGAGGCGCTCCAAGGCCAGTGGATGACCGCCGTCGTCGACCACGGCGATGGCCACGGCCCAGCCCTGTTGCTGCGCTTCGCTGCGGGCTGCCTGGAGGATCTGGCTGACTTCGCTTTGGCTGAGTGCGGCTTTATGTTGCATGGCATACCTCGTGTTCGTGACTTCGTGATCAGTTGTAGGGTGGATGTCGCTTTTCACATCCACCGCTCTGGTGGTCAGGGCCACGCCCTGACCGAGCTGCGTGCTAATCCGTAGGAGCGGGGGGGGGGGGGGGGGGCCGGGGGGGCGGGACAACAGCGCGCGCCGCCGCGGCTGCGACAACGGGGGACGGCAAGACGGGGTGGGGGGCGCGGGGGGGGGGGG
>NZ_RHQP01000009.1:154491-173999 GCF_003935465.1 Pseudomonas sp. o96-267
GGTTTCCACACCCCCGGCGGTGGGGGCCTGGCCCCCGCGCTGACCTCGGTGGGTGCAACCCGGTCGGTGCGCGCTCTGCTCGGTAACCTGGCTAACGGCAAAAGCTTCGCGAGCAGAGCTCGCTCCTACCTGTGCAAGACCATTCGAGGTTTGCACCAGGTTACGGGTGATCATTCCATCGCTTCTTCGACGATTTCGATCCAGTGCCGCACCGGCGTACGCCCGGCACCGTCCAGGTGGGGCTGGCAGCCGATATTGGCGGTGACGATGGCGTCCGGTTTGCCGCTTTCCAACGCGTTCAACTTGTTGTCGCGAAGCTGCCGCGACAGCTCGGGCTGGGTCAGCGAATAGGTGCCGGCCGAGCCGCAGCAGAGGTGGCCGTCCGGCACGGCGGTCAGGCCGAAACCGAGGCGCGTCAGCACGCCTTCAACCGTGCCACCGAGCTTCTGCGCATGCTGCAGGGTGCAGGGGCAATGGAAGGCCAGGCGTTGTTCGGCGCGCACCTGTAGCTGTTCCAGGGCCTCGCCCTGCAGCACCTCGACCAGATCCTTGGCCAGGGCGCTGACCCGCGCTGCCTTGCTCGCATAAGCTGGGTCGCCTGCGAGCAGGTGGCCATAGTCCTTGACGAAGGCACCACAGCCGCTGGCGGGCTGCACGATGGCTTCGGCACCAGCCTCGATGGCCGGCCACCAGGCGTCGATGTTCTGCCGCGCGCGTTGCAGCCCCGCCTCCTGGGCGTTGAGGTGATAGTCGACGGCGCCGCAGCAGCCGGCTTCGTGGATCGGCGTGACGCTGATGCCGAGGCGATCGAGCACGCGTGCGGTGGCGGCATTGGTGTTGGGCGACAGCCCCGGCTGCACACAGCCTTCGAGCATCAGCACGCGGCGCGCATGTTGCTCGGTCGGGCGCGGCTTGGCCGGACGAACCTCACGCGGCAGCTTGGCCTTGAGCGCGGCCGGCAGCAGCGGACGCAGGGCCAGACCGGCCTGGGTCAGCGTCCTGAACAGCGCTGGTCGCGGTACCACGGCGCGCAGGCCCTGGCGCAACAGGCGTTCGTTCAGCGGTCGCGGCACCGCCTGTTCGACCACTTCACGGCCAATATCCAGCAGGTTGTGATACTGCACGCCGGACGGGCAGGTGGTTTCGCAGTTGCGGCAGGTCAGGCAGCGATCCAGATGCTGTTGGGTCTTGGCCGTGACTTCATTGCCTTCGAGCATCTGCTTGATCAGATAGATGCGCCCGCGTGGGCCGTCCAGCTCGTCGCCGAGCAACTGGTAGGTCGGGCAGGTGGCATTGCAGAAGCCGCAGTGCACGCAGGAGCGCAGGATGCGTTCGGCTTCTTCGGCGCGCGGTAGGCGTTTGGCCTGTTCACTCAAATTGGTCTGCACGTCTTATACCTCGGCGTACATGCGGCCAGGGTTGAAAATACCCTGGGGGTCGAGCTGGTTCTTCAACTGGCGCTGGTAGCGCAGCAGCGGGGCTGCCAGCGGCTGGAAAGGTTGCGCCTGGCCGGCGGCGAAGCAGGTGGCGTGGCCGCCGAGCTTGGCCGTCACGCGCTGGATCAGCTCGCCGTCGGCGTCGGTCTTCAGCCAGCGCTGTGCGCCGCCCCAGTCGATCATCTGGCGACCGGGCAGGTCGAGCAGGCCGCTATTGGCCGGCAGCGACAGGCGCCACAGCGTGCCGCTGGCGTTGAAGAACGGCAGTCGCTGTTCGCGTAGCTCATGCCAGTAAGCGTTGTCGATCTCCTCGCCACCCAGGCGCTGGCGCGCGGCCAGCACCGAACCTTCGCCGCCTTCCAGGCGCAGGTGCAGCGCGGCACCGTCGTGGCTGGCGGCGCTGATCGGTAGCGGCTGCTGGCCCCATTCGGCGAGCTTGTTCAGGGCGTGCAGGGCGTCCACCTCCAGGCGCAGGCTGAGTACCTGGCGCTGTTTGGGTAGCACCTTGATCGATACTTCGGCGAGCAGGCCAAGGCAACCGAAGCTGCCGGCCATCAGGCGCGACAGGTCGTAGCCGGCGACGTTCTTCATCACCTCGCCGCCGAAGCGCAGCAGCTTGCCCTGGCCGGTGATCACGCGGGTGCCGAGCACCTGGTCACGCACCGAGCCGGCCCAGGGGCGGCGCGGGCCGGACAGCCCGGCGGCAACCATGCCGCCGAGGGTGGCGCCATCGCCCAGGTGCGGCGGCTCGCATGGCAGCATCTGATTGTTCGCCTCCAGCGCCGCCTCGATCTCGGCCAGCGGCGTGCCGGCGCGGGCGCTGAGTACCAGCTCGGTGGGGTCGTAGCTGACGATCCCGCGATGCATGCGGGTATCCAGCACCTCGCCGGTGGTGGCGCGGCCCAGATGAGCCTTGCTGCCGCTGCCCTGGATGCGCAGCGGGGTGGCGCTGTTCAGCGCGTGGTTGACCTGTTCCAGCAGCGCGGCGCTGGCGTCGAAATCATGCGACATCAGAAACGCTCCAGTTCCGGGAAGGGCAGTTGGCCGTGGTGCACATGCATGGCGCCGAACTCGGCGCAGCGGTGCAGGGTGGGGATGTTCTTGCCCGGATTGAGCAGGCCGCTGGGGTCGAACGCCGCCTTCACCGCATGGAACAGGGTGATCTCGTCGCTGTTGAACTGCGCGCACATCTGGTTGATCTTCTCGCGGCCAACGCCATGCTCGCCCGTGATGCTGCCGCCGACCTTGACGCAGAGTTCGAGGATCTTGCCGCCGATTGCCTCGGCGCGCTCCAGCTCACCAGGCACGTTGGCATCGAACAGGATCAGCGGGTGCATGTTGCCGTCGCCGGCATGGAACACGTTGGCCACGCGCAGGCCGTACTCCTCGGACAGCTCGGCGATGCCGCGCAGTACGCCCGGCAGCTCGCGGCGCGGGATGGTGCCGTCCATGCAGTAGTAGTCCGGCGAGATGCGCCCGACCGCGGGGAAGGCGTTCTTGCGCCCAGCCCAGAATTTCACCCGTTCGGTCTCGTCGCGAGCCAGGCGCACTTCGGTGGCGCCGGCTTTCTCCAGCACCTCACGGACGCGCTCGCAGTCGTCGGCGACGTCGGCCTCCACGCCGTCCAGCTCGCAAAGCAGGATGGCTTCGGCCTCCACCGGATAGCCGGCGTGGATGAAGTCTTCGGCGGCGCGAATGGCCAGGTTATCCATCATCTCCAGGCCGCCAGGGATGATGCCGGCGGCGATGATGTCACCCACGGCGCGGCCGGCCTTTTCCACCGAGTCGAAGGCCGCCAGCAGCACCTTGGCCACTTGCGGCTTGGGCAGCAGCTTGACCGTCACCTCGGTGACGATGCCGAGCATGCCTTCGGAGCCGGTGAACAGCGCCAGCAGGTCGAAACCCGGCGCATCGAGGGCATCACTGCCGAGGGTCATGAACTCGCCTTCGACGGTGAGAATGTCGACCTTGAGCAGGTTGTGCACGGTCAGGCCGTACTTCAGGCAATGCACGCCGCCGGCGTTCTCGGCGACGTTGCCGCCAATGGAGCAGGCGATCTGCGAGGACGGATCGGGGGCGTAATACAGGTCGAAGGGCGCGGCGGCTTGGGAAATCGCCAGGTTGCGCACGCCGGGCTGGACGCGGGCAAAACGCCCTTCGCGGTTGATCTCGAGAATCTGGTTGAAGCGCGCCATCACCAGCAGAATGCCCTTCTCCAGCGGCAGTGCGCCGCCGGACAGACCGGTACCCGCACCGCGCGCCACCACCGGCACGCCACGGGCGTGGCAGAGTTTGAGCAACTGCTGCACCTGCTCGATGCGCTCGGGCAGCACCACCAGCATGGGCGTGGTGCGGTAGGCGGACAGGCCATCGCACTCGTAGGGTTTGAGGTCTTCCTGGGTATGCAGGATGTCGAGATCGGGCAGGCTCTGGCGCAACTCGGCCAGTAGGGCGGTCTTGTCGACCGCGGGTAGCGCGCCGTCGACGCGCTCGTCGTACAGAATGCTCATGGCAGGCTCAATCTTGGACGTTGTTGTTATTGGCGGTCATGCTGCGACCTTGGCTGCATGTTTAGGCTGCCTGCTTTTTTACGTCCATTCTCTTTTCTGCTGGTAGGACCAGTTTCTTTCATCAGGCTTTCGCCATGGATTGGCCTAAGGTCTCATGCACTAAGGCTTGCCTGCCGTAAGGTGCGCGATCTAAGGTGGCCATTAAAAATTGGTACGACCAGTGTTGCGGAGGTGTTGAATGGACGGGCAACAGGGTGTCGCACGGCGGCAGGTAAGCGATGTGGTGGCCGAACGCATCGAGCGGCTGATCGTCGACGGCGTGCTCAAGGTAGGGCAGCCACTGCCGTCGGAACGACGCCTGTGCGAAAAGCTGGGCATCTCCCGCTCGGCCCTGCGTGAAGGGCTGAAAGTGCTGCGCGGGCGCGGCATCATCGACACCGCCCAGGGTCGCGATTCACGGGTGGCCAAGCTCAGCGGGGAGCGCGACGCCAGCCCGCTGATGCATCTGTTCAACTCGCAACCACGCACCCTGTATGACCTGCTGGAGGTGCGCGGCCTGCTCGAAGGCGAGTCGGCGCGCCTGGCGGCGCTGCGTGGCACCGAGGCGGATTTCGTCCTGCTGACCCGGCGTTACGAAGAGATGCTGGCGGCCCATGCGCAGGAAAATCCGGTCGACCCGCGTGAGCATGCGCGCCTCGACCATGCCTTCCACCTGGCCATCTGCGAGGCCTCGCACAACCCGGTGCTGGTGCACACCTTGCAGTCGCTGACCGACCTGATGCTCAGCACCGTGTTCGCCTCGGTGAACAACCTCTATCACCGCCCGGCGCAGAAACGACAGATCGACCGCCAGCATTCGCGCCTCTATCACGCGGTGATCGAACGCCTGCCGGAGCAGGCCCAGCGCGCCGCTCGTGACCATATCAACAGCATTCGCGACAACCTGCAGGAGATCGAGCAGGAAGAGCAGCGCCTGGTACGCGCGACCATGCGCCTGGAGGGCTGGGCATGATTTAGCTTCTGCCGTGCGTTCTTCCATCGTTACACGGGTAAGCACGACCAGTCGTCCGCTTCTTGACTGGTCGCACAGAATGATGGCGTTTTACCAGCTATGATCGCGCCCTTTTCCGCAGCATCTGGGCCTCGTGCCCGTCGAAACTGCCCGCCCATTCCAATAAAAACCCCGCATTCAAGGGTTCAACCCGTTACCGGTAGCGTGTGCTTCCGGTGCGTTGCCTCGTTCTCGAATTTTTGGAGTACCGACGTGTTGAAGAAGTACCTGACTTTCCTCCTGCTCGCCTGCACCGCACTGGTCAGCGTGCCCAGCCTGGCGCAGTTGAGCGATTCCGAAGCCATGAACATGACGGGCCTGCAGCGTTCGCTGACCCAGCGCATGGCCAAGAACTACCTGATGCTGGGTGCCGATGTGCGCGTGGATGCCGCCCAGCGCCAGCTGCAGGAAACCATCGAGCGTTTCGATGCCAGCCACAAGGCCTTGACCGCCTATGCGCCGACTGCCGAGATCAAGGCCGCGCTGGCGAGGATCGACGGTACCTGGGCCTCCTACCGCCAGCAGCTGGAAGCCAAACCGGAGCAGGGCAAGGCCGTCCAGATGCTCGCCACCAGTGAGGAACTGCTGCAGCAGACACAGACCGTCAGTGACCTGATGGGTAAGCACCTGGGCGCCATGGGCGCATCGGTGCACCGTACCGGCTGGGCGCGGGTGCAAACCCAGCGCATCGCCATGCTCTACATGGCCAAGTCATGGCATGTGCAGGCGCCGGACCTGGATGCCAAGCTGGATACGGCCGTGAGCGACTTCGAAACCATCCTCAAGGAGCTGGAAGCCCGCGGTACGCCGAACGAGGAAATCGCCAACGCCCAACGCCGTGCCCGTGCCCACTGGGGCTTCACCCTCAAGGGCATCGACCTGCATGCCAGTCAGGACTTCGTGCCGACCGTGATCACCGTCAGTACCGACTCGCTGTTCCGCCAGCTCAACGAGCTGACCCGCCTGTACGCCGGCCTGCAAGCCAAAGAGGCCTGATAGCCATTCGCCAGATCGTCACCTTGCTGACCCGCTTTTGCGCTATAACCAAGCGAAATGCGGGCAAAGGTGACGGGCATGAGCGAAGCAACTGATCAGGCGGTCTACAAGACCTTGTTGGAGTCCACCCGGGCGATTCCCTGGAAGATCGACTGGAAGAGCATGACCTTTGCCTACATCGGCCCGCAGATCGAAAGTCTGCTGGGCTGGTCGCAGGCCAGCTGGGTCAGCGCCGAGGACTGGGCGACGCGCATGCATCCGGATGATCGCGAGAAAGTGGTGGAATTCTGCATCTCGCAATCGCAGAACGGCGTCGATCACGAAGCCGACTACCGTGCGCTGACCGCCGCCGGCGATTACGTGTGGATTCGCGACGTGGTGCACGTGGTACGCGATGACAACGGCGAGGTGGACTCGCTGATCGGCTTCATGTTCGACATCAGCGAGCGCAAGAAGACCGAGGAACAGCTGCTGACCCTGCAGAAGCAGCTGGAGGAGTACTCCTACAAGGACGGCCTTACCGGCGTGGCCAACCGGCGCATGTTCGACAGCGTGCTGGCCACCGAATGGGCCAATGCCCAGCGCACTCAGCAGCCGCTGTCGCTGATCCTGCTGGATATCGATCACTTCAAGCAGTTCAACGACCATTACGGGCATATCCAGGGCGACGACTGCCTGAAGAGCGTCGGCCAGGCGCTGAGCCGCGCGGCCAGCCGGCCACGGGATTTTGTCGGCCGCTTCGGTGGCGAGGAGTTCGTGCTGGTGCTGCCGGAGACCGATGAAGCTGCCGCCCGCCATATCGCCGAGCGCTGCCGCCAGCAGGTACGCCAGCAGCGCATTGCCCACGAACGCTCGTCGGTGTCGTCGCTGCTCACCATCAGCCTCGGCGTGGGCACCATCGTGCCGGGCGCCCATGATCGACCGCTGGATTTCCTCAATAGCGTCGACAAGCTGCTCTACCAGGCCAAGCAACGCGGTCGTGATCGCCTGGAGGTGGCCAGAGCGCCTGCTCGCCCGGGTCTGGACGATGCTGCAGATGTCCAGGCCTGAGCAATCGTTGATCCGTCTCGGCTGCTGATCGATAGCCCGAGGGCATGCGCCTGAGAGCCTCCGCGCCAGCAGAGCGCATGGCCGCGCAACCACAGCCACTGCATCAATACCGGGGCGCACACCGCGTCGTGATCGTTCAGGCCAACGTCCGGCTACCGGTTTTTTGCACCATACCGCGCGCATCAAACACGCATGGAGTTTTCCCATTGCGTCCGTGGGCTTTTCGCCCAATCCGCACCATTTCGCTTGGCCGATTTCCTGATTCAGTCTGCAAGGCATTGCAACTTACTTTGCTTCAAGCGTACGTATCCGAGGACAAATAGATATGTTGTCACTTATCATACGTCCTACAACTGCGCAGGTGGTTGTGCATCCCGGCTTTGCCGCCGGGCCTCATTCATTGTCCCGATGGCGCCTTGCCCGCCATGCACTGACAGGAGAACGCCATGCTGAGTCTGACTGGCCACAATTACATCGGCGGTGAGCGCCGCGCTGCCGGCACCGTGGAGCACAAAAGCCTCGACGCCAGCAGCGGTGAAGCGCTGCCGTACACCTTTATCCAGGCCACACCGGAAGAAGTCGACGCGGCCGCCCAGGCTGCTGCCGCTGCTTACCCGACCTACCGCAATCTGTCGGCTGTGCGTCGTGCCGAGTTCCTCGAGGCCATCGCCGACGAGATCGACGCTCTCGGTGATGACTTCGTTGCCCTGGTCACCCGTGAAACCGCACTGCCGGCTGCCCGCATCCAGGGCGAACGTGGTCGTACAAGTGGCCAGATGCGCCTGTTCGCCAAGGTGCTGCGTCGTGGTGACTTCTACGGTGCGCGCATCGACCGCGCCCTGCCGGATCGCCAGCCGCTGCCGCGCCCGGATCTGCGTCAGTACCAGATCGGCGTTGGCCCGGTTGCCGTGTTCGGCGCCAGCAACTTCCCGCTGGCCTTCTCCACCGCTGGTGGCGATACCGCCTCTGCTCTGGCTGCCGGTTGCCCGGTGGTGTTCAAGGCGCACAGCGGCCACATGGCCACTGCCGAGTGCGTGGCTGACGCAGTGATTCGCGCCGCCGAGAAAACCGGCATGCCCAAGGGCGTGTTCAACATGATCTTTGGCGGCGGCGTCGGCGAGATCCTGGTCAAGCACCCGGCCATCCAGGCTGTCGGCTTCACCGGTTCGCTGAAAGGCGGTCGCGCCCTGTGCGACATGGCCGCTGCCCGTCCGCAGCCGATCCCGGTGTTCGCCGAGATGTCCAGCGTCAACCCGGTGATCGTCCTGCCGGGCGCCCTGAAAACGCGTGGCGCCACCGTGGCCAAGGAGCTGGCAGGTTCCGTGGTACTGGGTTGCGGCCAGTTCTGCACCAACCCGGGCCTGGTCATCGGCATTCGCAGCGCCGAGTTCAGCGACTTCGTCGCCGGCCTGGCCGACGCCATCGGCGCTCAGCCGGCGCAGACCATGCTCAACGCCGGCACCCTGCGCAGCTACGCCAACGGTGTTGCGCAGTTGAGCGGCCATGCCAAGGTCAGCCGTCTGGCAGGCAACGAGCAGGCCGGCAACCAGGCACAACCGCAGCTGTTCAAGGCTGACGTGAGCATGCTGCTCGAAGGCGACCACCTGCTGCAGGAAGAAGTCTTCGGCCCGACCACCATCGTCGTCGAAGTCGCCGACAGCGCTGAGCTGACCCGTGCCCTGCAGAGCATGCACGGCCAGCTGACCGCGACCCTGATCGCCGAGCGTGAAGACCTGAGCGCCTTCCGCGATCTGCTGCCGCTGCTGGAGGTCAAAGCCGGCCGTGTGCTGCTCAACGGCTACCCGACAGGCGTGGAAGTCTGCGACTCCATGGTCCATGGCGGCCCGTACCCGGCGACTTCCGACTCCCGTGGTACGTCGGTCGGCACCCTGGCGATCCACCGCTTCCTGCGTCCGGTGTGCTACCAGAACTACCCGGACGAGGTACTGCCGGAGGCGCTGCAGAACGCCAACCCGCTGGGCATTCAGCGTCTGGTTGACGGCGTGCACAGCCGTGACGCGCTGAGCTGATCGCAGCGCTGCAACGAAAAATGCCGCACCCGTGAGGGTGCGGCATTTTTCATTCTGAAGGCCGAATCTTTATTTAGCTGCGGCCTGGGTTTTCTCCACCGCCTGGATAATCACCTTGGCTACATCGGCCGGACGCGACTGCTGCGGCACGTGGCTGGCAGCGACCTCGGTGGTCTGCGCGCCGATCTTCTTGGCGAAGTCGCGCTGCATCTCCGGCACGATCATGCGGTCATCGCTGGCGACGAGGTACCAGGACGGCTTCTGCTTCCAGGCCGCGACGCTGGTGCGCTCATCGAACGCCGCTGCGCGGATCGGGCCTTGCGTGGCGGTCAACACTGCTGTCTGCGCGGCTGGCAGGTCCTGTGCGAAGTCGGTCGCCATGCCTTGTGGCGTCAGGTAGAGGAAGCCGTTCTTGTCCGCCGCGATCTGGCTCGACCCCGGCGCAGTGCGGTAGCCGCTATAGAGCTCGCCGCTGGACTGGCCGGCGTTGGGGGCGAACGCCGCGACGTAGACCAGGCTGCGCACTTTCTCGTCGGCACCGGCCTCGGTGATCACCGTGCCGCCCCAGGAGTGGCCGACCAGAACCACGTCGCCTTCCTGATTGTTCAGCACGCGCTGGGTGGCGGCCACGTCGTCGACCAGTGAGGTCAGCGGGTTTTGTACCACGGTGACCTTGATGCCTTTTTCCTGCAGCAGCGGCACGACCTTGGCCCAGTCGGAACCGTCGGCGAATGCACCGTGGACGATGACCACCGAAGGCTTGGCCTCGGCAGCCTGGGCATTGATGGCGAAGAAGGGGCTGGCGATGGCGAGTGCGAGGATCAGCGGCTTGGTATTGAACATGATGGAATCTCCTGTGCTTGGGGGAGTTCAGTGTCGATAATGCGCCGGTGTCCCGGTATCGGTCGTTTATCCGAGGCCGGCAAAAAAACAGGAGAGCTGCCCATGCAGGTGAATGACGCCGTCGCGCTCGAAGACGCCATGCTGGCCCTTGCCATGGTCGGTGACCTGAGCATGGGCCAGCCCATCGACCAGTCGCGGCGTACCGCGCGCCTGGCGCAGTGGTTGGTGCAGGCTGCTGGCGGCGATCAGGCGCAGATCGATGCGGCCCGGCAGGTGGCGCTGCTGCGTTGGTCCGGCTGTACGGCCAACGCCGAGGGCTTCATGCGCCTGTTCGGCGACGATGTCGGCGGGCGCCGCGACATGCTCGCGCACACCCTGGATGCTGCCGGCCAGCGCGCCATGCTGCGCACCACACCCTTGGCCGTGGTGCACTGCGAAGTGGCCGGTGAGGTGGCCCGCACCCTCGATTTGCCGACGCAGGTCGAGGTGGGGCTGCGGCATATCTTCGAATGCTTCGACGGCAGTGGCCGGCCGCTGGGCCTGCGTCATCCCGATATTCCGCAGGTGGTCTATCACGTGGTGCTGGCCGGGGATCTGGAAATCCTTTCGCGCGTCCACGGGCTGGAGGCAGCGCTGGAGTGGATCGGTGCGCAGGGCGATCGCCGCTATCCTGCGGGCCTCGCCGAGCTGCTTGTCCGCCACGCAGCGGATTGGTTGGAGGCACTGCGTACACCCGAGAGCATGCTGCCTGGCGCCGGGCCGCAGGTCTCGCTGACCCTGGTGGGCGATGTGATCGATCTCAAGCTGTCCTGGATGGCCGGCTATTCACGTCAGGCGTCGAATCTGGTGCGCGATGCCGGCCGGCTCTGGAGCCTGCCCGAGCCGCGTGTCGAACTGCTGGCCAAGGCCGCGCTAATCCATGGCCTGGGGCGCGCGGCCGTGCCCAATCGAATCTGGAGCACGCCCGGCCCGCTGCTCGAAGGTGACCTCGAATCGGTACGCCTGGTGCCGTACTGGACGCACCGCGCCTGCAGTCAGATCGGTGGCCTGAGCGAAGCCGGACAACTGGCCGCGCATGCCTACGAACGGCTGGATGGCAGCGGTTATTTCCGCTCACTGAGCGGTGATGCCCTGAGCGCCGAACACCGCCTGCTGAGCGCCGCACTGGCTTGGCTCGCATTGCGCGGTGAGCGCCCCTGGCGCCCGGCCTTCAGCGACGATCAGGCTGCTCGCGTATTACTGGATGAAGCCGAGCAGGGCCGCTTCGACTCACGCGCCTGCCAGGCAGTGATCAGCGCAGCGCACGGCGAGCAGGCGCCGCTTACCAGCAAGCCCGGCAACGGCCTGCTCAGCGAACGCGAGACGCAGATCCTGCAGCGCATCAGCAGTGGGGCGAGCAACAAGGAAGTAGCGCGCGATCTGGGCATCAGCCCGAGCACGGTGCGCACTCATGTCGAGAGCGTGTTCCGCAAGCTGCACTGCTCGACGCGTGCGGCGGCGACCTTGAAGGCGCTGACGTTGGGGGTGATTTGAGCGATCAGTCGCCTCCACCGCCGCCGCCATCGCCCCCTCCGCTATAGTCGAAGCCTCCGTCAGTGAAACCTGAGCCGGAGTCCTGTCCGCTCAGGCCGCTGTGCTTTCTCTTGCGCGGCAGAGGCCCGGGGCGCGAGCGCCGCCAGCTGTAGATGAAGAGCACAACGAAGGCGACGGTGATCAGCAGCAGAATTTCCATATGTGTTCTCTCCATTGCCTGGCGATGCAGTGGCCTATCTATTCCGGACGCCAATGGCGGCGAAAATCCTCGCCACCAGAAAGACCTCAGATGGGCGAGCGTGTGTAGATAGCAATACTACGCGGGGCTCTCTGCAAGCGCTGGCACCGTGAACTGAAACTCCGAGCCCTCACCTGGCTCGCTTTCGACAGCGATATGTCCGCCATGGGCTTCCACTATGCCTTGGGTAATGTACAAACCAAGCCCAGTCCCGGTTGGATTGCCATCTTTGGCCGTCCAGTAACGGTCGAACACATGAGGCAGGTGTTCCTTGGGGATGCCCTCGCCGGTATCGCGCACAGTAAATACGATGTCATCGCCGACGGATTTCGCGCGGACGCCGACCGTGCCCCGTCGAGGGGTGAACTTGATCGCATTGCCGATCAGGTTCGAGAGCACCTGAAACAGCCGCTCGGGGTCAGCGTGAATCCGTAGGTCAGGATCCGCCTCGAAGGAGATGCTGATGTCCTTGTCGAGAGCCAGTGGTGCGAGCAGCGATTGCGCTTCTTCAAACATGTACCCGACATCGAGCTTCTGCGGGGTGATGGTGTAGCGCCCGGCGTCGATCTTCGAGGTGTCGAGCAAATCCTCAAGCAGCGTATTCATCCTGCCGGCCGCCTGTTGCATGGTGTCGAGCGCCGTGGCGATGCGTCTCGACGTGTGCGGGCCATCAGAGCTGAAGGTCTTCTGCATCATGCCGCAGAGCATCGAAATCACCGTCATGGGATTTCTCAGATCATGCGATACCACAGCAACCAGCTCGTCACGGGCACGCACCGCCTCCTGCTCGCGGCGTACTTGCCGGGCCAGGTCATGCTCCAGCGCCGAGCGGCGCAGGTCGTTGGCCGCAAACAAATCCCCGTGGCTCCATTTGGTCGAGATCCCAGCCATCTCGACCTTCCAGATTTCGAAGGATGTGCGAGGGCGCAAGCGCAGGCCTGCATCGGAGTTTTCCAGATCCATGGGTTTGCGCGGGTCGCCGCTCCAGTGGATGCTCTCCTTTACCTCCGGCCGAAACCACAACACACCGTTATCCACCGGTTTGGGCAGGCTCATCGCCAGCACACCGCTGGCCACCTGCGGGTACTGCGCGGCGGGCGGATAGACACCAGCAAGGTGATGACTGTAAAACACCGACTCGCCTCTGTCTTGCAACCATCTGTGCAGCGCGCGGATTTCCTGGGGCTCCGGGCAGTTGCCGTAGCGGTGCAACTGCTTGTCTTCGATGATGGCGACACCGCCGGCTCCGGTCAGCGCCATCAGCACCTCAGGTTGTCCTGCGAGCCCATCGAAAACATTCTGCGGCGAATCGATCATTGCCTGATTGAGTAGCGTCAGCTCATCGATTTTCTCTTCACGCTGGCGGTTGATTTCCAACGATTCCATGGCGCTGATCTGCAACGACAACACCTGGCCGATAGTCTGACAGGCGCTGCGCAGCTCATGCGGTACGTGCAACGGCTGGCGATTGCCGCAACTGATCAGGCCCCAGAGTTTGTCGTCCTTGAGCAGAGAAATGCTCATCGACGACAGCACGCCCATGTTCTTCATGTATTGGCAGTGAATCGGTGAAACGCTGCGCAAGGTAGCGAAGCTCAAGTCCAACGGGGTCTGCGTGTCGGGTCGCAGTTTCGGCACCAGGGGCACGGGTTGGTAATCGGCATTGGGGATGATCCGCAGCCAATTGGTGCGATACAACTCACGAGCCTGCTCGGGGATGTCCGAGGCGGGGAAGAACAAACCATTGAAGACCTCCATTGACGGGGCGGAGGCTTCAGCGATGACCTGACCATGGCCCTCTTCCTCAAAGCGATAGATCAGCACCCGGTCATAACCGGTCATCGCCTGAATTTCCTTGACGCTGATGTCATACAGCTCTTGCAGCGTGGTCGCCATTTGCAAGCGCTGGAGCATGCGTCCCAGGTTGGTGTTGAGCCCTGCGACGTTGCGCGGCTGGAAATTTTCGACGTGGACTTCCAGCTCCAGGATCAACACGCCCTGATGCCGGTGCAGAAAGCCCTCGAAGGTCGTGCCATTGATGTGAACGTGCAGTGGGCCGGCGTCGGCGAACGCTGGCTGTACCAGCGCCTCGCGCACTGCTTCGGCATGAGTCTCGCCAATCAGCCGGTGTAATGGCTGGCCGATCAGTTCTTGCGGTGTGTGCGCCAGCAAGGTTTTGACGTTGGCGCTGATCTGGATGATCGCAAGGTCGGCCTCGCTGAGTGTCAGCAGCAAACCATGGGGTTGAATCGCCCCGGGGAAGCGGATGGGCTCGTCGGCGCAGTTGGCCAGCAATTCCTCAAAAGCATCTTTGTTCTGCGGGGTCATATCAGTACCTCTCTGCTTTCAAGCCAGCGCTCGAAACAGCTAAATGTGGCTTGGGCTGTCATGACAACAGCCCTACGTTCGACCGTATCCAGTGGTCGACTACTCAAAAAATCGATGAAATTGCGCCAGCGCCGCCCTGTTTCCGCCCCGTAGATGTCGAGAAATGCCGCCCCGTTGTCGGCATTCAGCTCCAGCCGTGAAGCCATTTCCCGGCGCAGAATTTGCCCACCAAGCGTCGCCCCTTCGAGCACATATAAAACGCCCAGGCAGGCCGGCCTGTCGCTGATTGCGGGCAATGACTGGCAGATCGGCAAGCCCTCGATGTCCTCGGCTGACAGGCCCAGAGCAAGCAGGTCTTCGCGCAGGGTGGGTGCTTTGAGGCGTGAGGCGAGATCGAAATCAGCCGGTGTCACGGCGGCATCGAGCAACGCGTTTTCAAGCGGCAGATAGAAGCCGTAGTACGCCTGCATCAGCCGTTGAAAGGCATTCGTGTCGAAGTGGTCTGAAAAAAAAGGAAGCTTTTTTTCCAGACTGACGTGCAGTTTCGCCGTTCCGGCCCGCAGATCTTGCAGCACCGGCGGCACAGGAACTTCGTGGGCCTTGGCTTGCATCCAGATCGCTCTTGTGAGGGCCTCGAGTGCCCAGTTTTAAGGTGAGCAGGGGCTAACACCTTACCATGCGGGCTATTCCCAGGCTAAAACGGCTCGATTCGAATGAGCGCGTTGCCGAACTGTTGAAGGCCGGGCTGGCCAGGCTAGCCAGGCCTGTAAGTGAGCTGCGAAGTGCTGATATCCGCTGCTCTGGCCAAACAAAAAAAGCCCCAAGTTTTCACTTGGAGCCTTTGATGATCTGGCGCACTCGGCGGGATTCGAACCCACGACCCCTGCCTTCGGAGGGCGTTTAGACCTCCTTCAAGATCATATATTTATCTTATAAAACAGCAACTTACAGTCCAGTTGAGTCCGGTTATTCCTGGCGGTATAGTGCAATTTGCACCCACAATGCACCCACGGGCCTATGAAAGCTAAAATTACGCTCGCCTTACTCAATGGTCTGGCGACGACCGGAACCACCTACGAAGTCCACGATACTACTGTTTCGGGGCTGTTTGTCAGGGTCACTGCGAAGGGTCACAAGGCTTATGTGGTGAGGTGGGCTAGAGGAAAGAAAAAAACGCTGGGCCGTGTCGGCATCCTGACGCTAGAACAAGCCCGAAAGGATGCAATCCGATACCTTGCTGAGGCTCACACCCACGGTGAGCCGCTGGCCGTGTCACAGAGCCGCAAGGGCGCTACCGTTCCGACCCTTGAAGAATTCGTCAATGAGCAGTTCGAAGCCTGGGTTGTGGCTCACCAAAAGGACGGCGCAAACAGTGTTCGGTCTATTCGAACTAGTTTTGCGGGATTGCTGACGCTCCGTCTAGATGAAATAAGTCCGGGGCTCGTTGAGCGACTGCGCACATCTTGGCTCGAAGCAGGCCTTTCTCCGGCGACCGCAAACCGCAACCTCGTTCGGTTAAAGGGACTGCTCTCGCGAGCAGTGGAATGGGGCTTTCTTGATGCTCACCCACTGATAAAGGTACGCCGGCTGAAGGTCGATCAACGCAGCCGCGTTAGGTTTCTATCAACCGATGAGGAGAAACGTCTTCGCGCCGCACTGGACAATAGGCAAGAGAGGATTCGAGCAGAGCGTGATAGCGCTAATCAGTGGCGCGCTGAGCGGCAGAAAGAGCTAATGGCCGACTTGCGAGAAGTCGAGTTTGCAGACCATCTCAAACCGCTGGTCTTGTTGTCACTCAATACTGGGATGCGACAAGGTGAAGTGTTCAATCTAGATTGGCGCGACGTGGATCTAGCTAATAAGAAGCTCACGGTTGTGGGTAAAACATCAAAGTCAGGCCAGACCCGCTACATAGATTTGAATAAGGAAGCAGTAGCCGTATTAAGCAACTGGCGTAGGCCAGAGGAGCGTCAAGGCTATGTATTCCCCAGTCAATCAGGGGGCAGGCTGGATAACGTCAAAAAATCATGGGCCGGCGTCCTAGCTGAAGCGAAGATTGACGGGTTCCGCTGGCATGATCTGCGCCACACTTTCGCATCAAATCTAGTAATGCGAGGGGCCGCACTTAATACTGTTCGCGTCCTGCTTGGGCATTCGGATATTGCGATGACGTTACGTTACGCCCACCTGGCCCCTGAAACCACAGCTGCGGCTGTAGCACTACTTTGAATCATTACTCATCAGCAGTAATTTCAAGAAAAGCATCGTAGTTCATCTTTAGCTTAGGATTCTTTTCCTTGAATGCGGCATAGGCCTCTAACGAAGGCATTCTTCTAGATATCTTATCTAAATCCAACGCCGGCAGATGTGGAATGTAATCCTTATCTATTATCCCTTCAGAAGCTGAAAATAACCTTTTTTTACCGGAAAAGTGTCTTGGGGAGTTGAAGATAGTTTTTGCTATCACTATGTCCCGTTGGCTCAGCGCAACATCTGCAATGTAGGCAGTCCTGAGCTTCGTCAAGATGGGCTCCCCAGGTACAAAAGCCGCCGTCAGTGCAGCTCTTAATGATAAAGGTCTACCCTTTAAGAATTCAGCACTGATTTCAAGCATAGGCGGGTCAATATAAATCTGATCCGCAATATCAGTTACTGCATCCTCCACCAACTGTGTAGATGTCTTTCCCATAGCATTTGCCGCACCCTCAAGGTACGTCTTAAACATCGGGCTTACGCGAAAATTCAGCGCTTCTGACTTTTTCCTGACGAGCATTTTCTGTCCGAGGGCATTGGTTTCCCACAGGGTGCCACACCGAATCGGCACGCACAAGAAAAAGCCTTGACCAGAGAAAGCCTTTGCACTAGCGTGTAAAGACATCGTAGTGCACAGGCAGATACGCCGCTACCAGGAGACGCACCTTATGAACCCGCATACACCCATAAACCCGCTGTCTGTAGGCGTCGAGGACGGAGCCCGGCTGATCGGCGTAGCTAGATCGATGTTCTACGAGATCCTGGCGCGAGGAGAGATCGAGAGCTTCAAGCTGGGGCGCCGTCGCTTGGTACTGGTCAAGGAACTGGAGGCATACATCAATCGCCAGGCCAAGGAAAACAGCAGATGAGTCCCCAAATGAAGGAACACGCCAGAAGCGCGCTCGGCAGGCCTGAGCAGTCAGGAGTGATCCCCGACTTGGCGTCTCTACACCAACTTAGTGCCTTTCCAGGCTGAGGTGATTACGACCCGGCATAACCTACCAATGACAGCTAATTGCAATTCGACTGGTTCTTAACCCAAAGAGGGGTCGCCTGAAACAGCGTTTTGAATACCCGGCGATACCTAAGGGAGAGCCGTTGGCTGAGACATGAAGAATCATTGCAACCAACCTGCAATCGGCTCATCAAATTTACCCAGAAAGCGTGTATTTGTCGTAATTCACCCCCAAATACACGTCTTTTGCACTTAAACCTGAGAGAAAAGACCTTTTACGGTATCTAACAGGCTGAGGGTAGCTAGTAGTGGTATAGGTACACCTTAGATAGTCATATATACAGATATCTAGCCTATATGCCACTTCATAACCTAAAGAGGTCAATACGTAGCATACATCGCTAGGTAATCCATCATGACAAAGCTATGCAAGGAGTGTAAAACACCAATAACTGATAGAACCAGACAGTACAAAAATAAGAAGTACTGCTCTGTCAACTGTAGAAAAATAGCATCGAGGAGAAAACTTACTGCGGAAGCTCGTATCAGGAAGGGAAAATCACTGCTAGTACAGGTTCCCCATATCATCTACTTAATAAAGGAGTGCCGAAGAGCAGAAACCGTGCAGATTCTAAGCAATCACAATTTAGAGTCTTTCACGAAAACAATGGATTTCATCAAGAATAAGCCAAAAGGAGATATTGAAATTTGCCACATAGCTCCGGCACGGGGCAAAAATTCAATAGGTTTATTGCATTATGAAAACCTGTTTTATGGGGGTGCGTACCAGAATAGAAATTTCGGGAACAATTACATTTCGGGAGGGCTAAAGATAAAGCGCAGCCAGCTAATGAAGAAGTGGGCTGTTGATGAAAGCATGGACAACAATACGATCCTCAAGAAAGTAGAGGATTTCTTAGGCGACATCATCGAAAGTTACATTGAAATAAGCCGCCTCCAGAAGTCTAAAAAGAGATCCCGCGTTGAGGCAATACTAAAAATTGATCCTGATAGGGATATAGGCCATCTATTTTGTCAGAATAGGAAGCATCTAGACGATCTATTGCTTGCGCTAAGCCAAAATAGAACATTGAGCTGCTATTCAGGCAGCGAATCAAAGTACATTATCTACGTTGACGAGCTAACCAGATTCATTTCCTATGGCGGGAAAAGAGCGCGAACTTTAAGAAAGCTTAGAACCTTAATGGTTGCTGGGTATGTGGCTCTTGAGAAAATCAAAGAGAGTCAAACATACAATGAAGTATTTTACGAGCGCTATGGATCGCTTATTAAGCCAAAGTATACTCATGCCGCACTTAAGAACCCTGGCAAATGGAGTAGGTTCAAGGACTTCATTTATGAGGCCGTATTCATAGCCCTACAAGGAGGACAAATAGACATTAAAAGCTTTAGAAAAGAATTCAAGCTGTATCTAAAACGGCTGAAATAGCTTAATAATCCATTATCTATAGGGTCAAATACGATGGCCTACCATTCGATAGCGCAGCTTCGCTACCCTTCTGAGCCTTTAAACCGTGTTATTTATGGCTACGCTTGTAAGTGTGGCGCGGAAGAAAGCTTTCTCGTTTCAAGAACGCCACGACTTGCTATTGCGCTTGAATTAACGGAAAGCGGCCATCTGGGGCTTATAGAGTATTCTTGTCAAAACGGCTTATGCTCAGTATCAAATAGCGAGGTAAAGAAAATTGTTCGATGTTTTGAGTGCAATGAGAATAGCCTGGAGCTAATATCTGTGACGGATATATGCTAAATGCACACCTGCGCAACCGAGCGTAGCCAGAATATCGACGAAGGCCATCATCGGTTATTTTTCCTCTTCAGGTTCATATCTTCATAAATCTTTATAGTTGACTCACTGAAAACTCCAGACGATTGAATTTTGCTGAAGCCAGTCGGCCCCATTTCCGTTAAATATACAACAATATCGACAAATCCGAAGTGCACACCAAAACGATGTAGCTCGGGATACATTGCAGCACCGGGGCCAAGTGCCTTTTGAGACCATGTATTGAATGTTTTATCCAGGCTATAGCCAGACTCTGAAAAAGCAACGTCCAAGTACCTTACAAGTGCAACCCCGCGATCAGGGTCACTTTGGCTCAAAAGAGCGATTTCAGATTGGAAAGCAGGCTGTCTGGCATCCCAATTACTCTGAATTAGCTCGGCAGCCTCAGCGTTAATATCTGCGGCGGTTGCAGGAGCTGAGTGCAACACGGTTATTGAATTGAAGCCGGAGCATCATGCCGCATTGCCATGGCATTTTG